>JAPLFG010000004.1 GCA_026390795.1 Ignavibacteriales bacterium
GATTGTAGTCACCTAAAATATAACCACAAATAATTGTTGTCATCCAAAATACAATTGGAATAATTATTCCAAGATATAATAATTGTTTTTTGTGCATTGTTTAATATTCACTTTACTATTAGCATATAACTATTACTTATGCTGAACGGGATAATTGTCTAAAGAACATAGAACAGCGTCCAGCTGCATATCTATGTTCCAATTTCTTCCAAAACTTTCAATTTTCTCAATATTTTAAAATAGGGTCGTGCATATCTATAATCCTAACTCTCAGTAATCCAAAGGGCTTTTTACTCCAATCCCTCTATTCAATACATGTGTATAAACCATTGTAGTCTTAACCGATTGATGCCCTAGTAATTCTTGTATCGTCCTTATGTCGGAGCCATTCTCTAAAAGATGAGTAGCAAAAGAATGACGGAATGTATGTGGGCTTCCCGGTTTATTTACACCTGCATTATTAATTGCTTCTTTAACAGCCCGTTGGATTGTACTTTCGTGTAAATGATATCTAAATAGTAAGCCGCTCTCCTTATCTTTTATAAATTTATCTGCGGGAAATACGTATTGCCAACCGAATTCTTTACCTGCATTCGGATATTTTCTCTTTAGTGCATATGGAAGAATTGTCTCACCTTTACCGCTATTTAAATCTTTTTTGTGTTGTTTATAAACTTCATTTAAATGTCTTTTCAACTCTGTTTGGATTGACATCGGTAGAACTGTATGTCGATCTTTCTCACCTTTTCCATCACGTACTATTATTTGCTTGTAATCAAAATCTATATCTTTAACTCTTAGGCCAAGGCATTCTGCCAGTCGTAATCCTCCACCGTACAAAAGAGAAACAACTAACCTTGGTATTCCTTCAAGATGCTCAAATATCTTTATTACTTCACTTTTCGAAAACACTACTGGAAGGTGCTTAACTCTCGCTGCATGTTTTATGTCATCAATCCACCCAACTTCTTTCTTTAATATATTTTTATATAGATAAAGAATTCCTTGTAATGCTTGGTTTTGAGTTGAGGATGATACATGTCTTTTAACAGCAAGATGAGTAATAAAATTTTTTATCTCTTCTGGTCCAAGTTCTTGAGGATGTGTTTTATTATTGAAAATTATGAATTGCTTTATCCAGGATGTATAGCTTTCTTCTGTTTTACGGCTGTAATGATTTGTGCGGAGCGTAATTCTTACCTGATCTAAAAGCTTTAGCTTTTGATTGTTTGGTGAAATGATTTTTCTTACTGCTTCACCGTTAGAACTTTCTTTCCTTTCTAATAACATTGGAATTTCCCCTTCTTCCATTTACAACTTAAAACAAAATTAAAACTATTCAAAGAAATTTAAAGAAAGCTGTCAGCTAGAAGCTGATTGCCGACAGCCTCCTTTCCCGTTTCACCTTTCCCGTTTCACGTCTCACGTATTCAACTAACCAACCGGAACTTCCTTCTCCTCCGGAACATTCTCAGCTTCTTTTCTTCCTCCCGCCCCTTTTGCTATTGGTTTGAACTGAATAAGAATCTCGGGGTTCTTAGAAAAACAAGCGTTCGCAAAATTACGCGCTCTAAACATTTTGTCTTTCAATTTTTCTGCCGCTTCATCTCGCATCAATGTTGCCGTCACCTGAAGCTTCTTTGCATTCTCCTGGGACGCGTCAACCGATACAAGCTTTCCGTATGCGGAATTTAGCTCGTCAATATCTTCCTGCATTAATCCATTCTGCAATAGCATCTCCTGCTTCTCAAGAATCAAACCGCTCAAATATTCACACATCGGTCTCAGTTTCTTTACAGAAGTTGGAATTAGTTCGCCTATTCTGAAAAGTTTAAGATTCCGCTCGTCATTCCCGTAACTGCTCCTTGCGGAGTTCCGTATTTTTTTAATCAAATTTGTTACTTCCGTAATAGAAAGATTCTGCTCGGCGGTTTTATCTCCAACGAGCTTAACCGCCTTCTGCTGTGCTGCTTCCTTCGATTTCAGATTCTCTTTGGCATCAATTAACGCCGTGTAGTTAGAATCCGAAAATCCCTTTGCTGTCATTGCGCTTCTGTTATCGTCAATTGTTTGAATAAGCGCTTCACAGTCCTGTAGTAGGTAATCAATTTTAATCGCCATACTCACCTCCGAATAATTATTGTTAATTAATTATTGGGTTTTACGGCATACCCCAGTATAAATTGATTAAATTATTTTTTTGAAGAGTTACACCACATAAACATTATTGCCCCATTTAAGAATGCCAGTACTGAGGGTCTTCTATTGAAAATTTCTGCAATAACTTAATTATTAACTTAAACTATGTCAATCATTTTTTTATTCTCTTTAAAGATTGTATTCCTTTCTTGGGGTGGAATCAAATTTTCATTCTATAAATCCGCGTTAATTCTTTATGAAAGAGTATTTCCTTCACCGGTACCCTCAATTATTTGTTTAGAATGCACTTTTACTCCATCAAAAAACAGTTAAACTCCTTTGGAAAGTACATTGAACCCTTTAGAAATCACATTTAAACTATTGGAAATGACTTTGGAATCACTGGAAACTGCTTGCGAACAATTGGAAACACCTTTGATTTCGCTGGAAACTGCTTATATATCATTGGAAACAACTTTGAAACCGCTGGAAATCGCTTAGTAACCGCTGGAAAGCATTTTGGAAGCGTTGGAAAGTACTATGAAACTACCGGAAATTATATTTGAGCCGTCAGATGAAATCATGTTCGGGTTAATTGAAAATAGATGAACTATGTTAAACCTTGAACAAACCACTTAAATGATTAAGCTCATTTTTATTCATTTCTTTGATTCACTTTTTTCTTTTTCATTCTTTTCTTTTTTCATTTTTCATTCATTCCTTCTTTCCTCCCGTCTAAATTTGTAATTCTCAATTCTCAATTACTTTTTGAAATCAATATTCACCCCGCCTACTGGCCACCGCGCTCTAAGATTTAATGTATCGGGATAAAACTTAAATTCTTCGGAATGTTTGAATGGCAAGATAGTACCGTAATCGTATTTGCCGTTTTTATTTTTATCCTTAAAGCCCCACGCCAGGTATTTACCGGGCACAACTTTTTTGAATTCGAAATCACTTTTCGGTCCCGCCTTTTGCGAGTATTTAATTTTATTCACAGTAGTGTTTTGCAGAACTACAATAACATTTGAAGAATCTGAATTGTTTTCGATATTTCCGGACGCACCGCTGAAATCGAGTTCGTTCGATGTAGTTATTTTATTTTGGAAAAGAGAATCAATATCGTTGCCGCTTAAATCCGTATAATTTTTCAGATTGAGATTAATTGTGTATTCTGTACTTTGTCTTAACTTGGATAACACAGTAATTATATATGCGGCATCATCAATACGTTTAATTGCAAACGGATAATTATCCTTTTTAGAATCTAGAATAAGTAATCTTGTTTTTACTGTAGTTGAATCAATTGCATCATTAAATGTTAGATTGATCTTAGCGTCCTCGAAATCAACTTTGCCATCTGGCAGCTCGCCGCCAACTCTATTTGGCTTTATCTTTAAAGTATCGCGGTCGTTTTTAACCGTAATGGAATTTTTCCCTTCTGTGGATTTAATAGAATCAATATTATAGATCCCGTTAGAAACTAAAATCCAGCCCTCTTTCTTCTCCAAAGTATCGCCTAAAACAAGATAGAATTGATAAGGCCTTGCGTCTCCCTTAAAAATATATTTTGGTAACACTTTTTTATTTGCGGTCGAATCGAATAAATAAAAATTAGATGGGGATAGTCTAATGCTGTCAATTTTACTTGTGAACTCGATCAGAAGATGATTACGGTCCTTCATAATAACATTTGTTATAGTTGGCGCAATAGTATCTTCTTTTGTAATTAAGAAATCGACATCATTAACTGCGTTTAACTGGTCTTTTAAATCAACCGTTTTGAACTGAACTCCGTATTCATCTTCATTCTTTTTATATTTAAGATCTTTCAGCTTATCTCTGATTGCGAAAATCGTATAAGCACCGTCTGCTATTCCGGAAAGAGAATATTTTCCGTTCCTTCCTACTTGCGAAACATAATCCGGTGATTGTTTACCGGGATTAATCGCCTCGCCGTCATTCTTATAAGCAAAAATCATAATGCCGTCGGAGTTAGGGTCATAAATTCTTCCGCTGATTTTTCCGGTGTGAATTTTATCGCCGGTGGAAAATGCGAACGTCAAAGGTTCCGCCATTTTATTATTATTGTTCAAATCTCTAACATCGGTTCCAATTGTAATTGTGTATGTTGTATTCTGTTTGAGAGTATCTTGAAAATTAATTGTTAGAGATCTTCCGCTCCAATCATATTCCAACGGGTATTTCAATGAAGGAGAAATAAAGATAGCATCTTGAATAGAGCGCTTATCAACATATTCACTGAATGTTAATTCAAAATAATTTTCGTGATAGTTGGTTGTTCCGTTTGCCGGATGGAGATCTATAATTGTAGGAGGGGTTTTATCCACATCTCCGCCTCCCGGCGGCAACTGATTTGCGCATTTTGAAAATATTACCAGCGCGAATAATGCTGCTACTTTAAATATTAATTTTGATTTCTTCGCCATTGTCTGTACCGGCTCACATTTAGTTCATGTTCGTTGTTGGTTTTAGAAAATATATGTCCGCCGTTTCCGTTTGCTACAAAATATAAATAATTATTCTTTTCCGGATAGAGTGCCGCTCTAATTGCGTCTTTACCCGGGTTGTTGATGGGTGCGGGCGGTAAGCCGTAATATTTATATGTATTGAACCTTGAATCGATCTGTAAATCTTTTTTGAAGATTCTGTTTTTATGTTTGTCCCGGATCAAATATTGAACTGTCGGATCGGCTTGAAGAGGCATTCCGATTTTTAACCTGTTGTAATAAACACCGGAAATAGTTTTAAACTCGCTAACTAAATTCGATTCGCCGTCAATAATTGACGCTAATGTAAGAATCTGGTTTTTAGTCATCCTCAGTTCTTTCATACGCGCAGTAATTTTTGGAGTGAAGAATTTATCCATCTCATCTTTCAGTTTCTTTAATATCTCCTCAGCGCTGCTGTTTGAATAGAAGTAATAACTTTCGGGCATAAGGTACCCTTCTAAATTATCAACATCCAGGTCCAGGTAATTCAGAAACGATCTGCTTTTGCTTAACTCCATCACTTTGGCAGAATCAATATGTAAATTATTTTTCAAAATTTGAGCAACCTCAGTTTGCCAGATTCCTTCGGGCAAAGTAACTAAAATTTGTGCCGCTGGGGAACCGTTAATAAGAAGTTCAACCAGTTTAATGTAATTCAATCCGTTGGGAATATTATATCTGCCGGCTTTTATTTTTTTCTCCGCTCCGTATAAATATGCAATTATCTTCATATTCATTTTGTTCGGAATTATTTTACGGGCATAAAGAGAATCAATCACTTGCGAAAGCGTCGAACCGTGTGCAATATCAATCTCAACCGGTTCGGTATTCTTGTAATAATTTGGAGAATAAAATGTTATGATCAGGAGGATTAGAATGAATCCGAAAAAAGCTGAAACAATTACAAGTTCTTTTCTTGTAATGATCGGTTTATTAGGTTTTTTCACTTCAGGCATAAATTCAATTTTTGTTTAGAGCAATTCTAATATATTGAAAATTTTTATTTTATAGAGTGCGAATATAATTGTGCAATTTGGAATTATTTAATGAAAGTGTGATCGCTCAGACTCGGGAAAGCATTAAAATCGAATGAATACTTGATTCCTGCATTATGAAGCTGTACACCCCGGTAAGCAATCATCGCGGCGTTATCACCGCAAAATTCCGGAGAAGGAATTACAAGTTTCTTTTTATACTTAACTGCCAGTTTTTGAAATTCATTTCTCAGCATTTTATTCGCAGCCACACCGCCGACTAATGAAATTGAATTGACTTTATATTTCCGAAGCGCTTTATCTGTATTTACCACAAGTGCTTTAACGGCAGAGTATTGGAATGATGCCGCAATTAAAGGAAGATCTTCAGCCGGAATCTTAGTTGCGTCGCCGTATTCTTTTTGAATAAATCGAAGTACTGAAGTTTTTAGTCCACTGAAAGAGAAATCAAATTCATTCTTGCATTGCGCAATCGGAAATTCGACAAAGTTGGTCCTCTGGTTTAACGCCGCTTCTTGAATTTTCGGTCCTCCGGGATAACCAAAACCCAACAATTTAGAGATCTTATCGAATGCCTCTCCTGCCGCGTCATCAATTGTTGTCCCGAGCTTTTTAATCTCTGTTTCACTTTCAACTAACAGAAGTAACGAATGCCCTCCGGAGACCACTAGGCACAAATAAGGAAATTCCGGTTTCTCTTCCATTAAGAATCCGGAAAAAATATGTCCTTCAATATGATTTACCGGTATGAAAGGTTTGTTAACACTAAAAGCAAAACCTTTTGCAAAAGTTAAACCTACTAGGAGAGCACCAATTAAACCGGGGCCTGCCGTGGCAGAGACTAAATCGATTTGATTAAGTGTAATTCCGGATTCTTTTAAGGATTGTTTCACAAGTGGGAGTAAAATTTGAAGATGTGCCCGGCTTGATAGTTCGGGCACAACTCCGCCGTAATTTGTATGAAAGTCTTGAGATGAAATCAGATTTGAAAGAAGTTTTCCTTCGGAAATTACCGCGACGGAAGTTTCATCACACGAGCTTTCGATCCCAAGAACATTCATCAATTAAAAGAGAAAATGCTTTTTGTAATATGCCATGCCATAGCAGGATTCTCTTGCAATCTTCTAATTGAATATTTGTACCAATGTTCACCGAACGGTACATAAATTCGAACCTTATAGCCGTCCTTATTTATCTTATCTCGCAAATTTTCTTTTACTCCGTAGAGCATCTGAAATTCAAATTTATCCTTCGAAATATTTTTCTTTTTTATCAATTCATATGCGCCAGCTACCAGATAATCATCATGTGTAGCTATCCCTACATAGTTCCCGTTATCCAGTATCAATTCTAATATTTTTAAGAAATTATCCCTTACTTCCTGCTTCCCCTTGAAAGCAATTTCTTCGGCTTCAACATAAATACCTTTGCATAAACGGTAATTGGTCGCTTCTTTATTCTCCCTTTCAACATCATCAAAAGTTCTTCTTAAATAAGCTTGTACCACCACACCGACTTTAGTGTATTTTTCTTTCATTTTGTGTAGAAGATCAAAAGTTAGATCTGTTGCTGATGAGTCTTCCATATCAATTCTGACAAAATTATCATATCCTTTTGCTTTCTCGAGTATTTCAGAAATCTGAGCATAACAAAATTCTTTATCCAGTACCAATCCTAATTGTGTCGGTTTTAATGAAAGATTAGCATTTAGTTTGTGATGCTCAATCGCGTCAAGAACTTCCAAGCATTCTTTTTTAGCCAGTTCAGATTCACGTTTATTATTCACCGCTTCGCCTAAAACATCAATGGTTGTAAGAATTCCCATTGCATTCAATTCTTTTGTTACTCTTACTGCATCATCCAGTGTATTACCGGCGATATACTTTTTTGCAAAAATATGAACAACAGGTTTCGGGAGTATTTTTACAAAACTTACAATAGCACTATTAATTAGTTTCACTTCAGCACCTTATTTTGGAAAATGACCGCACAAAATTAGCCCATGGGTAAATGGAAATCAAGGAAGGATGTTTTTATCTTTTTTAGAGTTTACTCTGCAATTGCCTTTAAAATATTGAGAATAAAGAGAGTCCGCTTCTCCAATTCAGCCGTTGTTGAATTGTTCTCAATTACAAAATCCGCTGCTCCCTTCTTCTGCTCGTCGGAAATTTGAGAACCGATCCTGTTCCTAAGATCTTCTTGTGTAATTGTCTCTCTTTTCATTACGCGGGCTATCCGTGTTGCTTCATCAGCATAAATTAGTATTACATAATCGAACCAATCTTGAATATTCGCTTCGTAAATCAAAGCCGATTCAACAAAGACTATCTTGCTCTTTAAGAATAATTGCGAAGTTAATTCTTCAATTTTATTAATCGTAGGCGGATGAACTATCGAATTGATCTTCTCAACTTTTTGCGGATGCGTAAATATATTTTCGGCAAGATATTTTGTATTCAGTCCTTTTTCGTTATATGAAGGCGGACCAAATTCTTTAATTATTTTTCTCTTAATCGCTTCGTCTTTACGCATCAATTCTTTTGCTACTTCATCAGATCTGATTACGGGATAGCCGGATTTTTCTATAATAGTTGTAACGAGTGATTTACCCGAACCGATTCCCCCGGTAACCGCTATTTTTAATTTTTTACTCAATATTGTTTCCAATAAAAGGAAAGTCTTTGTGTCTTTGTGCCTTTGTGGCGAAATCTGATGCAGCGTAAGTTACGATTAACCCATATTGCCGCTAAGACACCAAATCACGAAGAAAAAAGATTGAAAAGATACTTAAGAACAATTTTATTTCGCGTAAGCAATCTTTCTAACTTCTCTAATTACCATAACTTTAATTTGTCCTGGGTATTCCATTTCTTCTTGAATTTTTTGAGCAATCTCATTTGCCAGACGGTCTGAGAAAACATCATCAACTCTATCGGGTTCAACAACAACACGAATTTCTCTGCCGGCTTGAATTGCGTAAGTCTTGGCAACGCCTTCAAATGATTTAGCGATCGCTTCAAGGTTCTCTAAGCGCTTGACGTAACTCTCAAGAGGTTCTCTTCTTGCACCCGGTCTTGCGCCGCTAATTGCATCTGCCGCCTGTACTAAAGCCGCAATCGGATGTTCCATTTCAATATCTTCATGGTGACTTCCAACCGCGTTGACTACGATCGGATGTTCGTTATATTTTTTTGTGAGATCGTATCCCAGTAATGCGTGAGGACCTTCGACATTACGGTCAATCGTTTTGCCTACATCGTGGAGCAATCCAGCACGCCGTGCTAAATTTGTATCGAGACCAAGTTCCGCAGCCATGATTCCGGTAAGATAAGCTACTTCTATACTGTGCTGTAATAAATTTTGTCCGTAGCTTGAACGGTACTTCATCTTTCCAATATGCTTAACTAATTCGATGTGAACACCATGTAAACCTAGTTGAATTAATGTGTTCTCGCCTTCTTTCTGAATTTCTTCATCAAGTTCCAATTCAACTTTTGCAACTACTTCTTCAATTCTTGCCGGATGAATTCTTCCATCCGCGATTAATCTTTCTAATGAAATTCTTGCCACTTCTCTTCTGAATTGGTCGAATGCCGATAGGATCACGGCTTCAGGCGTATCATCAACGATCACATCGACACCTGTAGCAGCTTCGAACGCGCGGATGTTTCTGCCTTCACGCCCAATAATTCTTCCTTTCATTTCATCGTTTTGAATCTGGACAACAGAGACAGTTGACTCGACTGAATGATCAACAGCAGTTCTCTGAATTGCTTGAATTGTAATACGCTGTGCTTCTTTTTTA
The DNA here is from genome assembly GCA_026390795.1 of Ignavibacteriales bacterium. Classification (NCBI taxonomy): domain Bacteria; kingdom Pseudomonadati; phylum Ignavibacteriota; class Ignavibacteria; order Ignavibacteriales; species Ignavibacteriales bacterium. The sequence continues at coordinate 9,453 of JAPLFG010000004.1, forward strand.
CCGTCGATTTTAGCTTGATCTCTAATTTCTTTAATTGATTGTGCAGCATCGGTTTTGGCTTTGTTGATCATATTTTCCATCAACATCTTTTTTGCTTCATCAGCCGTTAATTGTGCAATTTTTTCGAGGCGAACATTTTGATCAACTACCAGGCGGTCTAATTCGGAATGTTTTCTATCAAGATCTTCTTTCTGAGATGCAATACTTTTTTCTGCTTCTTTGATTACTTTTTCTTTTTGAGTAACCACATCATATTTTTTTTCAAGACTTTCTTCACGCGATTCTAATTGTTTCTCGTGGTTCTGAAGTTTTTGCCTTTTGTTGTTTACTTCACTATCAAATTCTTGTTTCTTTTTTAGCCATTCATCTTTTACTTCGAGAAGCTTTTCTCTTTTAATATTTTTTGCTTCTTTATCCGCTTCTTCAATTAATCTTTCAGCTTTTTCTTTTGCATTAACAAGACTATTTTTACCAAGTTTGGAATTAATAAACCAACCTACAATAAAAGCCAGCACTACCAGAATGGCAGCAACTCCAATTCCAATTAACAAATCTACCTGCATATTTCCTCCATTAACAATATATTTAAGCCGCAACTGCCGGTCTAATTACAGTAAAGAACCTCTTTTATAACTATGCATTGCGGGAAACCACCCGACGCTTTTTACTTCCACTGGTCCCGCCTAAACGGGATCCCGACGAATCGGGATGAGGCCTGTAATACACGCCGCGAGCTGATAACCCTAATAGTCTACTATTAGTTCTTTTTTATAAATGACACGGCAGCGCGGAAAGTTATGATGGGTTAGACATAAATTTGGATTCGTTTAGAAGAAGCTTGATTTTTTTGATTTTGTCTGTCGCCTGAATGCTGAATTCACGATATTTATTCTTTTCTACAAATAAATCATATGCTATGTTCAAAGCGGCAATGATGGCAATTGTATCTTTCGTTTGATCTGGTAACTCTTCTTTTGTTTCTTCCATCATCGTATTGACATATTCAGCTAACTCTGCAGCAATCTCCTGGTTTTCTACCAGCAGTGAATATTCTTTATCAAAAATTTTTACTTTCAGCTTCTTTTTTTCGCTCATTTTTATCTATTCCATCTTTAAACTAATTTAAGAACGCAAATGATAGTCAATCTTTGCTATCAATTCGCTTATTTTGTTCTTAAGCGCTTCCTTCTCCTCTAAATTAAAGGTTTCACCCCCAAAAATGTTCTCACCATTAAATAGTGATTTACTAACTTTACCTTCAATCTCCGAAATTTTCTTTTTCAGAGTGTCATTTTCTCTTTCAAGTAATATTATTCTGTTATTTAACGCTTGATTTGCCTCTTGAAGATCACTTCCTTTTTGCAAGAAATAATAGATTTGTTTTTCGAGAGCATTCAATTCATCAATAAACAAATCATATTTAGAAATTTCCGACAATCAAGCGCCTCTTAAATGTGCATTAAACTTTTGTTCAACTGATTTAACCGTTTTACTAAATACTTTTTCGATCTCTTCTTCAGTTAATGTTTTAGCCGGATCATAATATTCCAGTTGAAAAGCAAGACTCTTTTTACCCGATCCTAAGCTTTCACTTTGAAAGATATCAAATAACTTTACATTATGCAACAAGTTAGAACCATTTTCCTTTATAACTTCGGTAACCTCGTCCGATCTGATATTCGCGTCAAAAACAAATGCACAGTCGCGGTATACTTTAGGAAATTTTAACAAATCCTTGAATGCTCTCTTTGGAAGAAGAATTTGCTTCAATTCATCCAGATGAGTTTGAAATAGGAAAACATCCTGATTGATGTCAAATAACAAGCAAATTTCTTTTTTCAGTTTTCCACAGACTCCTAAAATCTTTCCACTTGCAGTTAATTGAAATCCGTAATCTAAGAATGGAAAATCGTTTTCCGAAAAATGATCCCCGAATGTGACTCCCGGTAACAAATTCACCAATAATGAATTAACCAGTCCTTTCATATCGTAGATATCAAATGATCTGTCTTTTTCAAACCATTCTGTTCTTGTGAAATTCCCGGTTGCTATCATCAGTAATTGTTCTGATTCTTTGAAATCGTCAAAACTCTTAATCTTTGCGTCGCTCAATTTTTCAAAAACTTTTCCAATTTCAAATAGTTGTAGATCTTTTTCATTTACTTTCAAGTTATTGGAAATGGTTGTCATCATTCCCGGTAACAAAGAAGGACGCAAATGTGACATTTCACTACTCTGCGGATTCATCACATGCACCGGTTTGCCAAAACGGTTTGCTGTCTCTTCACTCAAAAGTGAATTCGTTATTATTTCATAAAACCCAAGTGAGTTTAAATAGACTCTTACTTTGTCGTCAAATGCCGAATGATCAACTTTTTCTTCGAGAGTTACCGAAATTTTATTCACTTCCGGAATTTTATTGTAGCCGTAAATTCTTGCCACTTCTTCAATCAAATCAATTTCCCTTTCAACATCATGGCGGTATGACGGAATATTTACGTTCAATTCACCTTTGGAATTATCTGTAATTTCAAATCCAAGGCTCACTAGAATATTTTCGACTTCTGTGCTTTCAATATGATAACCTAGCACTTGATCGAGCCGAGAGAAACGAAGTTTTGTACTCCTTATAGCAATCGGTTTTGGGAATGCGTCAATCTCACCAAAAGAAATTTCGCCGCCGGCAGTTTCCTGGATTAATTGAGCCGCACGCCTTGCAGCCCACAAAGTAATATTAGGATCGGTTCCCCGTTCAAATCGATATGAAGCATCCGTCGAAAGTCCAAGATTCTTCGCGGTTTTTCTAATTGAAGATGGATTGAAGAACGCGCTTTCTATTAAGATATTTTTTGTCGATTCTGTAACTTCGGAATTTTCTCCTCCCATTACTCCGGCAATAGCAACAGCTCTCTTAGTGTCGCATATCATTAAATCTTTGGGTTGAAGATTTCTCTCTTTAGAATCAAGCGTTGTAAATTTTGTATCGTTTCCGGCAGAGCGGACAATTATTTTCTTTCCGTTCAACTTGTCAAGATCGAATGCATGAAGCGGTTGTCCAACCTCATGAAGAATAAAATTTGTAACATCAACAACATTATTTATCGGACGTGAACCGATAATTTTTATTCTCTTCTTTAACCAATCCGGCGATTCTTTTATAACAACATTTGTAACAACTTTACCAACGTAACGTGGACAATTTTCAACATCAATTATCTCAACAGCAGCAAGTTCATCCGATTTTTTGCCGGATTCATTTAATTTTATTTCGGGATACTTCAACGGAATGTTGAAGAGCGCAGCTAGATCGCGTGCAATACCGATATGACTTAAAGCATCGGCACGGTTCGGCGTAATCGCAATTTCAAGAATTACATCATTCATTTCAAGTGCATCTGCAATAGATGTTCCTTCTTTCAAAGAAGGATTTAAAACCATTATGCCTTCGTGATTATCGCTAATATTTAATTCTCTTTCCGAACAGATCATTCCGAATGAAACTTCACCGCGGATCTTCGCTTTTTCTAATTTCAATTTTCCATTTGGAATAATTGAACCAACTTTAGCAAAAACAACTTTTTGCCCTGACGCAACATTTGGCGCACCGCAAACCACATTAAATTCTTCTTTGCCGTCGCTAACTTTGCATAACGATAACTTATCTGCGTTCGGATGTTTCTTCGCTTCCATCACTAATCCAACAACCATCTTCTCGTAATTTTTTGCCTGGTCTTCTACTTCTTCTACTTCCAATCCCGCATAAGTCAATTTATCAAGAATCTCTTCTAATGAGATCTCTTTTAGATTGATATAATCATTTAACCAATTGAGAGAAATTTTCATTTTATCACCGTTAAACTGTCATTAAAATTGAGTCAAGAATCTTTTATCGTTGTCAAATAAAATTCTGATATCGCCTATACCATACTTAAGCATTGCTGTTCTTTCTACACCCATTCCAAAAGCATAGCCGCAATATTTTTCCGGATCAATTCCAACATTATTTAACACATTCGGATCAACCATTCCGCATCCAAGAACTTCAAGCCACCGTCCTTCTTTACCTTTCGGCTGCCACCACACATCCATCTCTGCACTTGGTTCTGTAAATGGGAAAAAACTTGCACGAAACCGATACTTAACGTCTTGACCATAGAATTGTTTTGCGAACGCTACCAATGTTCCTTTTAATTCTGCGAATGTTACATCTGTATCAACGTAAAGACCTTCAACTTGATGGAACAGACAATAACTTTTTGCGCTAATGGCTTCATTACGAAAAACTTTACCAGGCATTATAGCGCGCAGCGGCGGCTTCTTATCCGTCATCAATCTAACTTGAACCGGGGAAGTATGCGTTCTCAATAAAAAATCTTCTGTAACAAAGAAAGTGTCCTGCATATCACGTGCTGGGTGATCGGGTGCAAAATTTAAAGCTTCAAAATTATTGTAATCGGATTCTAATTCCGGTCCTTCATAGACTGAAAAACCGAGTCCTTTAAATATATTTTTAATTTCATCTAAAGTTTGAGTGAGAATATGTTTGCTTCCGATTGTTCGAGTTCTGCCAGCTAAAGATAAATCAACAAAACTTTCAGATTTGTTTTCGCTCTTCTCAAAATTTTCTTTCATCTCATCAAATTTAGATTGAGTATGGATTTTTAATTGATTGAGTGCTTGTCCAACTTTCGGTTTATCTTCTTTTGAAACATCTTTGAGGGATTCAAAAAGTTGAGAGACTAAACCTTTTCTGCCGAGGAATTTGATGCGCAGTTCTTCAAGTGCGGCGGATGAATCAACCTTTGAGAGGTCTTCGTCAAAACTTTTTCGGGTTTCATCAATCTTGTTAATCATTTCTGTATTCCCGACAATTTAAAAAAATTCCCTCCCGAAACTTTTTTAAGAGCTCGGGAGGGAAAAAATTAGTTCATAGCAAATTTTACGATATCTGTAAAAGCTTGAGGATTTTCAATTGCCATACTTGCTAATAACTTTCTGTTAATTGTAATGCCTTTCTTATCGAGGGCATTAATTAAACGCGAATATGTTGTGCCATTCAATCTAGATGCAGCGTTAATTCTGACAATCCATAATGAACGGAATTCTCTCTTTTTAAGTTTGCGGTCTCTGTACGCGTGCTGCAAACCTTTTTCAACTGCAGTTTTAGCAATGGTATAAACATTGCCCCGGGCACCCCAGTAGCCCTTCGCCATTTTAAGAATTTTCTTACGCTTCGCTTTTGACGCTGCGTGATTGACTGACCTTGGCATGGTATTACTTTCTCCTTATTGAATTAATCTGGTTATACGCTTCTGTTCGGATGCAGAGACTAAAGTGGATTTTCTCAATCCTCTTTTTCTCTTGGTAGATTTAGAAGTAAGTATGTGTGATTTAAAAGCTTTATTTCTTTTGATCTTTCCGGATGCGGTTTTGCGAAATGTTTTAGCCGCTCCACGATTACTTTTCATTTTTGGCATTTGTTCACCTGTTTATTTTTTCTTTTTGCTTTTTGACGGTGCTAAAATTGCGTGCATTGCCCTTCCTTCAAACTTTGGTTCCTGTTCAACTTTAGCAACATCTGCTAAGCGTTCAAGGAATTTCCGTAACAATGTCTCGCCTATTTCTGTATATGCTAATTCTCTTCCTTTAAATATTACAGATACTTTTACTTTATCGCCATCCTCTATAAAATTAATTGCGTGTCTTGCTTTAAAATCGAAATCATGTGTATCTGTATTTGGATGTAGTCTAATCTCTTTTAATACGCTAACCTGTTGTTTCTTTTTCTGAAGTTTCTCTTTTTTCTGAATCTCATATGAAAATTTGCCGTAATCAATGATCTTGCAAACCGGAGGGGTTGCCTGAGGGGCAATCTCAACCAAATCCATCTGAGCTTCTTCTGATTTTTTAAGTGCATCTTTTATTGATACAACACCAATAGCTTCTCCATTGGGTCCTATGAGCCTAACTTCTGGAATTCTAATTTCCTGGTTGACTCGATATTTTATTTGACTAATGGAATACCTCGCTTAAATGTGATTTACTCTGTTGTTTATTTCTTCAGAAATCGTATTTATAAAATCTTGCAGTGATATACTTCCCTTGTCTCCAAGTTTATGTTGGCGAACCGATACCGTTCCGGATTCTTTTTCTTTCTCTCCTACTATCAACATATATGGTACTTTATGAGTTTCCCAATCACGAATTTTATATCCGATCTTCTCATTTCGCTCATCAAGCTCAACAATAATATTTTTTGATTTTAACTCAGCTACAACTTTTTTACCATAATCAAAGAAATTTTGCGAAACCGGAATTACAGCAACTTGAACTGGCGCTAACCATGGAGGAAAAGCACCGCCGTAATGTTCAATTAAAATTCCCATGAATCTTTCTATTGAACCAAGTAATGCTCTATGAACCATATAGGGCTGATGTTCTTTGCCATCTTCACCGATATAAGTCATTTTGAATCTTGCAGGCAGGTTGAAATCAAATTGAATTGTGCTTAACTGCCATTCACGGTTCAATGCATCTTTAATCTTAATATCAATTTTAGGTCCGTAAAACGCACCGCCGCCTTCATCCATTTCATACGGAAGATTTTCTCTCTCCATAGCATGCTTTAACGATTGAGTTGCTTTTTCCCAATCTTGATCTTCACCAACAGCCTTTTCAGGCTTTGTTGCAACGTAGAATTTTAATTCATTAAAACCAAATGCGCTCAGCAACGCGATCGAAAAGCGAACAACTTCTATAATCTCATCTTCCATTTGTTCATGTGTACAGAATATATGAGCATCATCTTGAGTAAATCCGCGGACTCTTAAAAGTCCATGAAGCACACCGCTTTTTTCGTATCTGTATACCGTCCCGAGTTCAGCCCATCGTAAAGGCAAATCTCTATATGAACGGAGTTGTGTCTTATAAATCATAATATGAAACGGGCAATTCATCGGTTTAACAAAATAATCCTGATCGTCAATACTCATCGGTGAATACATATTCTCTTTATATGTAACTAAGTGACCGCTTGTTTCCCACAGCCAGCTTTTACCCATATGCGGTGAATAAAGAAGATCATAACCATTTTTAAAATGTTCTGATCTCCAAAATGTTTCTATAGTATTTCTTACTCGTGAACCTTTAGGATGCCAGTATATAAGTCCCGCACCGGCTTCTTCATGAATGCTAAAGAGATCGAGCTGTTTACCGAGTTTACGGTGATCGCGTTTCTTTGCTTCTTCAAGGAACAAGAGATAATCTTCGAGCATTTTCTTTTTAGGAAATGAAATGCCGTAGATCCTCTGCATTCGTTTATTCTTTTCATCGCCGCGCCAGTAAGATCCGGAGACAGTCAGAAGTTTCACAAATTTAATTTTTCCTGCATCAGGTAAATGAGGACCTAAGCAGAGATCAGTAAAATCACCTTCGTCATATATACTAATAATATCATTTGAATCGTCAAGTTCACTTAAAATCTCGAGCTTGTAATTATCTCCCTTTTTCTCAAAGAATTTCACAGCATCTTTCTTCGGCAGCTCGGTACGTTTAAATGGATTTTTCTGAGATGATATTTCCATCATCTTCTTTTCAATCTTTGCCAGATCTTCTTCGCTTAAAACCGAATTGATATCAATATCATAGTAGAACCCGGCATCAATTGCAGGACCGACTCCAAATTTGGCTTCAGGGTAAATTGATTGAATGGCGTGCGCCATCAAATGTGAAGTTGAATGCCAGTAGGTTTCCTTCCCTTGTGCATCTTCAAAAGTGAAAATCTGTAACGATGCGTCTTGATTTATTTTGGTTGAAAGTTCACGCACTGCGCCGTCAATTTTTGCAACCAAAGCTTCATCGGCAAGACGATTAGAAATCGATTTTGCAACTTCAAAGGGGGTAATTCCTTTATCGAATTCCCTTTCCGATCCGTCGGGAAATTTTATTTTTATTTTATCCATAATCTTTACTAAAAAAAATCGGAGAAAACTCCGAGTTGGTGTGGGTTCTATAGGATTCGAACCTATGACCTTCTGCACGTCAAGCAGACGCTCTAACCAACTGAGCTAAGAACCCGTGCAAATTATTTTGTCATTTTTACAAAACCCAAATCAAAAAAGTTAGTACCGAGGGCCGGACTCGAACCGGCACGGGTGTGACCACCCACAGGATTTTAAGTCCTGTGCGTCTACCAATTCCGCCACCCCGGCAGATTTACATTTCTACAAATTATGAATCACAACTTCGTTTACCAATCCCGCAAAGCGGGACAGGTTCCGCCACCCCGGCACAAAACGCGGTGCAAATATAAACTTTTTTTTTGATTCGTTGCAATGTTTTGTACTTCAATCCGTCAATTAAATTTATTCTTTAGCAGATTACCGTAAGTCGTACCTTAGCGTGTAGTAAGAGGATCATAATTGACTCACCGCAAAAATACATTACACTTACACAGATAACAAATCTACCGATTCCATATTTGGATTTATGCTGCTATCCAAATACTGATGGGTTCATAAACGAATATTGTACTTAATCCTTAAGTACTGAGGATCAAAAGCCTTCAGAACAGTATTTAATTTTTCATTTTTTATGAATCCAATTAATAAAAACAGCATCCAACACTCCAGTATCTGATTATTATTATAGAAAATTTCAATTATTATGGAGACAGTTGATGTCTGAAAAAATTATGAACATTACTTCTAAAGAATTTGAAACTGAAGTATTAAAATCCGGAAATGTAGTAGTTGATTTTTATTCAAGCGAATGCCCTCCTTGCGAGGCATTGGCAACTAAATTTGAAAGCCTAAGCGATGTATACGGCGACGACATTAAATTCATAAAAATATTTAGACAAGAGAACAAGGAACTCGCAGTATCATTAGGAGTTTCTGGATCCCCTACATTATTGTTTTATAAAAATGGCGAGATGGTAGGTGAAAGATTAACCGGTGGAATCAAGCGCGCCGATATCATAAAAAATTTGGAACTTCTTATTTCGAAAGAAAGAGCCGCAATCCTTAAAAATTCATTTCAAAAATCCGATACAAATTGTGATGTACTAATACTCGGAGGCGGACCGGCAGGTTTAACTTCCGGCATTTACTCTGCACAAGCAAAACTAAATACTATAATAGTTGATAAAGACTTACCGGGCGGACAAGTTAAGGTGACTCACATGGTTTGGAATTATCCCGGTTATGAAGAACCGATTTCCGGATATATGTTGATGCATCATATGGCAGAACAAGCAAAAGCCACCGGCGTAAATTTTAGATCTGCTGTAGATGTTACATGGATCGACTTAGTAAATAAAAGCATTGAGATCGATGGAGTCGAAACGATTCATGCGAAAAAAATTATTATAGCAACCGGTGCTTCACCAAGAAAATTGGGAGTCAAAGGTGAACTTGAATATAAGGGACAAGGAATTTCGTATTGCGCAACCTGCGATGCAAAGTTTTATGAAGGAAAACATGTTGTAGTTATAGGCGGCGGCAACTCTGCGATAGAAGAAGCATTATTTATTACAAAATTTGCTAGTAAAGTTTCAATCGTTCATCAATTTGATAAACTGCAGGCTAACAAAGTTGCCCAGGAAAAAGCATTCGCCAATCCAAAAATTGAATTTATTTTTGAGCATGAACCGAGAGAATTTGTGAAGAACGGTTCAGTAGTTAATGAAGTTGTAGTAGAAGATCTCAGAACACACGAATATAAAACTATTAGTTGTGATGGAGTTTTTATTTTTGCCGGAATGATACCAAACTTAGAAGATCTTGATAATCGGCTGACACTTGATAAATGGGGTTATGTAAATGTAGACGCAAATATGAAGACAAACATGGAAGATGTATTTGCAATTGGAGATGTTGCTGGAAAACAATTCAGACAAATTACTACGGCGGTTGCAGATGGAACTGTTGCAGCAATTACAATTTCAAAAGAGTTGGAATAGAAATTCAATAACTTAATTACTAAAACTATTTGAAGAGAAATTATGGATACATTAGAAATAAATAAACGTTACGGAGAACTTGCAGAAAGCAGTTGTTGCCTTTCTTGCGGCGGCGCCATCAATTATGCTGAGCCGCAGAAAAACGAAGTTTGTGTGGATTTAGGATGCGGCAGAGGGAATGATGTTCTAAGAATGGCAGAAGAAGTTGGACCGAACGGCTTCGTATACGGAGTTGATATTTCAGATGGAATGCTGGAAAAAGCGAAAGCTAATTCAGAAAAATTTGGTGTTACTAATGTAAAATTTGTTAAATCCGAGTTAGAACAAATTGAGATTTCTGATAAGCAAGCAGATCTTATTATTTCGAATTGTACGATCAATCATGCATCTGACAAATTAAAAGTCTGGCAAGAGATTCATCGTATACTTAAAAAAGGCGGACGTTTTTCTGTTAGTGATATTTATTCGCTCATAGATGTACCGGATGAATATAAAAACGATCCGGTTGCTGTTGCAGAATGCTGGGCAGGCGCTATTAGGAAAGATCTCTACATAGATATTCTTGAAAAAGTAGGTTTTGTTGATATAGATATTATTGAAGAGAGCCAACCCTATGATAAAGGTAAAATAAAAGTAGCTAGTTTTACGGTTGTAGGTAAAAGAAAAAATTGCGGATGTTCTGATTAATATCTTTCTAATTATTTCGATTAATAATTTTAACGATAATTGAATTCATCTTCGGTTATCAGATTTAAATACCAAATACGGAGTAGATGATGAAATCTCTCATCTCGAAAAAAAAGAGCAATGTTAAAGTTGCTCAATGTTGTGCTAAAGTCTCGGTAATTGCTACAGGTTGCCACGACTAGTTTTTAGTGCGGAAAATCCGGCTCAATGCCGGATTTTTTTTATTAACGTTTTTTCAGAAACAGGAATTGTAAATGTATTTTTCAAAATATAATATCTTTTCAAAGATTAGAAATTCTGATGATTACTATCTAGTAAATCTTCTTTCCGGTAATGCGGATATTCTTCAGCTCGAGAAGGCAAATGAAATAATAACCGGCAACTTTGGCGACGTTCAAGAATACCTTGACAAAGGTTATTTGATTGATGAGAATGAAGAGAAAAAATTATACATGAACAAATATCTCGAGTTCATTGAGGACAGAGATAAGGATGAAGTTCAAATATTTTTTGTGCCATGGTACGCGTGTAACTTTGGCTGCTCGTATTGCTATCAATCCGGTTACGATCTTGAAAAACAATCTATATCTAAAGAAGTTATTGATGCTTTCTTTTCATATGTAAAAAAGGAATTCGCCGGAAGAAGAAAATATATTACCGTCTTCGGCGGAGAGCCGCTTCTGCCGTCAGAAGCTTCACGAAAATCGATTGAGTATATCTTGCAGCAAGCCACAGAAAATGGTTTGGATACGGCTTTAGTTACAAATGGATTTTCACTTAAAGAATACACTTCCCTACTTAATGAATATAGGATTAGAGAAGTTCAGGTAACACTTGATGGTATTGGCGAAATTCATAATTCCCGCCGCCCGCTTAAAAATGGCGGAGAAACGTTCCTTCAAATTGTTGATGGCATTGATGAAGCATTGGCTAATAAAATCAATATTAATCTTAGAGTTGTGATTGATAAAGAAAATCTCAATTCACTTGTTGATCTTTCGAAATTTGCAGTAGAAAAAGGTTGGACGAAAAGTCAATATTTCAAGACACAGCTTGGCAGAAATTACGAACTGCATTATTGCCAATCGTCTCAGAGCAAATTATTCACGCGTCTTGAATTTTATGAGGCGATCTATTCTTTGATAGAAGAACATCCGGAAATCACAGAATTTCACAAACCTGCTTTTTCCGTTTCAAAATTTTTATTTGATAATGGAGAATTACCGGCTCCTCTTTTTGATGACTGTACCGGCTGTAAAACAGAATGGGCTTTTGATGGTTCCGGGCATATTTATGCATGCACAGCAACCGTTGGGAAAAAAGGAGAAGAGTTGGGTACTTATTATCCGACAGTAAATAAAGCTAATGACTTGATAAAAGTTTGGGAAGAACGGGATGTAACAACAATTCCCGAATGTAAAAGTTGTAATCTGCAACTAGCATGTGGAGGCGGTTGTGCTTCGATTGCGAAAAATAGAACAGGCAGTTTAACTTCACCTGATTGCCGTCCGATAACACAGTTGTTGGAGATGGGAATTTCACATTATTTTTGTGAAAAGTAATAACCGGTAAATAATTTATGAAAGGAACAGTAGATGAATGAACGAGTCTATAATAGCGGAGTAGAACGCCTTCGATCGCCTGAAAGAACCGGGAGATTGGAAGTAGAGCGAGTGGTTGATCTTTGCTTAAACGGTTCGAAGATTGCTTCCGTTCTTGATATCGGAACAGGCAGCGGACTTTTTGCAGAAGCATTTTATAAAAGAAATATTAAAGTATCGGGAATCGATGCCAATCAAGAAATGTTAATAGCTGCAAAAGATTATTTGCCTAACTGCCAATTTAAACTTGCATCAGCGGAATCACTTCCTTTTGAAGATAAATCCTTTGATATGATTTTTATGGGATTAGTCTTTCATGAAGTAGATGATTTTAATAAAGTGCTGAAGGAAATTGAAAGAGTATCTGTAAAACAAGCAGCAATACTGGAATGGAATTACGAGGTTCAGGAGTTTGGACCGCCGTTAGAACACAGATTGAAACCGGAATTTATTGAACAACTTTCAAAAGATGCCGGATTTATATCTTTCACTGCTATCCCATTGACAAACTTATCTCTCTATTTACTGAGCTAAGAACCCGTGCAATTTATTTTTTCATTTTTACATAACCCAATTCAATAAAATTAGTATCGAGCTAAATAACTCTTATTTAAATCGTTTATAAGTACTTTGTATTTCTTTGTGTACTGGGATAGGTAGTTTAGTAGGATTAGATTCTGAATAATATTTTCACTATCAATCGATGAGTCTTCATCTTCACAGCTTAGATAATAATTTCAGTTCAAGAAAATTATTGGAGCATCAACTGGTTATTGGAATAAATATCCCGCAAATAAAACCGGATATCAGCGGGATTCAAATTCATCGGGGTGATTATTTGAAACTTCTTTCAAAAAGTTCTTTGATTGCTTTTTTCCCGTTCTCTTCTAGAAAACGTGTTCCGGTTCCTACAAAATGAACATGTTGAATGACGGGTTCTTTTTCACAGGGAATCCAATTTAATTGCTTCCAAGTAAACCAGCCATCACGCTTTTGATCGAAAACGAAAATAGGTTTGTTGCACAACTTCGCAAATTCAGCACCCCATCCGGTTCCACCTTTTACTGTGTTGTTCTCCAGAATTTCGCCTACAACATAAATTTCCTGACCGCTATTTATCTGATACCAAATACTCTGAAGAATTTTTCTGAACAGAGGAGTTTCTGTGTAATTACGGTTCATTAACTTGGAGATATACTCTAGGCTCACATCGCCGTTTTTTAGTTCATCGTGATTCAACATTCTAATTCCGCGCTGGCGGTTTATCGAGTGTCCTTCGAAAGTAAAATTAACTTCTTCAATTCCGAAATGTTCGGCATTCATCCCGAATTCCGATTCTGCTCCATTTATACCGCCGCTGAATAAAATGCAATCTTCTTTTTTCATTACTTTTCTTCTCGTTTTAAAATTAATTGATTTTCAGGATAGACTAATTAGTATTTTCCGCGCAGATTTCTAAATCAAGTTTATTTCGATTATAAGGGCATTCATACAAAATAACTACAACAAAGATACGGACTTATTCATTAATAAGGCGACTTGTTAGAAATATTTAATTCCTACTTGGGCCATTATCTTAGAATTCATTTCACAATAGATGAATCGACAGATTTCATTAAAATATCGATCCAACACTATTAAATAATCGGTCAGCTCTATTACTATTCAATGTAAAATCCCTTTTATAGACTTGATAATAATTGTTTTAAAACAATATTATGAATCGTCAATGAGTCAAATATGCCATTGTTCTATGAATTTATTACGAATTTAAATTTCTTCACAAAAAGTCCGTACTAGAATTCAATAAGTAATCATCGGGCTACTTTTGACCGAAAATATAAAACCTCGAAAACATAACATTTTCGAGGTTTTTGAGTGGGCCCTGAAGGACTTGAACCTCCGACCCGCTGATTATGAGTAATCGGGATTCGTAGTAATTCAGACTGAATAATTAGGGTTTTGGTCACTCCATACAAAGTCCATACACGGCAAAAAGGAGTTTGCCATGTATATTTTCAAAGACAACAAGTCGCCATATTATCAACTAGTATATTTCTTTGAAGGTAAAAGAAAAACCATTTCAACAAAAACTAAAAATGAAAAAGAAGCTACTCGTTTCCAAAAATCATTTAAGCTACCTATCCCAAAACCCGAACAGAAACCTGTTTATGTTACAATTACACTATCAGAATTCCAGCAAGAATATTTGAATTATGTTCAAGCCACGAAATCAAAACACTACATTAGATCAGTGCAGACATCCTTCAGACTATTGCATGCATACACTGGGGAAATTCATCTTGACCGATTAGATCTACGCACTCTTGATAAATTTATTACTGCTACTTTCAAGAGGGCTCCGCGCAGTGCTTCTCTCTATTATCGCACTCTAAAAGCAGCTTTAAGTAAAGCAGTCCTTTGGGATTACCTGTCAGAAAACGCTCTGAAGAAAATAAGATCTCCAAAAGTTTCAAAAGTCTTCCCAATTTTCATATCTGAAACTGAGTTAAGTATAATCCTCGTAAATACTAAAGAGGGGTATCTTAAAGATTTATTTACTATCGCTTTCTATACAGGAATGCGACTCAGTGAAATACTCAATATGAAATGGTCATGGGTTAATTTTAAAGAAAATTATATCATTGTTAAATGCTCCGAAGAGTTTACAACCAAAAGTAAAAATGAGAGGATCATTCCCTTTAATTCAAATCTCCAAGCAATTTTAACTACTCGGTTCCCTAGAGTAATCAATATCAAGAATGAGGAGTATGTTTTTTCAAAGTGTCCAGGGATCAAATTCAATGAAAATTTCATAAGTAAGAAGTTCAAAGCTTTAGTCAGAATTGCTAGACTTGATGAGAAAGTACATTTCCATACTTTAAGACATTCATTCGCTTCGCTCTTGGTTCAGAAAGGTGTCTCTTTATATGTAGTAAAAGAATTGCTAGGACATGAATCACTCACAACTACACAAATTTATAGTCACTTACAGCAACAGAATTTGAGAGACGCCGTTAATTTGTTCTTATAAAGTGATTAAAATAAAAAAAATAATCTTATCTTATTCCAAAGAATCTAATTAGGAAAATAAAAGAAATTTCTTGTATTTAAAGAAATAGATAATAGTTAATATAATAAAAGTAAATAGGAGATTAGACAAAGAGATAACAATTGCAAAGATAAAAAGTGTAATTAGATTCCCACTCAAGTAGTTTAGTTTTATAAGATAAGAACTTACGTCATATCCAACTACAAGAAAAAAAGAATTTATTGCTAACATTATAATTATTATAAAAAATAATCCCTTCCACATGCCTTTAATATCTGGCAGACTCAGTTCCATGTGAGAGGCTACACAAAGAGAAAAATACAGAAAGAGCCAGAAAGTCAGATGGCCATAATTAGAAGAACTGAAAATTTTTTTTAATAGACTTAGACTATAATCAACAATAAGAGCACAATTGTTAAAAATGTTTGACAGATTTAATCTGTTCCACCTTGACGAAGAAAGTATTTTTATTATTTCAATATTATTCGGGAGCAAGCAATACATTATCCCATAGATGATAAAAACACCAAATATTATCGGTCCAACTCCTATAAAAAAATTGCCAACATTCTGATAATAATTATTTGGGTTATAGCTATGATTAACATGCCCAAGCGAGCCATAATTATTCGGTGTAAAAAGGCTGATATTTTCAATTTTATGGACGAAAATTAAACAGAAAATCGCGTGTCCAATCTCATGCACGGGTGTCCCCAACCAACCCGTGAAATAAATATCCAATCTAAGGAATCCAGCTTTCTGAAAAAGTTTTCGAGTCATTTTCGAAAGAATAAGAAGGATAAATCCGGAAAGGAAGAAAAAGCCTAATAAACCTATCAATTGTGTAAGAGTTGCAATAATTATAACTTTGATATAACGAAGTAATAAATTTATAATATTCATTTAATTAATGGTTTGATCAAAATTTTGTTATTACTTATTTCTAGAGACATCTGAGTATTCTGTTAATTAATTAGTTTTTAAGTATTACTGTTTTTTTGAAATAATAATTCTTGTATACGTAATAATACGTTCTTTGAAATAGTGTTGTCTGCTTTAAACGGTTTCTTGCTAGGTCATAGTAACTACACCTTTCATAGTCCAAGACTTTTTTTATGAATGCAAAAGTCTTCTCAACTCTGTTTCTAATACTTGAGAGCAATCGATTTACTTTCTTCTGAACCAGAGTTAATGGTTTATTGCGGGAACCTTTTTCTAGGATACTATAAAATATTCCTTTGGATTCCAGTTTCTTTCTTCTCGGTTTATTAGCATAGTCCTTATAGCCAAAAACTGCTAATTAAGTGCAATCTACAAGGGTGTCAAATTTATTGGAGTCGTGAACACTTATTTTGGTAAATTCAAGTTGCTTTATTATTTAACTGTCTTCATTAATGGAGATATGCCCTTTACAACCGCAATACGTCTTTTTCCTCGTTTCTAGGTAAAGTTTGAATCCTTGTCTTTGTTGCTTGATAGCCTAGCTTGAGCTTGTTTTAATGCTGCATCTACTATTGTCCATTTTCCCACTATTAATTGTTTTCGATGCAGCAGTCTGCTGAATCTATCAAATAGCATCTTATCTAATCCCAGGGAAGAAAATGTTTTACGGAAGCAAACAAGTGTCGTTTCATCGGAGATTGAATCTTCGCTGGTAATTCCTAAAAATATTTGAAAACTTCGTCTATCAGCAATTTCTTCTTCTAAATCAGGGATCGGAAAGATTGTAGATTGTCTGGAGAATGAAACATTTTATTATTGCCTCCAGTGAAAATGGTTTTCTCCGACTTCAGTGTTTTTGCTTGTCCTCTGACTAACTTTTGTTCTATTGGAGCTATTAAATCGCTCCAGTTTATTTTTTGGTTGTTCGTTTCTAATGCTCTTTTGCATTGGGTTTTTATATGATTCTCAAATCCTACATTAGCTGCTTGTGTAAACAAATCGATGTTATTAACCTTATTGGTGCTAATCTTCTTCTCAAGTTTGTTTACTCTCTTAGAACACTATTCATAAAAAAGTTTTTAAATCTTGAAGAATATTTCAGAGGTTTACCATTGTAATTCAGTTACTTAAATCTTGAGAATCATTTTCAGCGTTTGATGTTTGGCTTTTGTCAACCTTGTCCCGTTCAGTTTTTTTTATATGATTACCAAGAACTTTACCTCCTGACTTCGCAATGGAAAAACGCGCAATTAATGCACCAAAGAAGATCACTGTAATAAATACTTCAATAATGTTCGCCAGAGAAACTATAAATTTTATAAAACCATCCTTTGGTTTTATATCCCCATAACCTGTTGTCGTAATCGTATAAATCATGAAATACATGTAATCCAATAGTTCCATATTATTATTCATAGCAATGGATGAAATTTGAATTTCAGATTGATGCTGATTTATTGGTTGTATAATTATATTAACAAGTCTCCTTAAAGGATCCGCCATTTTTAAGTTTTTATGATTTGTTTCATTGGGCATTGGAACAAGAGCCCATTCAATATTAAAATTATTTGAAATATTTCTTTTTTTATTTTGAATTGCTTTTTTCTCACGGGCTAATAGAGAATCCGCTAATATCATTTGAACTTGTACCGTTCGTGCTTGAGATAATTCATAATTAGATGTGAATTTATTATTGAGTGTATCTTTTCCTTGTAAATCAGTCTGCCCAATTAGTTTGATTCTTATTCTTTTTTGTGAATTTCTCAAAGAATCAGAATCAATCTTATCCAGGATAAACTTTATGCTACTATAATTTAAGGCTTTCATTCGATCATTCAATAAACCATTATTACTATTTCCATAATTTTTTAAATATCCTCTCCAGTCTAATACGGCCTGAACATAGGGTGTTTGACTAGGAGAACTCTCAACAATTGCTGAACCACTATTAAAATATAAAAGAGTACTTTCTTCATTCTCAATTTTATTCTCAAATACTTTATTTGGGAATAAATTTTCAGAGTATATGCTTCGGTGATTATGTGCTCCATCCCAGAAAGCAATTGCTAATGCTAGCAGGCTACAAATACATAGGAATAGACCAAGGAAATGTACTAGATTATTAAATGTTTGCTGTTCTAAACCATGAGAAAATATAGAGTTTGGGTCCTCTTTTGTGCCGAGTAAATGACTACAAATCGTACCGATATCCAACACGAGCGTAATTGAAAAAGTAAGTGCTAATACAGCAAGCATATTCAAATACGTACACGGAATTATAATAAACTGAACACATACAAGATACATGATATATAATATACACACCATGAGTATTGATCGAGATGCACTAAATAAATAATACCCTTTAATCTCTCGATCCCCCACCCTTCTTATAACATACAACTGTAAGATCGGACCTATAATGAATAAAAGGGTAGCATATGCTGAATTACTTATCCATGCCGAATAATCTCCATTCGGTTCTAGCAGGTCTTTTCTAATTGAGGGCATAAAAGCACTAAATGCAAAACCAATAAGAAATATAACTATCGTAATAATTTCAATTCTAGCTTGCTTATTAGAATATTCTTTGTAATCCTCTAAATCATTATTCGTCAATTTATATTTCATTTAAAACCCTCCTTTATTTCTTGCTTTTTCCTTTCTCTTTTTAGAACTATTATTTTACATAAATTATATTTTATAAAAATGTATCAAAATATATTTAAATTAGAATAAACTATTAAATACTTTTATTTCAAAAGTGCACTCGATAGTATTTTCATTTATTCACTTTCAATCGTCTTTGAATATTATTGAAATTTTTCTTCTACGCTTTTTCCTATTTTATATTCAATAAATATTTGTATCCTCTTGCTTGCTTCTTCATCCTCTTCACCCAGCTCAGATTTTTTTGTTACATAATCGTACTGTGCATAACCTGCAATTGACAAGAGCCGGGATGGTTTTGATGATTCTTCTTTTTTTGCTTCGCGTACCCCTTCTTTGTCGAAAATTTCAATAATTTTTATGGCCCTATTTGCAGAAAGATACCAATTTTTAAATACGCTGCCATTATACGGCAAATCATTCGTGTGTCCTTCCACCACAACACGTGATATCTTGTTTTCAGCAACGTATTTTTTAATCGCTTGGCCAACTTTTCGGATAAAATCTTCACTTTTGTCACTAGCAAAAAGATCTTTACCTGATTGAAATAGAAACGCATCTTTAAATACAATAGTATGGTTTGTTCCAATTAATATATCGCGATCAATAATTGTTGAATCTCTACCGAGACTTTGTTTTATACTTCGCATTAATCCATCTCTATTTTTTTGAATCTCTTCCACCGGGAAGCTAAGATAATTTTTAATAACTAAAACAAACATGAAGAGTATTAGAATAAACATCACCATGATAGTTAGGTCCGACAAACTAGGCCAAAAATTAAAATCCACCTCTTCTGGTTTCTTTTTCATAATTAGATCAACCTCAAACCAATTTACTTTTTAGAGAAAAAATTAAATGGAAAAAATAATGCTTTATAGTTTTTAGTCTTGGTTGGTTTCTTTTTAGCATTCAGAGCTGAGTCTATTTCCACACTTGGTATTTTTCTGATGCTGGATTGCACTGCCTGCTTGAGTTCACCTGCCATATTATCTATTTTAGTCTGCACTGAAGAATTCAACTGTGATATAGAATTAGTTATTTGTGAGATATTTGTTATTAACATATTTTTATTTTCTGTTGAAAAAGCATTTTGAGCAGAAGTAAATTGTTCTGTAATAGAAAGAAGAGTCGTATTTAATTGCTTTGTTAATTCGCCTATGTGTTCGTATTGTTTCTCTGAGTGTTCATCAAGAGTTTGTCTCAAATATTTTATCATATTGATCGTCTCATCATTAATCTTTTTAATTCCTGACAGAAAACCATCATTTCCTTCGTTCATCATTAATGACAATGTTTTATTAATTTCATTAATACTGTTTTGGACTGAATCTTTGATATCTTTTAAAGTAATGGAAGTCATTTTTACAATTTCAGGAATGATTTTTTGCAATTCGACATTTGTGTTCCTTATTTCAAGAGTAAAACTGTCGGTTCTCGTTATTAATGAATCAGTCTTCTCAGAATAACTTGATAATTGGTTCTTCAGCTCCTGGCTTTCAAAACTTTGAGTTTTTAGTTGTCCAATTGTTTCATCAACACTTCTTATCATCTGGTCATACTTTGAAGTAAAATCTGAAATAGAGGTTTTCATCTCTATGGAGGATTCGGAGAATTTATTAAATACTTCTTCCACATTCCGTAATATTGAAAGCATCTCAGACTGAATATTCCCACTTTGCCCTAGTGGTGTTACAACCTCCCGAATTACTTTTGTTAAAGAGGCTACAGAATCAAATAGATTTTGATATAATTCACGTGTATTTTCATTTGTTTTCACAGTTTGTTGAACTACACCTGTTAGAGTGGTCGAAATATCAGTCATGATGTGTTTAATGTCATCAAGATCATCTCTTGATTTGACAAAAGAATATGCTGGAATAATTTTGCCAACTATCAATCTTTCAAAACTTTCTTCTAACGAATTTTTATGCTTTTCATAAAAGAACAAAATAAATAATACTAGTAAAGTTGAAATAATTCCCAGTAATGTCGTGGAAAAAGCTGTCGACATACCTGAGAGAAAAGAGATCATTGAATTGGTTATAGCCTCAACATCTTTTTGAACTAAAAGTTCTCGCATCGGAAGAATAGATTGACTAAGACCAACAATAGTACCTAATAAGCCAAGTAAGACAAGAATTCCAGACACTTTTTTTGCAGACATAGCTCCTGGAAGCGGAATAGTACTTACAACACTGTCCACTATATCAATCGATAGCTCTTTTCCTGACAAACGTATTTTATGAAATTCATACAATCTTTTGTATAATATTGAACCTTCTTCCATAACGGTTAAATATGAGGCAAAATTTACAATAGGTACTTTACCAATACCTTCATCTACTGAACAAACTAGTTTAGTAAATTCTTTTTTTGAATTTAATATTTTTATATATAGTTGAATTACTCTAATAAACGCATATGAAGCTATTATTATTATAAATATGTTAATAAATATTGAAGTGGGACTTGCGAAAAAAAATTGTAAAATGAACTTTGTAATACTTGCGATTATCATATTTGTCTCAGCCCGTTTAGATATTAATTTTACAAGGAGTAGAATTATTATAATAGATTGAAATGTATTTCTCTTTAGAATTTGATAGACTTTTATTTTCGAAAACAACCCAACTTACAGCCTCATCTTCTTTGATATAACATGGAAATCTTGACCCCGTATTCATAAAGTCTACTATGACAAACGGATCACTCGATATGAGATTGTATATAACTATGGGATCCTTCTTTTTGTTTGTACACTTAATCTCACTGCTAGTATAATTATTCATATCTGATTTTTTTGATCTATTGTAAATGAATTCTGCCTCGCCTATGACGAAGCGTCCAAAAACTATCAATGATTCGTAATATGTTGAGTACTTTGTAACAATTTTGAATTGCAAGTGGACCTTGAAATCACCTGCCAGTTTAATATTTCTACCCTCAAATGTGAATACAATTTTACCTGGCTCTAATTCAGTGTATTGAATGATTTGGTCATATATAGACTTAATTCCTAAATCCTCTTGGATCAATTCAGATTTAATTTCAGTTCCATTTATTAAAAGCTCTTTGAGTTTCACTTTAATACTGGAAATCCCCTCATCATTATTACCAGTAAACAATATTTCCTTCTGATACCGACTACCATAATGAAGAATAACAGGACCAACGACATCTGGTAATGAGCGATTTATTCTACTCATATTGTGATTAAGTGAAACGCCCACAATTGTGTGAATTCCACGGGATGTTGATGAAATTAGTTGAAAGCACTTGGGTTCTTCTAAAAGACTAGTGAATAGAGAGGTTTTTATTTCAAGTGGATATTCACTAGAGCGAATAGAAGGACCATTTTTATCTATTATAAAACCAGAATGTTTTATTTCACTATTTGTTACAGTTATTTTTGTTTTTCCATTCCCAGCTAATCTGACAGGTAAATCAATTTTTAGAAAAGGAAGAGGTTTTGATAATTCTTCAGTCACATCAATACATATATTTTCACTTATTAATTCCAGCGCTTCAGGCAAATATTCCACCTTCAATCTAACTGAAACTTCTTTACCTTTGATTTTAAGGAGTAAGATTCCATTAGTAGTTCCAAAAAGAATTTTTTCTCTAAGTACGTTTATAATTATATCAACTGATTCTTTGCTTGTATCATCTTGCTCAATTATACACCAATCAGGGCTAGAAAGCACAAAAGTTTTACCTTTTTTAACATTGCTAATTCTATAAATACAATCAGGGGTTAGGTCTGTTATTTTTTGAGATAGCGTAAAATCATATGTAAAAAACTGCATTGAAGAACCATAACTATTGATAAACCTTCCGAAATTATCCTCGAAATAAAAAATATCCTCACCTGCGTCAAGCTGAATTTCAGTAGAGAAAAGACTTTCACCTTCAGCATATAAAAATTTTTTATCGCGCTTTTTATTTAATTTCAATTCGATATAGTTACTATCGATATACTCAGACTTGCAATACAATTTTCTTGTATTTGGACTAATTTTAAATGAAAGTAAATTTCCACTCGGTTGCGATTCATCGAGCAACTTTGAAGTACTTGTTTTTACTACTTTCACAGAGTACTTTTTTATTTCGGAATGTTTTAAAACCATTCCATCTAGATCAACACTAAAATAAAGCTGGGTCTTGAGCGGTTGACAGTCTTGAACTGTGAAATGTAGTATTAAGATATAAAAACCAGCCGGGGTGTTCTCTAAGTTTAAGTGCAAATAAAATACACCATCGCTATAAGGAGCAATTTGAAAACTTTTAAATTCCCCTACGATATCTTTATTAATTGATTCAAGAAGTGGATAATTTGAATCAAGTATTCTTATGGCAGAGACTTTCCTAATACTATCTGAAAAATTATTGAACTTTATTTTTATAGTATGCGATTCCGGAGACAATGCTCCGAGATGTAAAATATCAGATTCGATTTCCAATGCCCCGTTATTATCACTAGTGATTTCAGAATCAATTGATAATTCTGGAATATCTCCGAACGGGTTTTCATATAATAGATTATGAACACGCGTAATTTCGTCAAATGAAAATACTTTCATAAGTCATTCATAAAATTTTTACTCACAATAGTAATGGGTCTGGCAAAACCTATATTCTCCGCTTCCATTATTTTGGCAGTCACGACACCAAGTACTTCACCAGAATTTCTATCTAGTAACGGTCCTCCGGAATTACCTTTATTTACTGCAGCACTTACCTGGTACCAAACAAGATTTCCGCTATTATCTTTTCTAATAGAGCTGATTAATCCATCTGTTAAAGTCATCTCGCTTCCTAACTGGGATCCAAGTGGGAAACCCATCACAAGAATTGATCTGCCAATTTTAACATTGTCTGACAGATTTATTTTGAGAGAAGGAACTCCATCTGGGATTTCGCAACTTAAAGTAGCTATATCCAATTCAGGATTGGACTTTTTTACTTGTGCAAATCTTATTGAACCATCATAAAACGTAAGAAGAATATCATCTCCATTCGAAATGACGTGATTATTTGTAAAAATTGTAGAATAATTCCCGGCAACGAAGCCCGTTCCAGATTTAGTAGAATGAAAAGTGTTGGTAGTTCGGTCCATATTTCCAACCTCAATGTAAACGACACTTTTAGCCCATGAGGCCAATTCTCCTTCTGGAAGATTCCTAGCTGGACGAGATTCTATAGGTGGATTTTGTTTTTGTTGTTCTCTACTAGGATATTGATGGCTTTGTTCAGAATTACGTATCTTTCTAGATTTTCCTACCCCTATAAGCAAAATAAATAAAATAAATAAAAAAAACCCGGACAAGACGACTAGAAATCTGATTTCTCTTTTTTTCTTCGTTGCATAAGGAATTTTATGGAATGGCCTCTCCTTCTCCAGTGAATTGCTGCCCGATCGCGTATTTTTATGCGGGTCAAATAGTGGTGGTTTTGTCATTCTCTAACTTTTTCTTTAGGGTTATAAATAAATATGAGTAAGTACTTAAAAAAAGATGACTCTCCTCCTGTTTGAAATCTTTAGCTACTTTAAATAATTCATTAAAGAAAATACTTAACAGAGTAAAATTTTTAGGGTCGCTAAAAACGGTTCTGTATAATTCTGTAAAGTCACTTCCAACTGTACTAACATCCTCTTTTAACAAAAACAGCAATTTTGTTTCTAATTGAACGAACAATTGTATTAATTTTTCAATTATCACTTTAAATACTGGATTCTCTGACAATTGTGAGATTATACTCTTTTGACCCTTTTCAGTGGAAGAATATCTGTGAAACCAAGTATGTAATTCTAATCCAATTTTTATAATTAGGTCTTCGCTATTCTCATTAATATTTAATAATGCTAGCTTGTTGAGTCGGTCAGACATTTTTATATAAAAATTATTTAGTCTATCAATATTTTTGATTTTATCTTCATAGCCCTTTCGACCACCAGCGTTTTGATATTGTAAAATAATCTCCTCTAATTCAACTTTATAATTGTTTAGATAATTATTTTTATCTTTTTCATTTATAAGAATATTAATATCATTCTTTAGTCGGAGTATTTCATTTTCAGAATTTTTAAACCTATAACTCAACTCTGTTTTTTCTTCGTTCATTTTTTTAAGTTCTTTTTCTAACTTTTCTTTAGCCTCTCTTAAAATATTTTTTTCGAAGACATGGGTTTCGATTTCTCTACTATTTTCTATCTTCATTGAATCGTCAGTATCACTATTAAGTTTTTGTGAAGGGACCATTTTAATTGTTACTGGACCCGTTTCAGTATTTTTATTACTTTTATTGATGGGCATCTTTTTATTAAAGATAATGTTTACCATTTGATATAGATTATTTTTATCAATGCCATCGTAATCGACTCTGAAAAGATATTCATATGCTGTCGTGATAATATATAAATCTACGGGAAGTTTATTTATAATATATATATTCTTTATTTCTTTACCTCTTTGACCTGTTGAGATATTCACGTTCGGCAATCGTTCATATTTTATAACAACTTCTTCTTTCAAGAAGTTTTTAAAATATAATGCAAGTGTAAATGAAAGATCTGATTTATCTTTATGCAGTATTGCACAATCAATAGATGATTCATTAAAATATTCCCTCTTTTCATATTCGTCAGGTTGGACATTAGCAGGCATCAATTGCAAAAATTCAAGGCGATCTACAACGGATTTTATTGTTACAATTGTTTTAATCATTGTATTTTTGTTTTTTTCTGTTACTATTATAAATAGTCTTTTATTATAATAAGTTTGCTTGACCTTGAAATAGAAATCTTTGTATTTTTTCATATTAATATTGAATTCACCATTAATAAACTGACACCGTTCATTTATATTTGTTACATTATCAATTATTTCCAAAAAGTAATCTTTGTTATTATCAACATTATTTAGTTTTACCTTCAAATAGATGTCGCCCGTAGATGTATTTTCTTTGAATAATTGAATTGTATTTATCTCAACCGACACAAAACCCTCTTAAATATTGAACGAGATAATTACTACTGGTTTTCTAACAATGACACCATTATTTGATTTTTCAACAATACCCATTCTAATCACTTCTAATACTGATCTATGAGGATAAGTAGAGTTTTGATCTGAAAATTTTTCATGCAACGATTGATTAAAGATTATTTGACCTGGTTTATAATTGAGAATATTCAATTGCTCATCATATTTATACCCAAATACCAAGAGTAATTCATTCATTTTTCCAAGCTTTATTTTATCCATAGGTTTTTTAACTAAGACAGACTCAATTTTTTCAAATAATAATTGAAAACTAGTCCACTCAGGTAATCTAATTGAGCTAATCTCTTTGTCCATTGCTTTGAGAATTTGAAGACTATATGGTTTATCAGTATTTGAAAAAGCAAAAGTTGAATATTCCAGCGAGAATTTTGTGTAATCAGAAAATATTTGAGAATCCAATGAGTACTCATGAATAATATTTTTAATCAGACTATTAAGTAGACCTATTGGATTTTCATTTTTTTTACGTTCAAGAATTTCTCCAAGAACATTGAGAATTAATTCATAATTAGTCTCGCTAGTGGAAGATTGTCTTAGAATATCATCTCTTAAAATTTCTCGGAGTATCTCAATTTGAAATTTCTCGGAATTTTTCCACAGTTTATTCTCTGAGAAATTCCTTAATTCATCAAGAGTACTAAGAAATTCATCACGAACTATAGGGTCAATACTCATAGGTCAAGTTTAGGTATTTTATTTTCCTTAATATTATTACGGTATTCTAATTTCTCAGCAATATTATGCAAAATTATTTGCAAGTCCTTAATAGAATTTTCAAAATCATCAACTTTTGAATTTCTTACTTCTAACAACTTCTCGATTTCAGAAAGTGCATTGCGATCTAAATTGAACTCTTCTTTCTGAGTTTCATTGTGCAATATTTTCAAAAACCCAATTTCAGTTTCAATGTTTATGATCTTATTGCTTAGCGTATGGAACCAATAATTTAGTGCGCCTTTCTCATCGCCTAATACATCTTCCAAAGCACTTTTTATTGAGGTAATTGTTTTGTCCTCATCATTTGAAGAAGTTGGTGTGGAATCCTTATTAGAGTCTCCAAGATTATGGGATCTTTTTGAATGTAAGATTTTTCTAATAAGGAATATTAATTTTTGGAATAAAGGAAAGGACAGAATAACTAATGATAAAGTAGAAATAATTAATACATAAAGAATATATTGATTTTCTTGAGACTGCATAACTTTTGTAGAAGTATATAAAATGTTTTTTTGAATTACGATTGCTGAAGGTCCACTTTTATATATGTTTAGGTGGTTTTCCAACTGCAATGCTTGTAATTGTCGACCATTCAATAAATAGTTAATAAATTCGTCGATATTATTTACAATACCTCCTTCTTTTGAAACTAATTTGCCAAATATTTTCAATGAATCCCTCAGAAATATCTCAGTTTTAGCCATTTCTTCAGAATTAACAACAACGAATTTATTATCAACATTTTTAAGCACCATTTTTGAATATTCACCATCGATCAGGCTTGATAAAAATATTTCTTTACCAGTTTGAATTATTTCAAAAGAGTAAAATTTATAATTTTGTGCAAAACTGTTGACTGAACAACTTAGTATAATTGCCGCTACAAAGAATATTTTCCTAAAAATCATAAGTCCGTCCTTATAACGAATAAATTAGAAATGGTATTTGCATTTCAGATGCACATAAAATGTTTGTTTTTTCATATAAAGTTGCAGTCCCGTTATATGAATGAAGAAATTCTAATTTTAGGGTAAATCTATGAAATTGATTCCCTAATTCGCGTGGGATTTTGATCCGATGTATCTGGTACATTTTTTTTTGCTGGGTTCTACACAGAAGTATAATATCTCTTTCGTCACGAAATTGGAAATTTTGTTCAATTGAAAAACTAAAATATTTAGTTTGGGGAAGAGTTGATGAAGTATTGATCAAAGGAAGAAATTGTCCTCTAACCTTTAAACCAATTTCAACGGGATAATTAATCACAATTGGAATGTTTGAACCTTTAACAAAATTCTTTATACTTGAATTGAATTTAAGTACCCGGAAATCTTGAGTATCTGTATTTTTATTTTCATTGGATTCCGAATAATCATAGAAACAATCAAATTTTTCGATAATAGGCTCACGTAGAAAAAACAATCCATGCAATCCAACGATTCCTGCGTGTTTTCTAAATTTAGACAAATAATTTTCTGGAAAATCTTCTTTAAGAATAATAAAAATTTTATCACATTTATAAGAATTTTTAATTTCTCCAATCTTATCAACTAATAGCTCTAGAAAAACGATTTTTAATTCTTCATCAATATTTTTCATTAGTTTAAGATGAAAAGAAGCAAATATTTTGGATTTACCATCTGGACTACCAAAATAAAATTTCCCATTACTAAAACAGAATTCATGAAGATCTATTTTTTCAAGAATCTCTGATTCAAGATTAATGATTGCAAAACGAATTTTGTCTGAAGTAGTGTCCACAAACAGGTTTATCATCTTTGAATGTCCTCATATTGTAAAATCCTCCAATCTTCATCAATAATTACAGATCGAACTTGATTCTGGGAATTTACATATACACATAGATAGCCTTCTAAGTCGATATATTTTTTGTCGATTTTAATATTAATATAGCCAAGCGAACTTCTTAGACGTGGACTTTGTTCTCTGAACTCGTAAGATTTATCATGATAGAATTTTAAAGAATTTTTTGTAGATACATAACACGCGTATTCGTTATGGGTACCATTTTGAAGAATGCTAACAATTTTGCTTGGATTTTTATCATCAATTTTTACTCTACCTGGCAAAATTATTTCTATTCCCCAAGCAATAATAGTATTATAAAAACGGTCATTACACGTTTCAATATCCTGATTTTCCATTTGTATAGCACCAAGAGCAACTACTTGTTTCAATTCGTCCGGTTTTTCAACAGTACTATTTGAATTGAAAAAAAGAGGGCTATCTGAAGGATAAAAGCCATCATACTGATCTTGAGGGAATGAAGTATTATTAACGTAATACTCAAAAAGATGCTGTACTAATTTTAGATTAGAAGAGCGACCTAAAAGTAATATGTTTATAGGTTTCGAATTTTCGATTGTTTTGTTTGAATAAGAAAGAACTTCTTTGATAATCTTATCAAGTCTTTCACCAACCTTTTTAAATACGATTTTTCTTAAATCACATAACGATGTATAATCTAATTCGACCGAACTTGGGTTAGGTTCTACCAAATAGGTTGTGTATTGATCTCTAGTAGAACTATTAGTCAAACAGTATATTAACGAAATCGTCAAGGTATCTGAATCTTTAATTAAATCAATTGATTTTTTGAATGATTCGGCTTTATCCCAAAGTTTAGCATAATTACCAGAGACTCTTGATCTCAACTCATCAGACCAATTTCCAGGAAGACTACCCCTCTCTCGCATAGGAATAGCTGGGATAAGTTTTGCTTCTTTTTCATAAATAATATTTACAATCTCCTCAATGATCAATTCATTTATTGTATCGCCTCCATAATTATAACCCGTCGCAAACAAAGGTGTAAGTTTTTTATGTTTTGTAAATCCTCCTGGCGTTTTAATATTGTAACATTCAAAAAAAGCTAATACAATATCAGTGGTCCCTCCACCAAAATCATACACGAGATAATAACTATCAGATTCAGCTCTTTGGTTGATAAAATGAAGAGCTCCGGCGGTCGCCTCATCAATGAACTTAATTTTTGCAGTAATATCGTTAATATGCAGCCGATTAATTATATCTTTATACGCTAGCTCTTGAGCCCTAGTAATATTTGTAGGATGGGTAAAAATATACTTTGTGAATCGTCTTTCGTTATAGATTGATATATCATTGAATAGTTTTGACAAATAATCAAATGTCATTTCCTCGTATGTAACGAATCTTGGATGTCCATGAATGAAAACGGGTTCGGACTTATGCTCACCAATGAATCTCTTAACTGAATGGAATGTGTTAGGTCTTCCCTGTAGAAAAGATGTTTTTGCCTCCTGCCCATAATATATTTCATCAACACCTTTTTTATCGGAATAATAAAGAAAACTTGGAAGACTTTTATAATCCTCTTCGGCTCCTATATTGTATGACCAGTTCACAAGGTTATATTCTCCATCAGCGTCGATATATGCTGCGCAAGTATTTGAAGTGCCGAAATCTATAGCGATTACAGATTCAGCATCCAACTTCTTAAAAACTAAATTGAATTTATGATTACATTTATTTGATAATATCTTAGATTGGATCTGTTCATCATATTCAATTACGAATTCACCTTGAGAGGCATCATTCTCGCGAACAGAAGTTCCATCAACAGTTATTTGGAACTCAATTTGTTGATTATTAGAAATCCATCTAGAGGTCGGTTTAAAAAATAATCGAATTAAATCACGACTATATCTTAAGTAAATATTTGTTATACGACAAGGGTTTCCACCCGAATTTCTCAATTCGAGAGTAAATGTTTTTAATTCCCCGCAATGGAGTCTGAGCTGCGACATAATATCAAAAAGAATATCAAGTTTTGCAGGAAATGTGGGAATAATTGGATGAGTATGTTCAATACTAGAATGATTATGCAATGAAAAATTAAGAATTAATCGTGATACTTCATTTATTTTAATATCTGCATCAACAACTTTAAAATAAATGTAATAAGGCTCTCCGCCAGGGTTAGGTGTAAGAAGTGTATTTAGGCCATTGAATTCAATTTCATCGATTGGATTAGGAATGCCCTCAATATCAATATTGATTTTTGAGATCCTAACAACACTTTGTATTATCCTAAAATCAATTCGACCTTC
Source organism: Ignavibacteriales bacterium (assembly GCA_026390795.1). Taxonomy (NCBI): domain Bacteria; kingdom Pseudomonadati; phylum Ignavibacteriota; class Ignavibacteria; order Ignavibacteriales; species Ignavibacteriales bacterium. The sequence goes on from JAPLFG010000004.1 coordinate 40,262, forward strand.
ATAATGATAAGAGCTACCTTGAAATGCTGAATCATATTTCTTCATTAAATATGAAGTATTCACAATTCTTATTTGGGGAGATGGATAAATTGTAATCTCTTTTCTTTCTTTACTTTTGGTCCCTTGAATTGATGGTGAATTAACAGAAATCGTTAAAACCTTATTTTGGGTTTGGGATGGTAATAAAAATGGAGATATTTTTAATCGCCCTCTAACGATGTCACCATGGTTTTGCAATTCTACATGTTCAGATTGAAAAACATTTTCAAACCAGCGTTTTATTTCATTTTCATTATTGAGAGAAACACCAGTTATTTCAATATTGTTGGATTGAACGACTGGATTAAAAATTGTTTTTAGCTTCTCAGAAAAATCATTTAGACTAAATCTTTGATAAGGATCAAGTTTCAATGCTCCGGATAAAAGAGTTTTATACGAATTACCCATGGATTCTTCAATTTTAAGAGTCAGTTCTCCTGCTTTGATGGCGCTCAAATAACCAGCTTGAGTACTAAAATTAAAGGGTAATTTTCCTGTCTTAAGAATAGATAATAGGATACCCAGCGACCAAACATCGGCTTTTTCTGATAAATTCATTTTGTTTTTTATCAATTCTGGAGCCAATGGGAAAATATTTAATTCTCGAAATCCTTTTGTTACTGTTTTATAAGTTAAACTTATATTCTCGATAAGATTACTGAATCCTGGAAATGCTAATCTATATCTGGATTCGTAAAAGAAAATGGATTCGGGACAAATGAAGGAATGATGGAATCCATTTTTATTTAAAGAAGTAAGATCTCCAAATATATCCTCAAATATTTTTTGAATATCTGGATCAGACATGATTGTATTTGAGCAATATTTGTCTTCATCCCACCCGATTTTATTGAAAAGCGGCCTTTCAAACGATCCTTTATTATAAATATGAATTTGATTTATTTCATACGGTTTACGTGAAGTATTAGGTCGCTGTTCAGAAAAAATAGGAAGAATTAAATCACTATCTCTCATAGTGTTAGCTGAGTTTTTCAAATAATTGCCATATTTGTCGAAATTCAACAAAAACGGAGAATCTTTCTCAATTAGTGAATACTGTAGGTCATAAATTTTATTTTTTTCAATATCCTTAACCTCATAAAAATCACCCTCTATATTTTGGAAAAGAACTTTGGTGATTTCATACTTTACAAATAATATATCGGATACTTTTAGAGAATGCATATTTTCACTCTATACTTATTTGTGGCCTGTCAACCGTTATTGGAAGAATTCCTGTATTAATAATTGTGTAGATAAGTTCAATTTCATTTTCAGAATCGGCATAATTAATTTGCTCTTCATCATCAAAATGAATTGAAAATCCTTTTGTTGGTGAACCACACCAGCCGCAATATTTTTCGTCATCTAAAATTTCCCATCCGCTTTTACATAAAATGCATACCATATAAGTTCCGTTTTATTAATTAATCCGCTGAGTACTTTTTATTCATTAGCGTAGTGTAGAATAGTTTTTCTTTTTCATATTCTGGGGAAATCTTAGAGAAATTACCACTTTCTAAAAATTCATTTAAATGATTATTCATTCTTTCCTTAAATCCTTTCTTATCCATATTTGCAAAACAACCATCAAATTTTTCTCTAAAATGATCAAAAACATATTTGTTATTAACAAGTTTTTGGATGAAATCCTGTTCGTTAGATTCGATGAAATTTTCCTCTGTATTTTCATCGAACTCATCTACATAAGAAAAGACATAGTAAATTTGGTTTGTCCTTGGATCTTTATTCTTGCTTGTATAAATAATATCCTCAAAAAGATCCTTTGAGACCTTGAACCAAGAATCAGTTTTCATTTCGTTTGTTACAAGAAATCTCTCAATATTAAATCTTTCGGGGTTTTTATCGATATGATTTCCGTACTCATGCCCAATTTGATATTGAGCTTTCATACTATTAAAGGCTTTAAACTCGCTTATAGCAATACCAGCTTCTTCTTTGTAAATATAAAGTAGATGATTAAGATCTATTGGTAATTCAATTGATATCTTATTTTCTGGTAAGTATTCATTAATTTCAGTTTTTGCTTGTTCTCTTGAATTTTGGCTACCGCCACCTATGATCGTTGGATTTTGACCGACGGGATATGGAACCTGTTGATAGTTAAGATCAGGTTCAAACATTGGTTCTGCATTCCTGGCAAAATTTATTAAAGTAGTTCTATCTACTCTACTAGCTACATCAAAATTGTTAATTGATGAATTTCTGAGAATATTAGTTTGGAGAGATCCCGCTAAATTATCGAAGCAATATTCTTCCGTTTGTTGAGGGTCTAAAATATTTTTTATTAAATCAGGTAATTCAGTAGAGAATTGTGTTACATCAATTTCGGAAGAATATTTTTCAATATCATTTTCTAAAAGACCACTCTGTGAAATGATTTTTAACGAAGTGTATTCATGCACTTGACTCAGATCATTGAATCTTTGATTTGCTAAATCTTTTATTTTAATAACTCGCTTGTGATTTTCATTTATGATTTTATTAAGTATGGAATCAAGTGAATCCAAGTTATTTTTAATTATTTGACTAATGAAATTTTTAATCAGATTTTCTTCAGCTTCGTTAAATATGAAATTTATTCCATCTGAAATTCTTTTGTAATGTTGCTTAAGAACTTCATCACGTAAAAATACCATTGTAGTAGTAATTCTATTCTGCTCAACTTCGACAGCATCAAAATTTGGGTCCAATAATGAAAAATCAATATCTTTAGTCGACAGATTGGGAGCTTTCCGAGATAATTCAGTCAATTGATTTTTAACTAAATTTTGTAAATTAACTAAATCAGCTAATGAGATATTATTAGGACCTCCATCAATATTGATTGAAGACAATATGATTTTTATTTGCCTTTCAAAAGTATCTTTTAGCTTTAGCTTAAATATGTTAGTACCTCGGTTAATATTTAAGGATAATTGTTTGTAGTAATAACCTTGAATCTTAAAACGGGAGACATAAGGATCTTCGGTTGGTGTTTGAATTAACTCGCTTTTAAGAAACGCTACGTTTGGGTTATTAATCTCTAAATCAGTAATTTTTTGATTGACATATGCTCTCCAATCAGAACCAATCGTTGTCTGAACACCAGATTCGTTAATGAAACCCACAATTTCAGATGTAATTTCTTGTGTCAACTGACTTACTATTTGATTAGCCATGTTTTGAACTTGTTGATTATTGGTTGTACTTTGATTCCCAAGCCAATTAGTGCAAAGTTTATTTGAAATAAATTTTGCGGCAGCTGCACCAGAAATTCTACTTTTCGGGAACCATAATGCAACAGCACCAAACGATGAAAAAGATTTCAAATATCTTGGTCTTGTTTCTACTTGTTTTTTTAAAAAGGTCCAATTACATCTCAAGCCACCTGTATTCATATATTGGCCACCAACTGTATCGAAGAACATCGAAATACCAATCATTTTATGCAAACTTTCAAAATCAACACTACCATCAGTGCGTACAATGGCTGCAGACGTTCCTTTTTTATTCTTAGTTGATATATAATGAACATGTTCAAAAGGAGGGTTTATTTCATTAAGCGAATTCATTGAGTTTGGGAAGAAATAATTAAACACTGTTCCTGTTTGCCTGTAAAAATCATTCTCAACCATACCAGCATATGCATTTGCTGAAAGTCTAGAATTATTTGGTTTCGATGTCTCAGTATCATCCATAAATGTAAAAATACCAAAGACTTTAACCAAGGGGTTTTGAGTTCTAATAAAATAGGCTAAGTCTAACATAGTCCCTGAACATGTTCCACCATGTAAAGTTCCAACTAAATAGACATTAATGTTATTATTTACATAATTGGCTGACTCTTGATTTATACCTTTTTGCTTTAAATATTCCTTTATTTTTGCCTGTGTCGAGTCTTTATTTTCATTGTTGTGTAATACATTAATCTCTTCCTGAATACTTTTGGTAACATTGTCCCAATTAAGCCACAGCGCTAATCTGCCAAGCATTCTTTTGTTCTGCATTCCACTCTGAAGATCAGTATTACCCAATTTAGCTAATTCAGGCAGAAACCATTCAGCAAGACCAGGCCGGAAAAAATCTTTTCTAGAAGGATCTAGCATCATTGGGACTTGCTTATATAATGTATCTGGGATACTAATCTCAATAACTTTTACTTTTTCATAAATATTTGAAAACTGATTATTAGGTAATCTAAATGTCTCCCCATTTTTGTGAGAGCTAATATTGATGAATCTAACTGAAGGCATTCCTGCAGATAGAAATTCCTCATACATTAATTCACGAGCACTATTCATAATTTCAAGACCTGAAGATCCAACTCCAATTATTAATGTGGGTGTAATGTTTATCATAACAACTCCTATGCTATTGCTGGTAAATTATTTTTTTTAGAAAAAAAGATGAAAGCCATTACTATATCAAACAAAAACAATACTACCAAAGATATCATTTGTATCAAAAGCAAAGTATAATCGTAATACAAGAAGAGGAACACTAGTAAAAAAACGATAAACATTAGATGAACTAGTGATGCTAAGAAAAACCCTGTCAGAACTGTTTCTTCCAACCTCGTTGAACTAGTATTAGATTTTGCATAAATAAGCGCAACTAAATACCAGAAAACAATATAAGATACAGCAAGTGTCAAGAACCAATAAAGAAGATCTTGAAATATTGAATCCATTATTTCTGCCATGTTAAACTCCTAATAGATTATTTCCGGTTTGAACTAAAAAGTGTTTTTGATTTGGAGGGCCCACTCTTAGTGCCCAGTAAAATTTTCATTCTAATCGGGTTTTTATCTTTGTCATAAATTTCAAAGTCTTTACCCATCTCAATATTTTTTGTCTGGGCTTTTTCTTCTATTAACTCGAAACCCTTGGGATTAAGAATCTTTACTGAGAAAAGAGGTGCTTGGACATCGAAATATTTGTTCTTTGATGCTTCGAGACGAGATTTCCCAAATTTTATTTCTTCACCATATTTTATTTTAAAAATTTGATTTCTGCTATTTGTTAAGTTTATAAATGTGGCCTGAATATTTCTATTCTGTGCAATCTTAAATAGAAGAAATAGAATAGCTACCGCTAGCATTAGTAAAATGATTATTATCCATGATTTAGAAGACGTTTTGGGTGTAACAACTTGTATTGATTCTTTTAATAATTGCAACTTAATTTTAGGATAAATAGTTTTTGTAACATCTTGAAGATTTGGGAATCCATTGTAAATGTATTGGGCTTTAATATCTATAAATCCACCTTTGCACAAAGCCGCTACTGTTGTAGTATCCAAATCCTTTAAAATTATTTTATTGAAAAACCAAGGTAGGATCACATTTCTCATTACTTGCTGAGTTACAATCTCGTTTTTATTATTATACACTCTCAACCAAAGTGTTAAATCTTTCACTAAGCCATCTGCCAGTCCCTTTTTTGTTGAAATTCGGGAATTGTTAGTGTTTACATAAACGTTGCTGTTCTCTTTAGAATTGGAAAAAATTATTGTATCCTTTTTTTCTGATATTAACTCAAGAATGTCTCCAATAGTTGATTTAATCTTAGCGATTTGAAGTCTAATTGTTGATTTGGTGATTTTGTCATTGAATAATTCAATATCTTCTGCATAAGCTATGTGATACTTACTCATTAGATCCCTAATTTCGTGAGACAAGGTATGACCACCACCGACTTGATCATGAATATCGTCTGATAAATAAATCCAAATTGGATCGTATGAGACACTAATACTTTCTAAAAATTTTCGATATGCCTCTTCAACATTGGTATTATTCTGATTAAAATCGGATTTCCTTGAGGGCAATTTTCCTGTCAATGTAATTGGATTATTTCCAATCTCAATATCTTCAAAAACAGTTTTTAAATTATCTCCAATTAGAAAAAGACTTGCCTTATCACCTTTTGAAACTAAAGGAACAGGTAAAACAGGTGCATTTTGAAAGTCAGGAAATAAAAATTTTTTGTAATTTGAAGGAGAGTAGGAACTGTTAAAAAGTATATCTGCTAATAAAGTGTTCCATTCAGTAATCAATTGATCTGTAACTCTTCCATTCTTCAACATACTTTTTGAAATATCATAGGTTATAATAATATTCCTAGAAGGAGTTGATTGACAGAAACCATTCTGAAGATTTAGAAACAAAAGAAAAGTGAAAAATAAAATTGCGATTTTTTTCGACATAGTATTTCTCCTTAAATATCACGAACTAAAATTATTTTCTTGTGTTCAATAAATGCTAATAAGCCATTTAAATAAAAAATGTTCGATAACGGATTTACTACTTCGCTCATGACAAAATTTACTGGGATTTCTGAAATAAATTGATTCGATGCCATGTTTAGTCGACGTATAGCTCTATCATTCCTACTTACTGAATAAATAATATTGTTTTTAACAAAATTAAACTCCGTGTTCAATTCATAGCTTAAAGTTATTAATTCAGAATTCCCATCTTTTAGTATTTTGCAAAAAGATCCTTTCTCTATACCGTTTTTAAAGAGAAAACCTCTCTCGGAATAAATAGGTCGTCCACATGGAATTACAATATTATTTTCTTTGATGTTGCGATTTGGAAGATCTGTTCGAGAGGTTAAATCGAAGATTTTCATTTTGACTTGTTTATCAGCATTATACCCAAATATATATATTTTATTATCCATGACTACGGGAATTGCAATATCTATTAGATCGGATTTAATTATATGAGTAAAACTATCTTCACCTCCTAGAATACTTTTTAATGATGCTTCAAATACGTTTCCAGCCGAATCGCTAATATAGATTGTCTCTTTATTAAAATTATAAAATATTGAGTTCCATTTTCTATTTGATTGTAATCTGACGAGGTTAATTTGATTGGAACTTTCTTCCTTAAAACGAGATAGATCAATAATAAAAAGTTTATTTTCAACTATAAATAGAAGAAATCTCTTATCTTTTTCAAAAACGATCGTGGGTGAGATTGCGACACTTGATATTTGGCCTGCCGTATGATATATATATACATTAGATATTATATTTTCATTTCTATCAACCCCAAACCTTAAAAGAATATTTGAACAGATTGTATTTAGAAAGAGTCCATCAAAAACTGGGGTAGAAGATTTGGATATTTCACTTGGTAAGAAATCTGTTCGTCCTAATTCATAATTTCCTTTTCCGCTATCAAATAACCTATAATAGTTCTGATTGCTATCAGGAATACATAGAATTGAATTAAATCCAGATAAACCAGGAAGTACTCTAAGATATTTCTTATTCTGAGTGACTTGAATCGAGTGGATATCATTTACATTTTCAAAAATATTGAGAAAACCTTCAATAGATTTGATTGCTTGACCGCAGTTTGGGCAAAATCTTGTATTCGCTGGTAATATCTGATTACATTCTAAACATTTTTTTGATACCATTAAAGCCCCTATTAGTGCACATGAGAAATATTACTTCGGTAAAATTATTCTTTGAAAATATTGATTACTCCGAATACAAAAAACCTTTATAATCGCAGTAATTTTATTTCAGAATAATAATTGTGCTAATTTTATTTAATAGTAATCTTAAATTTTTATTTTTTCCATAAATTTTGATTCAGTAATTAAAATAATGAAAGTTCTTTGTATTAGCGAGAATTTTATTAATATGTTTAATCTTAATAATAATATATCTAGTCCTTTTTGGATCTAGTATAACTGTTGGATCTCTTTGGAGGGACAAATCGTATTACCTATTCCTAATAGTTTGACCAACACCAGTATCTTTTGTTGTATATCGATTACATCCACATTTACCACATACTTTTGGTGAATTTCCTAGATATTGTCCACAGTCTGAACAATAATAATTATTAATAGTGCGATAAAATGTTGCTTTTGGCAGAAATAATTGAGCGATCCAAGCTATAATTATTGAGAGTAACACAGTTTGGATAATACCAAAAAAGTTATCTGCTCCAGCCTTAAAAATGAACCAAGCGATTAAGCCAACACCAATAAAAATTGCTACATCAATCATTTGACTTTGAGTAGTAAGACCACTAAACCCTTTTCGTGTAAAATATTGTTTTGCCATTATTCACTCCTTTTTTTATAATGAGTACATTCTCAATCAATCAGCAATATTTTATTATCAGTCACATTTATAATTATTTTGATAGAAAAAAATTGTTCATAACGTCTTAGAAATGATTATTATAAATTCTCGTATGAATCTCTTATTTTAATTAAACTTAAGCAAATGGAATTATTCAGTCAACAATAATCAAATATCACCAATAGTCTTATTCTAGAATATATTATCCCATTTGGTATAAAGCTGATGTACCATATAAAAATAAAAGTTTTAACAATTGACAACATTATCATTATCATATTTTCTGCAAATTCATGGGTAATAGGAAATTATATATGAGAATAGATTCGAAAACTTTGTTGATTGGTAGCAAAGTAAACTTGTTTAAATATATTTTCGAAAATTTTTTATCAATACAACTAAGTCAAATCGAGAAACTCCCATTGGACGAAATGGCAACAAAAAATATTTTGAATTGCATTCGAAACACTATAGTCTTTTTGTATTAAATCACTCTTCTTATGGATGGTTGTCAGTCAAACAGCAAGAATATATTGCCAATAAAATTGGACATCTATGAAAATTCTTCTCAACATTGATGATACTGCGTTGATAAGCAAGGATCGGAGTAAAACTTGGAGTGAACATCCTAAGTTGAAAGAACTTATACAGAATTATTCGGTTTTTCGCTTCTCAAGAAATCCGGATATTGCTAATTATGCAGCCCAGTGGAAAACGAAAGGATACATCCCTAAATGCTCTGATTCAATTCCAAAAGCAAATGTTTTGATAAATAATGATTAAGATCTTTGGAAGAATACTGTTGAAATATCATAATGCTACAAAAACATAGATTCTTTTCTTGGAGCTCAAAAAAGAAAAATAAATAATACTAACAACAAAAAAAGATAATCACAAAATTCATTGGCGATACAACATAAAGATAAATTTGTCTGAACGATCTTCAGTGCTCTAATGCATTTTTAGGATATTTATTTTTCAGGTTTTATGACTGATCGTATATGGACAAACTGCTCATTAACGAATTGATAATAGTGTGTACCATTGTCACCATCCTTCTCATTTCGAAAACCAGTAAATACAATCATTCTACTTTCAGGCCGAAATTCAATTGGTTGGATTTCGTCATCTAGACTTGAACTCCACCAACAACATATACTAAATTCGATCCAATAGACCTTACCTGTTTTGGCATCAATGACAGCACCCATCAAACATTGGGCCCCGCAACCCCATGTAGTCAGAATATAGTGCCCTGCAAAGTTCGGTTTAATATTTTTCGTCGCCCATTTTAAGCGTGTCTTAAACATTAGATCATCACGTGTTAAAACAAGAGGAGCAGTTAAACCATTGTAAATTTTTTCATTAATAGAGTAATCTTTAAAGTTTGGTAAAGTAGACTGAGCAATCACAATAGTGTAATTAAACATGTAGACAATCGTGAATAATAGTATCACTGCAGGAAGACTTCCAAAATGCTGAATGCTGAAATATGGATTATTATTTGAAGTACTATTTTTTATCATATTTTTATTTCGTTCTGACCTATTGTAAGTAATTATATTATTAATGCTGCAAACAATATTTTGAGCCAACTGAAGTTTTTCTTTAACAGCGCTTAACTCTTTTAATTGTACCTATACATTTAATTTGTGTAGCAGAAATCTCCTTTGAGTATTGTTTGTTTTCATTCGCTTCATTTATAAGCAGCAGGTCGAATTCCAATGGTTATATTTTTACGTGCTGATCATCTTGAACAAGCCGTGTATCCTTTATCAATGTCATCTTTAAGAGAAATGGTATTGAACTATTTATAAAATATTGACATGTATAAGAATTATATTTTGCACTCTTTTTAGTAATATAAATAGTTTAGGCAAAGTTATTAACGGAGAATAATGGAATTATTAGTAGGAAATAAAATAATCTTTTAGTGAACATCACAAGTCCCTTTAATTAAACCATTGCTTTAGATTAAAATTTGATTCCAATTTATCTTGTATATTTTTAGGAATACTGTAAAAGAAATTTATTTTTGTAATTTTTTCAACAGAATCAATTGATACAGCATAATCTTCTATCGTTTTTTGAGACGATTGATTTGGCAGAATGAATCCTATCCCCAGTTTAATTAATCCTTGGTATACACATAATACTTTGTAATAGTATTTCGGTATTGCTACGTGATTAGTCCCAATAGTCGGCAGTCCTCTTTCAAGCATTGGTCCTGTAGCAATATAAACTATTTCATATTTCATTACAAAGCTTCTGACCATTTCTTCAAGTTTTTTCCAAATCCCACGATTGAATGAGGGTTCCTGCGGACTCATGTTGCTCATTAAGAATGATTCTGACATTGCCACATCGGACCAAACCATATCCGCTGCTGGAGCTAAATGACCTCTATCATAACCGGAATCTTTATAATCTTCCGGGGTAGCTGAACCAGTTGTAACATCTGGATCTGGCTTAAATCCATTAGAACGATTGGCTCTTTTAATTAGTTTATCAGAGGTCAATACGTATGCAACCCAAGTAGGTTGCTCAAATTCTTCTTTATAATTCAGGACATAAGCGTAATGTTCAACAATTTCATCATCAACATAAATTTCAGGTAACTCATACCTCATTTTTGCTATGGGATTAGAGGGTATAGCTTTTTTCTCATTACAGGAAATTATAACAACTATGAGAAGAAATAACATAGTGGTTTTAAAATTCACAATAGTATTAATCATTTTTATTTTATAGAAAACAATAGATTTATTAATTTATGAGAAAAAATATTTGAATTACATTATCATCTGGATATACCATTATAATCATTACATTCTCTTATTATTCGGTGACATTAATTTTGATTGTTTTATAATTTTCTCAATAAAATTTTCAATCATGAAGTTATACAACCCTTCTTCAATTGCTTTAGACTAAAGTCCTTTAAGATGCACAAGATAATTTACATCAATATAAATCCTAATTTAGTAAAGCGATCTATCGGTTCGGTTTAGTTAAATTGTTTTCATTAACTCAGTATTTATTATTTTTTTGTATATATGAACTTGATCTTGATAATCTATGTTGAATTCCATAATTGTATTATTTTCTTTTAATTTGACCTAATTGTGGACTGGAAGGAATAGTCTTAATAAATTCTTTACCACTCCAGACATAATTATCTATTATATTTTCACCGTATGCAACACATATTTTACCATTATTAAAATAAATTCCACCACGTGGTAAATCAGGATTCACTTCAGAGTCTAGTAATTTCTTGTTACGACCTTCAATTTTCCCAAATATCCAATAACTTAAATATGCACCAGACCCTTCCACGCTCGAAATTACTAATACTGAATCAACTATGCCTGCTATTTGGCCTACTTCAAGTCTTAGATTACTATATTCAATTTTTTCATTAATACTCTTCTCCCAATTGTTAGTCACTGAATCATAGTCTATAACATAAAAACTATGCTTTAACGAGAATTCATCAGTGGTATCGAGGGCGATTATAGCATATTGAGAAAAACGTGATGAATTCAATTTAATTGCTTTACATACTTCTATTCTTTCATCAGGAGCAATAAATTTTTGTGGTAGAGGTTTTTTCGTATTCAAAGACGGGTTGGGAGAAATTGAAGGTGGTTTGGAACATGAATAAAAAAGTAACATAAAAAAAAGAAATTTCTTCATAAGAGTGCTCCAGTATCTTTTTACTTGATGTAATTTTTCCTGAATTAAAATAAACAAATGATCTTGCAAAGTAATATATATAAAGAATTTTTTGTAGATAAGTAGATTGGTAGAATTTATAATATAGAGTTTGAATCTATCTTAATCACTGAGCTGAAATCATTGGGAGTTGGAGCAATTTTGCTCAAAGAAGAATAAGAGGATGTTTCAAGCACCTTAATTGCGTCTTTTAAAGAATCCATGTTTAAGTGTGCATAAATCTCTGTTGTTGAAACCGAAGTATGTCCCAGTAGCTCCTTAATTATATAAAGTGAAATTCCTTTTTGCGCGAGGTTGGAGGCAAAGGAATGTCTCAAGGAATGGAAATGAATTGATTTACTTATGCCCGCAGCCCCACATGCACGTTTAAATATTTTAGAGATGTAGTCCCCGGTGAACTTTTTTCCATCATTTTTGCAAAAAATATAATCTTCGTTTTGTTTGAAAACTTTCATTTTCTTTTCGTTCTTTTTGATAAGAATTTCATAAACTTCTGCAGTCATAGGGATATATCTTTGGCTTCTACTTTTCGTTATAAAGTTTTCATCTCCTACCGTAATTATTCTTTTTGTTAGGTCAACATTCCGCCAAGTCAGATTTGTAATTTCACTCAATCTCATACCTGTAAAGAATGCTGTTACAACTATCTCCTTCATTTTTTGATTTTCTATCTGACTGCTCAATAATAGCAATTGATCGTTGTTGAGATATGCTGGTGCCGTTTTCTGTCTTCGCGGAAGCTTAATTTTTAAGAAATAGTTCTCTCCTATATAACCCCAATTTTTTGCCTGATTGAATGCTGCTTTTAAGTTGCGGAAATAAACGACATAACCTTTTTTAACTTTTTGCTGAATGTAGATCATAAATTTTTCAACCTCTCGCAATCCAATAGATTGTATCAATTTTTGATCGCCGAAAAAATCTGTTAAATGCATCAAAGAGAGTATAACAGAAGCATGATATGCTTTACTATGATTCATTTTTATTTGATGAGAATACTCATCAAAAAATATTTTAAGCGTAACGACTTCAATCGGTTTAGCCACGTTCACATTTTGCGAAGCGTCTGGAATAATCAATAGAAGCCGTTTCAATTTCTCGATCTCTTCAAACGAGAATTGGTTTAATATTTTCTGAACATTCTCTTCCATAGTTCTTAGATTATGATCTCTTTAAGTGTTACGATTATTATATTCATTAATACTGCCTCTCCAATCGAAATTATTCTAAGCGGAATGATTTATTATTCCAGCACTTCTGCTATAATCAATTTTAATAGTCAAGAACCCCCTTTCAACTAGCGTTTTGATAACAAACTATTCTAAGCCTAATGCTAGTTCACCTGATTCTTGTATCACCGCTTTTCGCTTTCTATTTGGGTTCTTGCCCAGTCTGTATGGATGCAACGGACAATCTTCTAGATGACAATTAAGAACTTCTCCTTTTTGTTGACAACTACACTCTAGACAATGCTGACGTATAGACTTTATTGGTGTATTTTTTTTCATGTTATTTTCCCTTCACTTGCTGATTATAGTTTGTGTTTGATTACATAATCGATAATTTTATAAACAGCCTATTTATGAAATTTCACTTTTTCTTGGTCCAATTTCGAAAATCAGGAATGGCTTTAATCCATATCCATGCATACCTTCCGTCTCTCCTCCCCCGGTGGTTTTGTTAAAATGTTCATAGGTTCCAATGATGTCTTTTAACTCAGCCTTGGTTAACTCAAGATTATTCTTAGCTTCAAGATCATCGGGGTAAATCTCTATAGCCTTTTTATAATCTTCGATAGCTCCCGCAAAATCTAAAAATCCTCTTTTGGCATTACCACGGTCTATAAAAGCGACACCATCTGTTGGATCAAACTCGATGAATTTATCATAATCTTGGATAGCACCCAGGAAGTCTGAAATTTTTAATTTTGCATAACCGCGATTGAAATAAATATCTTGATTATAGGGATCTAACTGGATCGCTTTGTCAAAATCCAGTATAGCACCCGTGAAGTCACCTTGATCACATTTAGAAATTGCTCGACTGTGATACACCAAAGCGAGTTTAAGATTAGCATCTTCATTATTACTTTTTTCTATTTTTCTGTTGTCTATCATATAGTTACCTCCTATTAGTTTTATTATTCGTCAGAAATTCTTTCAGCTTTCGCTGAGAGAATAAAATTGTTTAACCTACTCGCAGAACTCAGATTCTGTGGTTCTTAAAAATTATTCTTACTGTAAGAGTAGCAATCTTTGAGAACTTAACTACTTCCTTGTCATGACTTAACTCTGTATCTTTTCTTATCATGTTTCTTCCTTCATCTTTGAGCTTTATATTTATATAATTAGCCTGAAATGATTTTATTGGTAAATTTGTTCTCATATTATATTCCTGTCATTTTATATTTATTTTTTGAAAAAGTTTGTTTGTGTACCATGGTGGATTTTACGAAGCTTCAAAGTTCCTCTATTATTTAAGTATGAGTTGTCAAAACGTGTTTCAATTTCTTCCATTTTGCCGTTGTCATTTAATCGTAAAAGAAATTCCTTCCCACTAGCCGTATGCCTGCTCGAATCTAACTTTACTTCAAAATAGGTTGTATCTTCCTCCTTTGGCTTACTGATTGTAAATAGGAAATCACTATCTCGTGCCAATCCTAGACTTTCAGCTAAGTTGACAGAACTTGCATCTTTAATTCCGCTCCTATTCAACTGTGATAAAACAATAATGATTGTGTCTGTTTCTTTTGCGAGTAATTTTAACGAGCTGCTAATTTGGGCTATTTCTCTTTCCCGTGAGTCGATGTTTTTATTTTTGCTAACAGATTTTATCAATCCTATGTAATCAATCAAGATTACCTTGAGACCATATTTATCTTTCAGCTTTTTTACGTTCGACTCTATCTCAGAGAGGGTAAAAGCTCTATCAAAAATGAATAACTTTTCGTCGCTGTTCTTACGTTGTGATGAATACCTCAATAAAGAAACTCTTTCTTCTTCATTCAAGCGTTTAGGGTTACGGATTTTGTCGTAATTGATACCGGTTTTATAAGACAAGATCTTTTCTTCTATTTCATTATTACTCATTTCAAGAGAGAAGATAGCAGAAGGTATGTTCTGCTCCACAAAATCCAGTATGAGATTTAATCCGAATGTAGTCTTACCATTCTTAAACGCACCGGCAATGCCGAGTAAGTTCCCTTCATTAAGTCCGCCGGTTCCCGTGTTAAAACTTGGGAATGATTTAGTCTTTAGTGAATCATCCATTGTAAATTTGGATTCGATCCGTTCTAATATGGTCGGAAGGTTTTGATCAAAGGTTGTGATCGTAAGGAAGCGGGAATACTTGTTTATCCCGGCATCTATTTTTTCTTTTACTTCAAATAGTAGATCAACTCCACGAAAGGATGTTTTGCTTTCATTTAACGCACCGGCCAAAATATTTTCTATGTTGAGTGTTTCGCAAATATCATAGAATTCCTTTATTCTTTCGGTTATAGATTCAATTTGAAATGAAAGATCCAAAATTTCTTGAACAGGATAGCTCCGTATCTGAAGTTGATGAAGAATTGCTATGCTATCACAAGGGCTTTGTTTTGATATTGCCTCAAAGATTTCGCGGTTCTCTTTTGTAAACATCTCCAATGGTACTTTTTCAAATAGCTCATTAGATTGTTCAGGATCCTTATAAAGCAGTGCAAGAATTTGTTTTTCTTTTTCGAGCTTAATTTTGTATTTGTTCATTTTCGTAATCCCATTTTGGTTTATAATTAATTTGGGGTGTTGCCTGCTCATCATTCCAACATTCGCCATTTAGATATGTGAGAGGGTTTTTACGATACTTCAATTCTGGTGTGGCTGAGATGTATGCCGGCAGCGTAGTGAAAATTTTCTCTTTAACTGCTTCAGGTAGATTCATCCATTTCTTAAGACTCTTTACTCTATCCGCCTTCTTTCCGTATAAGTCCCAGAACTTTTCGAAGTCCGGTGGAGTATTCTCTTCATTCTTACATTCTTGTCTGTGTCGGATTGGTGTCGGATTGATGTCGGCTTTGGTGTCGGTATTATCCCGCCTACTTTGCTCTACATCCCAGTTAACAATCGTAATAACTGTTTTCTTGTTGTCGGAAAAGGTGTCGATATATTTGAGCTTTTTTAATTTCAAAATTTGGCTCCAGAAGGTTGAGGGACTCATATTGCATTCCTGAGCCCCTGTATACCTTCCTGTAATAAATTGACCTGGCTTTAGGATACTTACTTCATCTCCGAATGGTATCTCCGCTTCTTTATGATTAGCTCTGATAAGGCAGTAGGACCAAACTTTCCATGTGTTTGGGTTTTGCCAGACAACACTATCCAACGATTTTCGATAAAGTTTGACGTATCCTAAATTGGTCACTTTCATTAAACAGTTTCCTTTGGATCTAATAAAGGTTCAAGAAGAGACTCGAGAGCTTCTAAAAAACCAGTCCGGTTTAGATAGTCCTCAGTATACTCACTGTTTATTTCTACAGCCCTATTTAAATCATTAATTGCTGCTTCTATGTCTAAAAGTTTCACTTTAACGAGAGAACGGTTAATATATGCTTCGATAAAGTCTGGATTATTTTGTATTGCTTCCTCAAAATCAATAAGCGCTCCAATGAGGTTTCCAATCTCTACTTTACAAAGACCTCGAGCGTGATAAGCATCAGGAAAAGAAGGATTGTACTTTATTACAATATTGAAATCTTGGATTGAGCTATTGTAATAGTTTAAAACAGCTTTCGTAATACCGCGATTATAATATGCAGAACTATCACAAGGATTTAGTTTTATTGCCTTGGTGTAATCTTGGAGAGCTCCGGTGTAGTCTGAACGATTAAATCTTGACATACCGCGATTGTAGTAAGCACCAGCTGAATTGGGATTAATTTTTAATGCTTTGTTAAAATTGTGAATTGCACCCCGGTGATCTGAAAGCTCAGCCCTAGAGAGACCACGATAAAAGTGGACTTTCTCAGATTCACTCTGAAAGCTTTTGTCTGAGTTCTTATAAAATTTTCGTTTGGTTTTTGACATTTGAATCTCCTTCTTTGATAGAGCAAGTGTTAGAGTGCTTGCTGTTTTATTCCCACATAATAGAAAAGCCGGAAAGTCTTTAACCAAGAGACAAACCGGCTTCTCAATGAGGGAAAATAAATTTTTTATTGTATTAAACTTTTATTGTCTCTTGGTAAGAAAGAATAGACAAGTATTATACCTGTGATCTCTGGGGGCTAAAAGATTTGAAATTAGATTATAAACAAGGTTTTTTACTATCACAGAGACAGGCCTTTATTTCTGTGATTTCTATCTCTATGATCTCTGGGACTATTTTGAGGGCAATGAAAGCTTACCTGCTTTTAATGCTTCATTTAATCCGCTACTAGTACGATATCCTAGTTTTTGGGCCAGCTGAGTTTTATTAAGGAATTGCCAATCTTTTATATTATCAAGTATCGCATCAAGATGACTTTGATCTTGGAATTTTGGTGGTTTCCCAGGCATCCTTTTTTTCGTTTCTTTTGATTTACGGTTTAGTTCATATTGTGCCAATTTATACTCGGCGATCAATAGTTCTTTTTTTGTGTTTAGATGAAAAAGATGCATTTCTCTAAAATTCATCACCACTTCTTCATTTTCTCTTGAAAATTCATTCTTTAATGATTGCATTGCAACAGACATTTTCAATGCAACCTTAGTACTCTGACTAAAAGCTTCAAATAATTTGAATTGGAAGAATTCGTAATCTAATTCTTCATCTTCCTCCGCATCATAATCATTAATTATAGCCTCGTATGATATCTGAAAATTTTCAAAACCAGAATGTAATATTTCATTTGATTCTTCCTTCGTCAATTGACAATAATTAAGAATCGGTAGCACATTTTCATTGAAATATTTTTCTGTATAGTTAAATATTATAGCAAGATGAGGAGCTTTCGATTTTCTATAATACTTGAACATCAATTCCAAGATGGGGAGACCATTAATAATACCATAAGTGGGGTATTTTTGATTGTTCACATCTGGATCAAGTTTTTTAAAATCTATTTTGTCAAAATCTATTTCTGGAAATTTTATTTTTCTAGAGCCAAATGAATCCAATCCGAAATTTTCAAATACAATTCCACCTATATCTTTTTTTCTTACCATCTTCATATTTCCCTTAACTTTTATTGTACTTTAATATTTTCTATGAATATAATACCATGTTTGATCCTTGACAAACCTATTAAGTTTGAGAGGCGTCTTATTTTATGCACATTTTTTTCGATAAGTTTTTTGAGTGTTGAGCCAAAAAAATATATTATTTTTAATTTAAGTTCTTCCCTCCTAAAACAAATTTGCTTGCCCTTCATCTTTCGGTTTTGGTATTTCTACTTTTTCTTTCTTCTTTCCCTTTTTATCCCACAATCCGGCAGCGACTTCTTCTTCGTGGATTTTGTGGTTGAGTTCTAATAATCTCTTTAGTATTTCTTTGCGGGCTTCGGGAGAAATTGTATATCTAATTCTATCATTTTCCGGCAAATAGTCTACTTCGTAATAGTTGTGGGCAAGGTTTATAGGCTGAGCGGAGCCGAAGCCCCAGTCGTAAGCTTTGAGAACAGCTTCGTCCATTTCTTTGTGCAAAATGCGGAGTGTTTCTATCTCTTTTACCGCTTGTTCTATTGGTATCTGCAACTTTGCTTGCTTAAACTCTCGTATATTTTTTGCCACCTCTAGGTTCTGCACTCTACATTCTGCGTTATGAAACAGATTATAAGTTTTTGTTAAGCCAAGCTGCAAGTTTAGCATTAGCTGGCGGCGGAACTCGTGGTACTGCTCTCCAATTTTTTCAAGTTCCACTTCGGTTTCTCTTGAAGATGATTTAGGGATTGGGAAGGTTTCAAAACAGTCTGATACAATATATCTAGTATCCGTTTTCATTGTTGAAGCATATTTTTCAGCCCAGTACTGATGTATACTGGATTGCAACAAACCAAATGTAAAATTGTCTTCAAATAAAAATATTATTAAGGATTCGGAATAAACGAAATCTTTATTCAGAAAATCGATCATGTGTATGTTGGAAATTCTAGACCGGCCTAAAACTCTTTGCACATTTGTTGTTCGTAAATTATCATATAATTCATGACGAGAATGCCAAAATTTCCACCACTCATCAACCAATCGTGGATATTTTTCTTTATCTCTAGTCATCCTTTCCGGCTTTACGGTGCCTTCTACGTATTGAAAGACATCTGAATAAGTTGAAGCGTCATCGAAGTCTTTTTCATCAAAATTAATAATCCATCTTTCATGCTCATTTATAGTTCTGTTGTTTAATTCCTTTCCCCCAATGAAAGGATATACGACATCTTGATTTTTCTCGTTTGATAGAAATACAGAAGCAGTATCAGGTTCAATCACAAATCCTTCACCATACGGGTTTGATCCTTGAAAGCATTTCCCATCATTACGAATCAACTTATTCGGACTCGTCTCGTTTTCTTCTGCTTCTTTCAATAAAGTGGAAATTTTTATTACTTCTGCATTATTAAGAAAATTCTTTTTTATCCATCGCGTTTTTGAAATCCATACTAAAGAAATAATAACTGAAGCTTTGCCAGGCCATTTGATCGAATCTGATGCATGATATATAGTTCCACCTTGACTCTCAATGACATCTAATCCACCCTTTCTAGTCGTGCCTTGTGAAATTGTATTGGTACTTATTAAAGCAAAAACCCCTTTCGAGTTAAGAATCTGGAAATTTCTTCTGAAAAAGTAAGCACATAAATCTGTTTTTTTTGAACCTCCCATGAAAACACCGACTAAATATTCGTTGTACTCATCTCCATAATTTTCTGAAATTTTTAATCCATGTAAGAATGGTGGATTCCCCAAAATACAATCGAAACCACTTTCAGCGAACACATCCGGGAATTCTAAAAACCAATGAAAGAATCTTTTCTCAACTCCGATAGCCATTGCTTCAGAGATTTGTCTTTCGTGTTTACTTTTTTCTCCACCAAGTATTCTAAAATAATCCGCAAATGTAGTAAGCTTACTTTGGTTCTCTTTTGTCTTTGGTAAAAAGAATTGGGCAACCTGAACATCTGCGGCTTGTTTCAATCTCCACCAATCGCTTCCTTTCAAGACATCGTATTGCTGTGCTTTATTCTTTACGTCTTCTAATGTTTTTTCTGGAAGTTGATCAAATTCTATATACTTTGTAGATATTTTTTTGATGTTATCAAGAATCTCATTTGTATCAAAGAAGTTCTCTTTTCCTTGGCTTTCATCTTTGTTCTTTTTGGTAATATATTTTACAACATCAGCATCATCGCCGGGCATTTTCTTAAAAGCTTCGTTGGCAATTCCTTTTTCAAGTTCTTCTCTTCTTGCAAGACCCACAATAGAATCACCGCATTTAATTTTGTGGTCCAAAAAGCTAAGAGGCAAACCGGGATTGTATGCTTCCAGCCAAAGAGCAACTTTACAAAGTTCAACTGCAAGAGGATTTTTATCAACTCCATAAATACAATGGTTAATAACATCTCTCAGAGCATGGCGGTATGGTTCCGGTGACGGTTGATCTTCTCCGGTTCTAACACGTGCAAGTTCAATTGCTATTCTTCGCGCTGCGGAAAGAAGTATGTGTCCGCTGCCCGCAGCAACATCGCAGACTTTGATGGATAAAAGAGATTGTGCCTTTGCTTCTCTTTCTTCGATGCTTATAGATTCCGGATCTCCACTTCGTTTTGTCCGGAATGACAACTTTGCAGTTGTCAATTTGTCTTCGATGACATAATCGAGTGAGTGTTTGATTAGCGGCTGAACTAGTTCTTCCGGTGTATAGTGAGAACCGGATGATGAACGCTCCGAACTTTCAACAAACTCAAATGTTACTTGCTGGTTTTGGATGTTAAACTTTCCATCGTATTCAAGAAGTCCCTCGTAAACAGAACCGAATTCTTCAACATTTAGCGCAGCATAATTAACACGGATTACATCTTTACCGTTCGGACTTTCAAACAAACTTAAATTACGAATGCATTCCAATAATGTTTTATTATCTAGCTGAGATTGACTAAGTAATCCAATTGCATCGGGGGAAAAGAGATCGCCGCCAAGAGGATAAATGCCAAGTTTCTTCGCGTAGCGTTCTTCAATAAAAATGTTAAATGTGTTATTGAGTGAAATCCAGAGATCGTCAAGTTTATCATCAAAGAAATGAATCTTCTCTGCAAGTTTTCTTAAACGGGAAATACTGTAGTAGTTGTAGTAAATGTTTTTGAAGTAAAACAGTTTATCTTTTTCTGTTTGCGAAAGATCCTTTCCAATTTCCGGATAGACAATATCTCTTTCTTCTATTACAAGTAAGAATAAAATTCTGTAGATAAACCGAAGAAGCTGTTTGAAAAAATCTTCCGGTTTTAATTTTCCATCAATTACTTCCGCTCTTAGTGTTTGGCTAGCTGGATGAGCAAGAAATCCATTTGCTATAATTTTAATTGACTTTTCAACAGCAACGCTCAACTTCTCACGTATTCGTGAACCGGATTCAATTGCGTCTTGATGGTACTGCTCGAATATACATTGATCGGCTTCAGTCTGTTTCTTCGGCATCCTGGAAGAATGAATAAGCCGGTACATAATAGAGAATTCGGCATAGAGATCATCTTCAAGCATTCGCTGAAGGTTGAATTCAAGATAACTTAAGCGGACAAGTTTACCGGAGTCGCGGAGGATTCTTAAGAAAAAGCCATTGGTAACAATTCCATAAAGATGCTCTGTTACATTGACGTATTCTTGGAGTAATGCGTGTGGAGACATTCTTGGACCACCGGATTCACGACGTCTATCAAGATTATCGTTCACACCCATAATATGAATCGGAAAATTATCGAGAGCTTCAACTCTGTGGCTTATAGCATAGGATTTTTCGTTTACAACCTCTGAAGAACGCTGGAATTCTAATTTGTAGCCAAGGTTTTCAAGTAAAGGAATGATCCAGAATTTTCTTGTCTCTTCAACACCGCTCTGGTTATCAGTTAATTTTTCTGTCCTACGTTTGAAGATATTCCACTGATCTTTAGCATCAGCCCATGCGCGCGCAATATCATCTTTTACCTTGAATGATCGGTCGAAACCAAAGTCAGAAGGATTCTGCCCGCGAACATCAGCAGAATCAAGCTTTTCGAATAGCTCGGGTGAAATTATATTTCCTTCAACACGTATAGAAGATGTTTTCATGAAATCCTAAAAAAGAATAGCATACTGTTTATATGGGTATGCACAATTAATCCAATTTTTTAAGCATATCTTATTTTGTATGCACAAATTTTTCGATTTTTTGTGCATATGTTTTAAAATAATGTGAGTCGTGCAGACACACAGCTATAACAACGTGTGTCATTTTTTAATAAAATGACACATATGCCGTTATTGATGTGTCTAACTGACACATGTTATTTTTTGCCCTTAAACAAATTGTAGATTTTATTATTTATAAAAACAACATCACTTCCAATTTTTTTGCTGGATAGGATTTCCAATTTTTCTAATTCGCGGAGATATATGCCCGCAGCTTTTCTGGCGGCTAGACCACTTTCAACAATAGTAGCAATTCTGCAATACGGATCATTAAAGAGTATCTCAACCAATTCTTTAGTATAAATCTTCGGTAACTTTTCTTTAACCTCAATAACAGTATCATCCAATATTTTTTTTATCTTTTTAATTTTTGCCGAAGTATCGATTGCTGTAGATTCGATTGCATCGAGCATATATAGAACCCACTGTTCCCAATTTTGGTTATAAGTAACCTCGCGTAAGAAACGGTAGTAGTCAGATTTGTTTTTGATTATGAAGCTGCTCAAATACAAAATTGGGAGGTCGAGTAATTCATTTAGGGCCAGGTAAAGAACGTTAATTATTCTGCCGGTTCTACCGTTTCCATCATAGAAAGGATGGATAGATTCAAACTGGTAGTGAAGGACAGCCATTTTTACAAGAGGATCGATACCGTTCGAAGAGTTTAAATAATCTTCAAAGTTTTTTAACAATGAACGAATATTAGATTCGCCAACAGGGGGAGTATAAATGACTTCTTTGGTTATCTCATTTTGTAAAACTGTACCGGGCAGTTTTCTTATGCCGGCATTAGTTTCCACAAGTTCGGCTTGAATATCAATTATCATGTTTGTGGAAAGAAATCCTTTGCGTTTTACATCTGAAAATCCTTTCCAAAGAGCTTTACGATAATTAAGAACTTCTTTTGTAGAAGGATCGATCTTCAGTGAAGAAATTGCCAAAGCTTCGTAAAGTTTATCTCTTGTTGTGATGACGTTTTCTATAGCTGAACTGTCTCTTGCTTCTTCAAGAACGAGTGTATTAAGTAAAATGTTTTGATTAGGAATTAGAGCGGCAACGCCTTTGAGTTCTGCCAAAGCCTTATTAGCGGAGATTGCTTTTTTTAGTATCAATTTTGATTCAACCTCTGCTTTCGGAGGTAGAAGAGGCAAATCATTATATGGTCGATCTTTAATAAATTTTTTCATTTTGATACCCAATTATAATTGCGGTATAATTATATAAATTCCTAAAACATCCGGAGGTAAAACCGGCTCTATTAATTGATATTTACTTCCGCCAACTAATTTTCTGAATCGTTCATGAGCTTCTATCAATTTATTCGATCTCTCGCGTACAATATCTGTAAGAACATCTTGAGATTTTTTTATTGTTTCTATTTCTCGATCAAACAAAAACTCTTGTCTTGGTCTTTCATAATCTGATGATGGGACCAATTCTGCCAGTAAAGTTTTACATTTTTCATGCGTAATAAATTTTCTTTCGCTGATATTGTTTTCATATCCCCAAAGTATCATCTCTTCAGCTACAAGCTGTTTGCCGTCACTTTTATCTGAAATAATATTTCTTACGCGAATTTGAATGATAGTTGTTTTTGTTTTGATATTCTTTGAAGGAATAACCGAAGCCCTTGCGGCAATTGGTTTATGTCCGTTGCCGACCAAGGATTTATTAAGGATGTAATGCGAAAGCTGCTCTACGAATAAACAGTTTCTACCGATATAAAGGAACTCTTCCGGTGTCGGTGATTCAAAAGTAATCAGCACTTCATCTCGATAATTAAAAATTGATTTGAAGATTGGATTCAGGTTTGTTGTGTATAATCTGTAGCCAGATTTATAAGGAATGATTTGTCCGCCAAGATTAGTTACGGCTTCAACCACAAATTGTTTAACCGCAACCGGATTACCCACAGCTTCATCAACCTCTTTAAGATCCTTTTCTATTTCACTTGCCTTAACTGAATGTTGAGCAAAAATGCTGCGGGTTATTTTATCCCGTTCACTCGCTTTCTCATAAGCATTAGTGACTTGTACTTCTCCTGTTTCAATATCTTGGTCATCAAATCCAAGTTCCATCTGGTTATCAATCTTTACTGCATTCGGATTTAGTATCACCGCATTTAGTAAGCTATCAAGAATGCTTTGGCTGTCTTCCGGGAAAGGAACAGAAATACCAGTTTGTTTTCTAATTTCACGAGCTTTACGAAGAAGTATTTTTAATACAACCGAATCAATTGGATTATCTTTACCCCATAAGAGATAAGCTTTAACAACTGGCTCGGTCTGACCAAAGCGATCTACACGCCCTTCCCTTTGTTCTAAACGATTCGGATTCCAGGGTAAATCGTAATGCAGAACTGCATTAAAAAACTTTTGTAGATTAACACCTTCACTTAAACAATCCGTTGAAATAAGAACATGATGTTTGTTCTTTGAGATTTCTAATTCATCTATTTTTTCTCGGCGTTGTTCATCAACCATCTCTCCGGTTATAACAAGCATGTCTGTATTTTTAGGAAGTTTCTCTTTGAAATACTCGCCAAGATATTTTGCCGTCTCGATGAAGCGGCAAAAGATAACCGGGTTGAATCCCTCTTTAAGCCATTGCAAAGAAACCTTCAAAGCCTCGGCTGCTTTATTGTCCTTAACATTTTCAAGTTTATCGGCAAGTTCACGTAGAAATTTGGTCTCGGTTTTTTTTAATTCAGATTTATCGATAATTTCAATAGGCAATGCATCAGATTCTGTTCCTTCAGTATCGGCAACCGGGTTTTGAATCACTTCATTTTCAAACGCCTCTTCACTTATATTCAATGCTTTTTTTGAAAGCATTTCAATTCCGGCAGATGGGCTAGACATCACACCACGTAAAAGAGAAAGGATGGCGAAGTAACGAAATTTTTTCTTTGATGAGGATTGCAGATCAGAAGTATTCACCTTACGCGCAAAGGTTAACAAGTCGTTTAGAATTATTTTGTAGTCTTCCGATAAATTGTATTCAACTTCTTTAGAATCGCGCTGTGGGAATTCTGTTTTCTCCAGCCACTGCTCTACATCTGCCCTTCTTCTAATTATAAGATGATCGGCAACTTCTTTTCTTTTAGACAGAGTTGAAGTGACCAAATCAATAGTTTCGAACTCATTCTTTAATAAGCCCAGCAATGATTGAAACTCGGCTTGTTTACCGCTGTGAGGTGTTGCGGTCATCATTATAAGATGCTGATTTGATTTTGCAGCAATAGCATGAACAAGATGATGCCTTTGCTGCTGTTTAACACTCTGACCATCCGGTTTAGCACAAGTATGGGCTTCATCAACAATTATTAATTCAGGACACTCATTTAAGAAAATTTCTCTCTTAGGTCCGGATTTTATAAAATCTATAGACACAACCTGATATGGATATTCACGAAAAATAGATCCATCCCCTTGAATTTTTCTATCAAGCTGAGCTGCCGTGCTTGAACGAATAATCACCGCATCAAGGGAAAACTTATCTTTTAATTCTTGCTGCCATTGTTCACAAAGGTGGGGCAGACATACAACAGCAAAACGTTTTATCTCGCCACGGTCCAATAGTTCTCTTACAATGAGTAAGGCTTCGATTGTCTTTCCAACGCCTACATCATCGGCAATCAACAAACGAACAAAATCTTGTTTAAGTGACATAACCAACGGAACAAGTTGATACGATCTTGGACGGAAAGAAAGTTTACCCATACAACGGAATGGACCAGACACATTTCTGAAAGAAAGTCTGGCAGCATTGTAAAGGAGGTTCGCTGTTGTATAATTGCCAATATCTTTACTTGCTGGATATGGGAATTCAGCACAAGTTGGAATTTCATCACCAAAAGCTAAAGGCAAGAATATTCCAGTTGTTTCTTCGTCTGATCCTCCAAGTGGTTTAACCACAAGAAGATCCTTATCGCTTGAAGGCATTACAACCCATTCACGGTTTCGTAATTTAACCAGCGAACCGGGCTGAAAAGTTTGTTGAGTCATCTATTTTACTTTTATGAAAATATCGCTACGTTTTTTAATTAAGTCGTCCAATGAATCTTTGTAATAGTAAACAATAACATCATAGCCGGCATTTAATAATGCTTCCCTTTTAAGTGCATCTTGCTTTTTAATTATAGGATCATCATGTGGAGTTCCGTCACAAAAGACACATGCATTTTCTTTTTCGTAAAAGAAATCGGGTTTAACATAAATGCCAGGAATTTCGACTTGTGTCTTATCTGGAAGTTTAAGTCCGTTGTTACACAAGTAATCTAAGAACTTTCTTTCGGTTGATGAGTGAGGATCAATTCTTTCTTCAAGATATTTATATTGTTCATCAAAAGTTTTGAAATCAGGATTAGTAGAAATTTCAAACTGACAAGACAATAATTTTTCCAAAGGCTGCTTAATAAGCTGCCTATCAATCCTCATGTGATCGCGTTGGTTATAGTAGCTCAGCAAATCCGAATAAGTTGCCGGACCGATACCAGGTTTTGTATCTTCCCCATTTTCGTAATAACAAATTTTGTAAGCTTCTTGAATTATTGTTTTAAATAAGTCAACTTTTTCAACCACCTGAGATAGAACTCCAAGACTTCCTTCAGCAGCTTCATAGATGAAAATATTGGGCCATTCTGGTTTACCCATTACTTCAACACCTATTTCGTTTGATTCAACCTGAAAAACATTTTCGATTGCGCGTTTCATAGCATACTGCAATGTGATTATGCTATCAGCTACAAAGCCTTCATTAAAAGCAAGAGCTTTCAAAGGATGAATATACAAAGCATCGGCAGTATCCGTCGTGAATAGACGAACTCTTCTAATGTTATTTTGATCTTGCGTTTTATCTTCTAGAATAGATTCTTTTTTCCAGAATCCGGTTTTCATATTAATCAGAAATCCTGGTTCTTTTCTGATCCGCCATCTCTCATTAATCTTAATAAGTGTTGCTGCGGGAATGTATCTTATTTTTAGTAGCTGGTCCTTCCCATCATTCACAAATACAGTTCTAATCCTTTTAAGTCCACCTTCGACAGTGAAAAACGTTTTAATATCGAATCCCAACGATAATCTTTCTTCTTCTTCGCAATTTATTCTTTCCATTTGCATTGTGCGGTTTTCTGCCATTGGAAGAAGATCGGTATATAGTTCTCTTTCATCATCAGTGTTAAGCAATGAATCAGTAAATGGACAAAACTCAAGATTGTAATCATCCTTCATAAATGCGTAACCGCTAGACTTACTGACTTTAATCTTCTCAATTTTATTCTCAGTATCACTCAGTAGAGTCTGAATGATCTTGTATTTATTTCCGTCATGATAAATAATATTTCCAGGGCCAAATTCACGTAAAGCAAGAAATCTTGCACGGGAGATAAATTCGCCCTCTTCCCCTTTGGGTACAAATGCACGCAATGGCAATCTTGTAAAATTATATCCAGGAAGAAATCCTTCCGACGCAAAATAACGATAGGGATAAAACTCTGAAAGTTGTGTGTTTTTTTGTGAGTCCGAATCAGTATTCTTTAGAAGGTCAAGCTGTCTGTTTGCTTGTTTTTGTTCAATGTAAGCTTTTCTTTTATCTTCCGAAGTATTGGATAATATCGGATCATTAATGATCTGCTGTGCATTGTAAAGTTGCCTTGTTGCTGATTTGAATAATTCTCGCCAACGGTCTAATGCTTTATTAAAGGCTCTCGGGGCATCGTTGATTTGTCTTGTTATCCATTCATCAGAGAACCAACTACACTTCTCCTCCAGATTGGGAAGAAGATCTTGAATAGCTTTTTTATAAACTGAGTGGATGAGCTTTTGTCTTACCATAGATAAGTTTAATTTCTCCACGACCTCATCTTTTAGAGGTAATTCATCAGGTTTCTCCATTACGATCATATTGGCTAAGGAATCATTAAGAGAGCCAAGTCCAACCTCTGAAAGATAGATTGCGTTCAAATGAGAGCAGAGTAATTCCTCGTTATAAAGATCTAATCTTGGTGCAGAAACCGCTCCAGCAACCATGTCTGTAGGATGATTAAAAAAGTGCTTGTCGTGAGGAGAATAATTTGAACAGAATGTAAAGATTAATGCAGCCTGACCGCTTCTTCCGGCACGCCCGCCCCTCTGTGCATAATTAGATGGGTTAGGCGGTACATTTCTAAGGTGGACAATATTGAGCGTGGAAATATCTATTCCCAATTCCATTGTTGGTGAACAATTCAGAAGAGAGATTTCTCCATTACGGAAGCGTTCTTCCCTATCCTTTCTAACATCATTTTTGATTTGAGCAGTATGTTCCCTTGCTTCAAGTGTTTTCAATTGATCGAATCTTTGTAAATAAAATGATTGGAAAAAATGATTCGGCTTTGGTGTAAAATTCTTATAAGAAAGGATTCTAACTTTATCAGGTAGAATATTTTTACCATCTCCAACTTTCCAAATAATAGAATCAACTTTAAGACGGTAGAGTTTTATTTTTTTGTCTTTTGAATTAATCTCTTTGACAGTTAGCCAGTTAGCTTTCTCAAGTTTATCGAGAAGTTTGTGAACATAATCGTTATAAATACCAGATAAGTCATAATTATATTTTTTAGCTATGGATTTGAGATACTTTCCGAAGTAGCTCTGAGGACCGAGACTTACGGTATAAAGTTTTTGATTGTATGATTTGTAGGCTTCAACACGCATGAAGCTTGGTTCATCAATTTTCTCGTCTTTATCTAAACCCCATTCAGGTTTAATTTTTTCTCGAAATGTATTTTGCAACCGCTCAATTTCATTACTTTCAAGAAGCGAATAAGATAAAGAGTAATTCCTTCTGAAGTAATCAAGAATCTGCTGAATGAAATCCCTTCTCTCATCTAAATTCATATCTTTAACAATAGGCGTATCTTTCCAAAAATCTTCGACGCTGAGGGTATCGTCAATAAATTTATATTTTATCTCAAGAAGAGCGCACTGCTCAAGATTCGGGAGTACTACGCGCCAACCTCTTTTAAGATCTGTCAATAATCGGTACATGATATAGTTTTTGAAAGCTTTATTATTTTCATCGGCTTGAAATGGGAGCGGAGAATATTGTTTAGCATAAATTTCTTGTGAAAGATTTAGAGTTTCAAAAACAGAACTTGCAATCGTGGAATAATCAAGTGTACCTTGTTCAGAATTCTTTAATGCATAGTAAATTGCCGAACGGAGGCGACCAATTTTGATAAAATCATTAAAGTGTCCGGCTTGTAATGCTGCATCCTGCCGATTATCGGTAAAGCTAAGTATTTTTTGTTCAGAGACATCCACTGCGGCATCGTGAAGTGATTTAATTATAGAGAAAGAAAGTACTGTTGTTGAAGTACTTCTTCCTTCTGTTCCAAGTTTAGCAAGTTTTGTACTCTCTGAAGTTTTTCTGTCGTAGAATGCACCACCTGTTGGATCGAATAGTAACGGAGCTGCTATATACCAACCGTTTAATGGTAAACTGTCATCTTTATCAGAAAAAATTCCATATTCGTTAAAATATATTTTTTGCGGAATTCTATCTTTATATTCTTTAACTACAGCTATATCCCCACTTTTAGATTGCTTAACCCATGAATCAGGCAAATTCCCAATCTGACTTTCATCCCAAATTAATTCAGAATCATCAGCAGTAATGATGTAACCTTGTTCAAAACTTTCTTCCTCTTCTTCTGAGATTTTATGATTGAACTCTCGTGGTTCAAGAATGCTCTCTGATAGATTCTTCCTCACACAAATAAATTCATGTCCGGATATACGACTAAATACAACCGGATAAATTGGCTTCTTCTCATTCTTCTCATCTTTAATGAAGCTAGATGGATCAAGAGTTATCACACGATTTTCTTTCGCATCAAGAGTTATATAAACAGAGCCAGTTTGGCTGATGAATTGATGTAATTTAAAAGGTAAAATTGGTTTTCTGTCAGAGTCTTTTTCATTATTTAAGTAATTAGCCCATTTCAAAAGTCTCATTAATTGAAGCAAGCATATTTCAATATTCTCATTTGTTTTCTCGGACAGCGCTTGAGCGATTGATCTCAAATTGAGTGGTTTCCGTCTTATGAGTACACCATCATTCTTAGTTAATGCAATCTCGTTTTCAATCCAGCTTGCTAAGGGATGATTTAATAATTCATCATACGGAGCGGTACTATTTATTTCATCCTGTAGGGAGTTTTGAAGTTGAGATAAAGATTGTTCAGAATAGCCTAATGAATTGATAAGTTTTTCATCAATTATCTGTTCGCTTGTAAAAGGTTTTCCAAAAATTCTGGTAGCAACTTCAGCTACTTTGTTTTTCTGCTCATTGTATGATTCTCCTGAAATCATTGTGGCAGATGTGCCAATACAAACCAAAGAACTTTTAGCCAATGATCTGATTCTGCGTATGAGTAACGAAACATCCGAACCTTGTCTTCCACGATATGTATGCAGTTCGTCAAATACAAGAAATCGTAAATTATCCGAAATAGAATTTTTAATTTCGTTTTCAGCCAACCGAGTAATTATTAATTCCAGCATCATATAGTTAGTCAGCAAAATATCCGGAGGATTAGATTTAATTTCTTCTCGCTCGGCTTTCCCCTCTTGACCAGTATATTGTTTATAAGTAATTGGGAAAGGCAATCCAGAATTAGTCTCGTACTTTTGTTTCCATTTGTCCAACTCTAACGTTTGAGAATTAATGAGGGCGTTCATCGGATAAACGATTAAAGCTTTTACCCCGCGACCACTTTGTTTTGATTTGAAGAGATGGTTGAATACCGTTCCCATGAAAGTAAGAGATTTACCTGAGCCGGTTCCTGAAGTAACAATAAAATCTTTATCTGCTGTCCCAAGTCTTAGTGCTTCTACTTGATGTTTATAAAGCTGGTATCCCTTAAACATATGGATCATTTCACTTACGACAGTTCCTTGCTGAGATAGAGATTCGATTGAGTCTGATTTTTCATAAGATGGATTAAATTGGATAAGAGGATCTGGCCAAAGCTTTTGTGAGCTTAATTGCTCTTTTACAAATGATCGAATTTTTTCATCTTTAATATCAATAAAGGAATTGATATAGTCGGAATATTCGTTTATTACATTTTGGTGAAATTGAAAAATGTTCATTAATTCCCCTACCCAATAAATCAATTTACAAATAATCAATATAATTTAATGAAAATATCTCTGAGAATTGTTTTACAAGTCATTATTAACAAATATTTTATAAGCCTTTTAGTATGCAAGTATTATAATTTAATTTCAGATTAGAAATCCGATAATAATGAGATCTAAATCCAATCTATAAGTGTACCCTCTATTCCTGACTCTGCTATAATCTTCATGTGCGGAGGTTTTGCTTGATTAAACATCCAAATTTGATTTTTCCCCATAATTGAAGTACTCGCTATACTATTTGTGTTGTGTTTTCACATCTATTTCAAAATAATACCATATAGATAATATTTAAATATTTTATAGTTGAATTATATTTCATTTATTAGTATATTAAGATTGAAAAACAAAAGGATTTATATTTGCCAAAAAATCGTAATAGTAGAAATACCTCGAAGAAGCATACCTCAAAAGACAGAAAATTAAATCAGAAAAAAGACGAAACCGAATTCAAACTCAAGGTTCTTTTAGAGTTTGATGATTACGATTTAGTAAACACTCCAATAGATTATGAAGACGCAGATCAATTTGGTCTTGGGATGTTGCTAATGCACAAGCTAATTGACGATGATTTTAAGCTCACCCCTGCTGGCGAGAAAGCATTCATTAAAACAGTGCAAGAAACTATAGCAAACAGAAATAAAGGTGAGAAAGATTTATACCTCGACTCGAATGCATCTCTTCTCAAATATTTTTGCGAAACAAAAAGAAAGGAAATTATGGTTTACATGAAACAAGCATTAATTGAATACTATGCAGATACCGCAAACGGGAGGCAAAAGGAGGAGTACGTTTGTGAAGGAGTAAACGCTTTATTAGATAATTGGGTCGTTGAAGATCAGGGAATCGGACTTTATAAACTAACAGGTAGATTTTGGGAAGTGTTATATCCAATCTTAAAAAAATACGCACCTATAAAGTTAGTGGAGTATGAAAAGCTAGTTGGAGAATTTGAGGTTTTTAATGAACGGGTGAAGAAGCTAGTTGATTATGATGACGAACTCTGCAATTGGATAGCATCTATCCTTAATTATAATTCGAGATTTTCCTTTGCGAGCCCTAACGATGTTGACCTTGTAAATGATCCAGTCACAGACGATGATATCGCTTACCTACCAAATCAGGAGATTGATACAAATGCTTATTTGGGACGAGAATGATTCGCTCCGAGTGAGTTAAAAAATCTTAGTTGTAGTTAGCATCAAGAATATGTTGTACTTCTTTATTGTTAAAATTGTAATTGAATATTCCTAACCTTTTAATTGTGTATTTCAGTCTGAATTCCAGGTCAAAGGAAGTGCCTCTTTTTCGAGCTATCGTTCCGTTTACTACTCCCTCCTCACTCGCAAGCGCTAAGTGAGTGATATTTTCTTTGATTTTGCCCAGAATTTCAATCTTTCTGTTTCCTGCAAAATACTCTGCAAATGATAAACTTCGCCTTTCAGTTATTGTTCCGTTCCATTTAGCCCGTTCCATTTTCTGTTCCATTTGCAATTTTTTAGATTAAGATGGTTTTGGATTTGATATTTCACGCCCACGTTTCAAATTAATGGATATTATATAATAGGTTCTCTTGTACAACCAGTTCATTCGATCGAAAGCAATAACCGGCAGATTCCCTAAAAAGAGGGACCGAGTGAAAACTATTTTTTTGAATTTCCTTTCTATAGATGAATAATGAATAGCGATAGGGGTTTGCGTCTACTAGATTTGAATTGTTTTTCACTTTTTAGACATAATTAAATTATAGATTTCTGATATATTTAATATTAGTTTATTGTAAAAAATAAATGGGTTAGTTATGAATAAAGAATATCGTCATCACCTTGAAAATTTGGATAAGGTTTTAAATTTTCTTCAATTTCATCAAGAGAATTATGAATCTATTAAACACATTTTAGATGTTAACGGAATCTATTCTTATATAACAGATTGCGAAGAGGTTGCAGGTGAGCTTAAGGATAAAGGATATATCTCTATTAATAGGGATACTGTAAGTTTCGATGTTAAAATTCTTCCGAAAGGATTAACATTTTTAAGAAGCGGAGGTTATATAGGAGAACTTGATAAACAAGAGAAACAAGAAGAACTAAATAGTAAAGTTGCGAGATCAACTATCTACGCTAATAAAGCTAACATTATTTTTGCTATTATTAACCTGATATTCTTTTTGGTCAATATTTATCTTAGTATTATAAAATAATAATCCTAAAGGTTCAAACAGAGGTTCATCGACTCTTTTGCGCTAATTATTATTTAATGAAATGTTATTTATAACTGAAATGTCAAATCTTCCAAGTTGGGCTTCTATAAGTTGATCAGGAGGGAAGAATTCGAAAAGTGTACGGATACAATATATTATGCCATCGATTCATAACTAGGTTATTCATTCCACAACGAGATTGCTTTCGAAATTCAGTTTTAACGCTCAAAAAGTACCACTCAACTCGATTTTTCAGTACGAACTAAACTTGTCTTATAATTTTTACTTTGCTTGCAAACTCTTGATGGAAAACACCATCATAACTGCAATAGATATTCTCGCGTCGAATTTTTACTTATAGCGATCGATAAAGCGTCATTCAAAAAAAACTTAATATCATCCGCAGGTTTTATATTAATCAATAAACCCATAAACACCACAAATACCGTTTTAAAAACAGCGCCTGGTTAATTTGCTAGTTATATGTTAAAAATATTATTGATAGACTTAGGTCAAAACATATACACATATTTTATAATTATATTTTCAAATCATGGTGCTTTATTCAAAGTAGATATCATCAATATATATAGTACAACCTTTATGATTCAGATCTGCAGAAGCTACCCAACAGAAACCACCAATGACATGGCTAAGGTCTTTCCCTTTTAGATTAATAGTATATTTTTCCCATCCTGTAGTTAAAGTTAAAACATCAGTTGAATATGGTCCTTTCATGGAATCTTTATGTTTGCCATTAATACCTCCTGTTTTAAATTCAACTTTTTCACCACCTTGTTGGCCTCTCGCCCAGAATGTTAATTTCTCTGCACCAGTTAGATCACGCGCTTCCTCCGAATCACCCCAATTCCCATCAGGGTATTGCCAGTAGATCCCTGCCCAACCCTCATTGTTTGAACTTTTTGCTGAATAGCTGATTTGAATACAAGAGTTTCCAGTATGTGACGTCCCAGTAAACCTTGCGTTGAGCCTAACATCATCTTGATCCCCCATGAAACCAGATGGATAAAAAAGATCCGTTAGTTTAATCGGTTCTAATTGAGGAGTTGAAGTTACATTAACAATAAGATTACATTTTTTTTCTTTACCATCCGCACCAATACCTTTAATTAAAAGAGTATATGTTCTGGGAACAATGTCTTTTTTTAGATTTATAGTCATTATAGAAGTAAATGATGGTTCAGCTTTCATTGATTGAACAGAAAATGATGCAGTAATCCCAGAATTTTCCGTAGAAGTGCTTAGGTATACTGGATATTCATAATCATTCAAGGCAATAATATTTACTGAAGCTGGGATACTTCCCCCTTGTTGAACTGAAATCTCAATTGGATTTACAGAAATACTAAAACTTCCTTCTGGCCGCTGGCGAAGTATTACTGTAACAATAATTGCTGCAATAGCAACAATGACTGTAGAAATACTAATGTTTTTTTGGGTGAAAAAATTTCGTTTTATTTCGGACATATCATTGCTCCAATACTTTTATACAACCTAAAAATTTATATTTTCTATAACACATAACGGAGTAGCCGTTTACTAGCAACGCAGAATAACTATGCCAATTAACCGCAATAATTCAATATTTATAAAAATATTTCTTAGAACAAACTACCCAAAAGAGCAACGTAATTTTGCATAAGTTATTTAATAATTTCACAAAGACACACTGAAAACGCTGTCCATGTTTAGCAGGTTGTTATAAGATAGCACTCATATAAATATAGGTGGACTACCTATTGGTGGTGCTAACTCAACATTGAATAATTCTTTGAGAATCTTATCTTTAAAATTGTCTTCTAGAAATGAATCTGAACAATGCAAACAGTATTTTGTTCTTAAATACAATGGCAACCCATCATCGATTTTTTCTGAACGAACAACTACCAAATACTTATTATCGGTTGCTGGTATTCTTGACATATCTCCTTGGATAATCATTGTTTCCCAACCAACTCCGCCATGCCTACCATCAGCACGTTGAGCATATTGTTCGTCAGAAATAATAATAACTCTGTTAGCCATCTGAAGTTCATTACACATCCATTGTGGTAGATCCATACCCGGTCTTAAATGCCATATATCTAATCGAGCATCTAATCCATTTTCTCTCAAACATGTAGCTAATGATTTAATCCAATTTTGATGGGAAATACTGGTAGAAGTATAACTTATAAATACTCTTAGTGGTGGCTTATTACTTCCAAAATTTTTTCTTGTGATACTAGGATCTTCAGACGATAATAGGTTGTAAAAATTTTCTTTTAATCGTTCGTAAACATTTTCGTGTAAAACATTAATAACCAAAGTTGAATCAGGTTCTGCTTTTGATACAAATCCTCGATATAGGTTTTCAACAACAGTCTCACTTTGCAATCCACCCGCTCCCGCGCCTAGTAAAGGAGAAGAAATTAAACGTATTGAAGATTTTTCTCTTGTGAATTCTCCAATTTTTTTCCCAATATTATTTATTGCTTCAGAATCAGACGTATTACCCTTAACAGAAGCCGCAAAAGCAACATATTGAGCAATATTTTCGGCCCCTTCAAATGGTAAAAATAAAACATCGCCCAGTTTCAGTCTTTCATTAGGAAACGGAATGTTAAAATGCTGAAGATAGTTTGCCACAAATTTGGTTATTGTTCCACCAGTTGAACATGGTAATACTATTAAATCGCTCGGGCCATCAAATAAATCCCCGAGCCTTAATTTTATACGAGCTTTATTCATTGTATCACCTTATAACGGCGTTGCGCCTAACACGTCGCCCAAAACAATAGTGTCGTTTTTGTCAACGCAATTTTATTTAATAAATCAGTTTTGTAAACACAATCAATTTTACACCGAAAACTTAAACTCAAATACCAAACCCTATTGCGACTCAATTAGACCGCATCGAAGACGCAGCTGCCAATGAGACGCGGGTTAAGCTTTATATCTCTTTAATCATGACCTTTTCCATGACATGCTCCACACTTCGTAACTCCAGAACCATGACAGTTACTGCATTGGCTTGAGGATGTCAATATACCCCCACCAACGCGACCAGAACCTTTACATTTCGGACACTTCGTAGAACCCTTTCCATCACAAGTTTTGCATGTTGCCATAATAATCTCCATTATTTTTGTGTTTTCAGAACTCAATAGATATTTCACAATGGATAGATTCCTTTCATTAAGAATCTATTGAGTTAATTAATTCCAGCAAATTTGTGGAATTAAAGTAACATTTAGTTAACTGTAACTATTTGAATTAAAATTAAACAATCTGATTTCGTATATTTGTTCCAACAACTATGGGTTAGAATAGTTGTGCTGAAAATAGTCACGTATTCACTAGATAGACGATTTATGTCATTCTTTTCTGAGTGCGGTTCGTAATTGGACTTGCTCATATTGGACACTCCATTTACTCTCTCCAAATGAATCGAAACGACTGAGTAACACATCCAAAAAATCACCACAATGTCTATTTTTTTTGCGATATTGAAAATCTTTTCCTCACAAAATGGATACGGTTTGAATTGTTGAGCCATTTCAACTTCCTACAATTATCATCGACCGAACGCAGTTGTTTTTAATCCGCCTCCCAGCACAGCAATCCAGCTTTGAAAACAAATGCCAATGATTTATAAAATACTTTTTTTTATAACCTACTTCAATGAGCAACTAACTTATACAAACTCATATTGATAATTATATAATTGCCGCAACGTTCAAAGCGGTCGGCATGAAGAACGGGTTAGGTTGTTATTTTTTTAAATGATCAAAATAAAATGAAATTATTCCAAGAATTGACGAAACTAAACTTATAAATGAAAAAATTGTTTGAAAAAAACCAGAAAATTTGGAACTGCTATAATTTGTAGACCTAAATATAAATTTATAAATCATTGAAAATATTGAAAGAATTCCTAGTGCAATTAATCCACCGATAAAAAGAAAATTTAAAAACTGATCCCAATTTTTGGGCATTGAAGAATAGATATCGTAATAGAGGGCGAAAGTCACTAAAACTGAAATTGATAATGGTAATGCAGTAATATTTAGTTTCTTTTCTACATATATAGCATATAAATATAATGACCAGAAGATATTGACTAACCATATAATTAATGTCAAGGCGATCATGGAAAATGTCCTATACAATTCATAAAAAGATAATTTACAAATTAATAATGGCAACCTAACGGTGTGGCGATTAATCGGACGCCAAAACGTTTCCGCTGCAAATACGACGACCTATTTCAGCGTTCTATTTGAGAAGCATGTTATACAATATCCATTAATTATTCTGTGATAACAATAAATTCAGAATTAAAAAAATTCCTTGAAAGGTATCCAATTTGTCTTAATGGATTAAAATCTTGTAGCTTATTCAAAGAATCAATTTGAAAATTTTCATCAAATTTATAATTGCTTATAACATTCTGCTTAATTGCTTGAGCAAATGCATTTAGATTTTGAGGAGTATATTCTTTTTTTCTTTCCTTGAAAATATTTTGAATTATGGATAAAAAATCATCAGACTTTTCAAAATATTCACGAATCTTAATGGGTTTACTAAAACGATATACTGGTGCACCAAACTTATAACTAATAGAATGTTCATCGTCATCCCGGATTTCACCGATTTCAAGTGGTGATATCGCAATTGAATTATGAACAATAGTATTGGATAAATAATAATTATTTAATTCACTAGCATCGAAAAATATTGGGGCGACATAGAAAACTAATTCTCCACTCCTTTCAAGGTCCAACAACATTCTATGTTGATTTGAAAATCTTGGAGCTCTTAAATAAAATCTATATAAAGGTGGGTCAAAACAGCCTTCTTGGGTTTC
This sequence comes from Ignavibacteriales bacterium, assembly GCA_026390795.1. Classification (NCBI taxonomy): domain Bacteria; kingdom Pseudomonadati; phylum Ignavibacteriota; class Ignavibacteria; order Ignavibacteriales; species Ignavibacteriales bacterium. Next base: position 78,800 of record JAPLFG010000004.1, read on the forward strand.
ATAACAAGTTCTGCGAACCATCAAATGAGCTAACTTAAATTGGAGAAATAAAAACATACCGGAAAAATTAAGTTTTAGATCATATCCTCCATCGGTTCCTTCTTCTCTCAATGAAGGGAAAGTCGGTGCAGCAGAAACCTTATATGGTAAATAATTAATTAGTTGTTCTGTAACTGCATAACCATATGAAAATTCTGAAATGACAGGTCTCAATTTTATAATTCCTATTGTATAACTTGTACTTATGTGAATTAGCTATTCATTAAGAGAACTTAAGCATGTCTTCATCTGCGTAAGTACGTACCGATTTCTTCCAAATTTTTCATTTTCGTCGAATTTTAAAATAGGTCCATCATAAACTTTCCTATCTTTTTCAAGAATATTCAAATTTTCACTATATGGAGTGATAAAATTGAATTAAACGAGAAAAAGAAATAATGAATTCTATTATATAAAAGTCTAACGACTGATATTTCGCGTGTAGTTACTAGAGAAGATATTTGGAATTTGTTGCCCCATTCTGGGTTTACTTTTGTTTTGAGTGTAAATTATGAATGGAGAATGTTATTGTCAACTTAAACCTTTAGAGCCATCATCAGAAATCTTCTTGGCTCGACTGTTGGGCACTCACCTCTTTCCTTCAACAAAGTCAGATATTGATTAAAATATAGTAATGACAAAATAAGTGATTACTTTGATTTCGGATCTTTATCTTATTTAGCTAATTCAGTATATTGAAAGTGAGAAAGGCTCTGTACCAAAAGTAGCCAAATTTATTTCGGACTACAGAAATATTTGGAGATTGGTATTTTGGAGCGATTTTTTTAATGTTCATTAAAATTATGCCGTGTAGGAATTTGGAGTCCATACAAAAGTCCATACAAACTCCATACATTCAGCCTGAGAATCATCGGGATTCTTGAAAGTCCTAAAAAGCGAAAAGCCCGAATCCTTAACGAATTCGAGCTTTTGATGTGGGCCCTGAAGGACTTGAACCTCCGACCCGCTGATTATGAGTCAGCTGCTCTAACCAACTGAGCTAAGAGCCCTAATTTTTTTTACTTATTATTAACGCGATGCAAAAATAGTGCTTTGATAAAATGAATGCAAATAATCCTAAAAGAAAACCCTTTTAACGCGAGGATTTTCTTTTTAGAATTTATTTAATCAACGTAAAATCCTTTTGACAATTTCATCCGGTCAATTCCATTATCAAACGGACGAAGAATAAATTTATAAGAATACTCTTTGGGAAATATTCTGTATTGATCATGCGGGTAAGCGCCCCAAGAATTGTCTCCGCCGACACCCATTTGTTTGTAATCAATGTTCATATTCACAAAATTGTTCGAGACTAAATCGGTAGGATGCATCGTGCCGCGGCTTTTCTGAGTCATAGCTTCATCTGTGTAATAAAGTGTTGAAGCACTCAATAGCGGTTCACCAATTGCCATTAATCCTATACCATTTGGATTGCTTACCGCAATCCATCGAATGTCTGTCCTCGTTCCATTTTCTTGCGGACTAACATACTCTGTAAACATTTCATGAACAGTAGATTTATAACGTCCAACAAACGCAGCTGTAAATCTATCAATGTAATTTTCTTGCGGACCTCTACCGAACCATTCCACGTTACTGAAATCCTTTGGCATCTGCATCTTCATTCCAATGCGCGGAATTTCCGGCAAATCTTTTTTCATAGGATTAAAATCATTTTCAATCTCAATACTGCCGTCCCCAAAAACAGAATAGGTTGAAATATATTTCCCTTCAATTTCGTTTAATAAAAATTCCATCTTAACTTTGATCATACTCTTAATCTTGCTCTGTTCTATAGCAACATTTTTAATCTCTCTGGTATCTCCGGTGTATCTCCATACTGCACATCGTTTCTCCATTCCATTTCCAAAGTCGTTATCCGTTGGCGCGCGCCAAAAATTTGGCTGAGGACCGCTTTCAATCAACTTGACACCCTTATAAACATATGAAATAATCATTCCCTTTATCTTACTGAATACAACATCGAAATCTTTTCCATTTATAAAAATATTTTCCGGAGTCTCAACAACTTTTAATTCATTTAGTTTTTTTGCATCGAGTTTAACTGATTCTTTTTTGAATGGAATTTGAAATTGCTCTGCCGCTAATTCATAATCCTTTTGAGCCCATAGTTTTTTCTCCTTCAACTTAAAACCGAAGTTCAGAAAATATTCTGCACCGGCAACTGTTCTAAATTTTTTGATCGGCAGTTTAACAACTAACTCTTTACGGGGTTCAACTGATATTTTGTCATCAACACCATTCTGAATTACCTTATCATCCTCGTATAATTGCCATATCATCTCAAACTCATTTAGATTTGTGAAAAAATATTTATTGAAAATTTTCACTTCACCTTTGGGCAGATTAACCGGTTTTACCGAGATGTTTTGATATACTTTCTTCACTTCTAAAGTTTTGGGAGTAGTTGTTCTATCTGGCAAAACCAAACCATTGATGCAAAAATTTCCATCGGTTTGATCTTCCCCAAAATCACCGCCGTAAGCCCAATACTCTCTTCCATCGGAAGTTTTCTTTTTGAATCCTTGATCAACCCAATCCCATATACTTCCTCCTTGCAGCTGATCATGACTTTCAATTACATCCCAATAGTCTTGCAGATTACCGACAGAATTTCCCATTGCATGAGCATACTCGCACATAATCAACGGACGGTCTTGTTTCTCTTTTGCATAATTCAAGAGATAATTTATTCCGGGGTACATCGGACAAACAATATCTGTATGCGCTTTTCTGCCAGCACGTTCATAATGAACCGGTCTTGAAGCATCCCGCATATGAATCCAATTGCTTGCCGCTTCGAAATTGACACCGTCACCAGCCTCATTTCCCATAGACCAAATAATTATACTCGCATGATTTTTATCTCTCTCAACCATTCTCTGAATTCTTTCAAGATGAGATTGAAGCCATTCTGGTTTATTCGCTAAAGTTTTATCAGGATCATAACCGATGCCGTGAGATTCAACATTAGCTTCGTCAATCAGATATAAGCCGTACTTATCGCAAAGTTCATACCAGCGCGGATCGTCTGGATAATGGCACGTACGGACAGTGTTAATGTTATGCTGCTTCATCAAAACAATATCTTTGATCATTAACTCTTCGGTCATGTAGTGCGCTAAATCGGAATCGTGCTCATGGCGGTTCACTCCTTTTATTAGAATTGGTTTACCATTTAAAAGTAGTTGACCATTTTTTATTTCAGATTTTCTGAATCCAATTTTAGAACTCTCATATTCAAGAACATTACCATCTTTATCTTTCAATGTAAGAATTAGAGTGTACAAATTTGGTTGTTCTGCCGACCATTTTTTCGGATTGGCAATTTTAACTTTGAGAGGAATAATATTTTCAGCATTTGGGAATAGTAATTCTCTTTCAGTTTTTATCAAAACTTTCTCACCAACCGGATTATTATTTTCATCAAGCAAAGTGATTTCTAATTTTGTTTTTGCTGCCGGTTGTTCTCCATAATTTTTGATCTTTGTAATTACAATCAGTTCAGCATCTTTGTAAGACTCGTCGAGTTCTGTTTTAATTTCGAAATCTCTTATATGTACATCCGGTGTTGCCATCAGAAAAACATTTCTAAAAATCCCGCTTAGGCGCCAGAAATCTTGATCTTCCAGATACGAACCATCACACCAACGGAAGACTTCAACGGCAAGAGTATTTTTTCCATCTTTCAAATATTTTGTGATATTAAACTCAGCGGGCAGGCGGCTGTCTTCACTGTATCCAACAAATTCGCCGTTCATCCAAATATTCATAGCGGATTCCACACCGTCAAAATTCAAAAAGATCTGCCTTCCCTTCCAATCAGCGGGCACTTCAAATTCTCTACGGTAAGATCCGACCGGATTAAAATTTTTCTGTATGAACGGCGGGTTCATTTCAAATGGATAATCTGAGTTCCGGTAGATCGGAATATCATAACCTTGAAACTGCCAATTACTTGGGACAGAAATTTCTTTCCAGCTGCTCACATCATAATTTAATTTGTAAAAATCTTTTGGGCGGTCATCCGGTTTGTTGACAAAATTAAATTTCCATGAACCGTTTAATGAGAAAAAATATTTTGATTCAAACCGTTTTACCGCTGCTGCTTTTTCAAAACTTTCATAAGGCATTAATGTAGAGTGCATCGGCTCACGGTTGATTCCGTTCACTTGCGGATTCTCCCAATTTTCAACAGTATTTGACTGTCCGTAACGATTTTCATAACTGATCAAAAATAAAATCACATTTAGAAGAAAAATGATTTTAGATATCTTCATACCACACCTATAATTAAATATTTTCAGTGAGTTTCTTCAGTTCAATTGACTTAGTATAAAATTCTTCCAAACTCATTTCTTTGAGATATATCATACCGTGTGCCGCACGAACACGCGGGATTTCATGCTTTAAGAAAAAATCTCTTCCAAGACATAAACGAATTGTTTGATACTGCTCAGTTTGAATCTTTTGCGAAAGTCTTGAAAACGGCCCGTCGTATTCCCAGCTTGGAAAACTTGCTGTCTTCTGAGAATTGTAGCTGTTCATAAAGGCGTTTTCAATCAGAGCAAAACTATTTAGACTTACCGGCACATAGATATTAGCTTCAGCGGGATGGAAACGGTACCAAACATTTCTGTAACCCCAAATTTTTAGTTTTGATAAATCTGCTTCTTTCTCATAAAGCCGTAATGCTTCAGTGATTGCCTGCAGAACTTTATAATGAGTATCCGGTCCGCTTCCTTCGGGATCGAGTGCGACAGTAATAATTGTTGGTTTGAATTTTCTAAATAAATTAAGAACCGGAAGAACATCTCTATCAACTTCCGGATTCTCAGTAAAGATTTCTCCTTGATAAAAACCGAGACGGTGATGTGAAATACTATCTGTATTAAAACCAAAGTGTGCCCATAAAATTTCTTCCTCCCACTCGCGCAGCATTCCTTTTAATTTTTGCACATGGAGAATATCTTTTTTGCCTGGATATTGAGTTCTAAAATAATTTTTTAGTTCGTTCACAATTTCATTTAGTTCATCAAGATTATTCTCGCCGTAACATTCAATTACATTTCTTAATGTTCTTCTCGCCAGCGCTTCTTGTTTAATTGTTCTGCTTCGCGCGGCTAAACCATCAAGATATAAATTCACATCCCGGTTTTTCCCTTCAGGAAACGAAGGCTCAAAATATTTTGTGCTGAATCTTTTTTTAAATTCATCTTTTTCAATATGGTTCTTCAAATTTTCCATAACTTCAAACATATATGCATTTGTAACTGCGGTGAATCCGCTTGTAAGAATTGAGAAGTGATGTTTGTTTGTAGCGTTTCGGACTAAATGAACAATGTAAGGCATGTAGCCAAGCATAATGTCATCATGATGAGGAGCGGTGTGAAGAATTTTTTCGTTCTCGAGTGTCTTAATACCTTTATTAAACCTCTCGAGAACAGTTTTGCTAATAAATTGATTTACCTCCCCAGCATTTTTTTCTGTTTTGTCAATTACCAATCCGCAAAGCCGGTCTGACTTATAATCTTCATTAGATAAGTCAATAACTTGTTTCTGTTTTTCAACAGCAAGATTTATCACAGCTCTCTCAATTGAAAATTGCGAAAGGGCTTTTTCACTTTCCATTTCAGTAAATCGTCTTTCACGTAAACGGAGTGCCGCACCGTTGGTAATGTAGAAACGAGAGTTATTCAGTTTTTGAAGTACAGTGGCTGGATATTGATTCGAATGTGAAGTTTCAATTGAATCACGTATGATATTAGATTTTGATTCTCCCGCCGCAATAATTATTGCGGTAGCATTGGGATTATATGTAATTGTATTGAGGCCAATCGTTATCACTAATCTGTTTCTGGCAATTTCCATTCCACCAAGATCAGTAGCAGCCGCAGCCTGTGTTTCATAATTTGTTTCTATAAGCCGCGTTGTAGAGAAATGATCGCTGCCTTGAATATTAAAACCGATATGTCCATCTGGACCAATCCCGCCGAGAAAAAATCCGATACCACCTAGTTCACGGATTCTTCTTTCGTAATTGGTACAAAATTCATCAACAATTTCTACTGTTCTTTTTTGAAGTCGTTCAAGTTTGCTGCTTGGGTATCGAGCTCGAAGCGAAAGATCAACTTTTTTTTCCGGAAAGATTTGTTCGAGAGGAAGATTCTCAGCAGTTCCAATCTCATTTACATTTATCAAAAGAGATTTTTTTGAATCGAGTCCGAAATTATCAATGTAAAAACGCTGAACATAATAATAAAAACTATTGTGCTGATAAGAATCGATCGGATAGAATTCATCAATCTGCACAAAGTGAAGAGAACCCATATCCGGCTTTATTGAAGTATCAACGCTGAAATTTTTTAACTCTTTCTTTACATTTTCTTCATCCCAACTTTTTAAGTAATGAGTTACTTGTTTGATAAAATATTCGGGCGTCTTTCCAGTCGGTAAAGAAATTACTCCGTCCGGATTATTTTGTACCCATTCCAGAAACCGTAATGCTGTAAATTTTCCCAGAAGAGCAAAATTACCTACTTGAATGACGGGAATTTTTTCGGTTGGCGGATAAATTAATTTTTTATTGGAGAGATCAAGAAAATGTTTTTCAACGGCTGATAGTTTGAATTCGCTCATAACATTTATTATGAAAGTTATTTTAATTTCGCGGAAAAATAATTTATGGTTTCTTTAAGCCCTTTTATCAGGTCATATTCCGGCATGAAGTGAAGTTTTGCTTTAGTCTTTTCAATTGAAGCAAGACTATGTTTGATATCTCCCGGTCTCTCTTTTTCATAAACAATTTGGCTCTTACTTCCAGTTTCCATTATAACAAGCTTAGCAATATCATTAATAGAAATAGCGTTACCAGTCGCCACATTGAAGACACCGTTAACATATTCGTTCTTTGCCGCAAGAATATTTGCTTTTACTACATCAGTAACAAAAATAAAATCGCGTGTTTGTGTTCCGTCACCAAAAATTGTTATTTCTTCATTCTTCAACGCTTTTTCAACAAAGATCGGAACAGCTGCAGCATATTGACTCTTCGGATCTTGCCGGGGACCAAAGACATTAAAATACCTCAATGAAATCGCTCCTAAACAGTCATTTCGATTATAAAGTTTTAGAAGTTCTTCTCCTTCAAGTTTAGTTGCACCGTAAGGAGATTTTGGATCGGGCTCAAGATCAACTGTTTTAGGCGAAATTGGATTTTCGCCATAGATTGCTGCAGAACTGCTCAACACAATTTTTTTTATACCGAATTCTTTTGAAGCATCGAGAACGTTTATCAAACCATTCACATTTATCTCGAAACATTCTTCCGGTTTATCAATTGATTCCGGCACAGAAACAAGTGCGGCAAGATGATGAACATAATCGGTATTCTGTAAAACTTTGAAGACAAGATCGCGGTCGGTGATACTTCCTTTATGAAAAATCACGGATGGAAATATTTCTACGTTAGATAAATATCCGCTCCGTAAATTATCAATAATGTGAACTTCGGCATCTTCGGAAAGCCATTGTTCGACAATATGACTGCCGATAAATCCGGCTCCGCCGGTTACTACAACTTTAGTTCGCTTCATTTCGTCATAAAGAGAAATTGTGATAATGAATTTCTAAATATTTTTTCACTGTTAAAATATCATTTTTACTAGTTAAATCCGGTACGTGTTCTCTTAATGGATAGCATAAAAGAGATTTTGGGGTTTCAGCAATCATCAATTTGATCGCCGCAGGCAATTCTTTTTCTTGACGCACCGGATGAAGCGGCACTGTTTCAAGAAACGGAAAAATCATATCATAATTGAACCGAAAGAGATTCATGCTCACGCCGATAAAACCATTCTTCTCTTTTACAGATTTGATTTCTTCTTCAGTAGGTTTTTCAATTATGTCTAACAGAAATCCTTGATCATCTTTTTTGGTAAGCGCAAATTTTCTTATCCGTTCTTTCTCTACTTCCAATCCATCGCGGTCATAGTCAATCATTGCGTTCATATACTTAGACTCAAGCATTAATTTAAGTGCTTGTATTGAGTAAAGATTATCACTATTGCACATTGTGAAAGACGCGCTATTCCATTCCAATTTTGATTTGAGAGTTTGATAAAGAGCATCTGCAGTACCAAGTGGTTTTTCTCTACCGGTTGGTATTATCTGAACCGCAAATGAAATGTTCAATCCTTCAATTGAATGTTTGCTGTAATGTTCTTTTATCGAATTATCGCGTTCGCTTATTACAATAACAATTTCGGCATAACCCGCTTCACGCGCATTAAAAAGAAGATAATCCAAAAACGGACGTTCATCTCTACCGATTCGTATCATTCCTTTCGATTTGTTCTCAGCATCGTCAATAAGTTTTAAATCAACTTGATTTTCCGGAAGTGTGGAATTTTTCATTCGAGATGAGACACCGCCGGCTAATATGACTAATTTTCCTTTCATTTATTTTCCATTAACTGATTCTTCACGTGTACCTTCATCAGAATATACGATCCATGCCTCATTAGAAATCTTCTTTACTTCATCTAAAACTTTTTCCGGATTTTCCGGAGCATAAGCGAACATACAGCCGCCGCCGCCGGAACCATTTATCTTTGCGCCATAAGCACCAGCGGTAAGAACCGCATCAATCATTTTATCAATTTTTGGCGTGGATATTTTTAGAACATCTCTCAAAACTTTTTGATGTTCGTTCATTAATCTTCCAAGCCTGCGTTCATCAAATTTATCGGCAGACAAAAGTTTATCGGCTTCAAAAGTTATATCTCTATTTTGTATTGTTCCTTCTAATAATTCCATCTGCTCTTCAGTTAATTCATCTTTGTATCTGTGCAATTCATCTAAAGAGATTGTCTGAAGTGAAAAATCCGAATGTTTCTCCATCAGTTCTCTAGATATATTAATGACACCTCTCTTAACTCTTGCGAGAATAAATTTTGTGTCTTTCGCTTCGGTTGAATTGCCAAGCACAAAAGCGCCAAGTTTTGTATTTATTTTTTTCAAAATTATTTCCGGAAATGATTCAAGCCAAATTATTCCGCCGACTGCCGTAGAATAATGGTCCATCATCCCGCCGGGTTCAGAAAATTCAAGCACTTCCGCACTGTAAGCCAATTCCGAAATTTTTTCAGGCTCAAGTATTTTATACTGATCGCTCATCCTTGATAGAAAATTAATCCAACTGATTATCAGTGCGGATGAACTTGATGTTCCCGCATTGATTGGGATTTCACCTTTTACTATGCAGTCAAATCCTTTGGAAAAAGAGAAACCATTTTTCAACATTACATTCACACTGCTGCGGAAATAATCTCTCTCAAAAATATAATTTAACTTTTCACCTATGATAAACGATTCGGATGAATTTAAATCCGGCAGATCAATATTTACTTGCGAATCGTTCCGTTCTGTACCTTCAATCGAAATTCGTTTTGAGATTGCACTAGCGATGATTGGCAGTCCAAGATAATCTTGATGTTCGCCAAAAAGACAAACTCTTCCGGGTGTAGATATTTTGATTTTTCTTTTGTCCATATTTTAATCTGTATACGACCTAAATAAACCACCGATGAAATAAAGTATCATCCCTCCCACAGCAATATACGATGCAGCACTCGAACCGGTGCTTCCAAGAAAAACTCCGATCAAAAATATCACAAGACCGGAAAAGAAAACGAATAAACTCAATTTTCCTTTTGCTGTTTTAGGTATGATGTTATAAACATCACCGCTTTTAATCTCTTCATCACTTGTTTTCTTAGCACGCCAAATCGAATCAAGTTTTTCATTGTTTGCATCTTCTTTAGTAATAAAACTTATCAACGGTGTAAAGAGAAGTGTAACACCGGCGGTGATAAATGTTGTTGTGTTGAAATCATATTTCAAAATAAATGTACCGATGATGCCTGATATTGCACCGAGAGTATATCCGCTAATAGCTCCTTTCCAGTTGATCCTTCTCCATAACAATCCGTAAACAACGGCTATGATGAACAAAGGCATATCCATAATTGCTATTATTGTTAGATATGCATTCACCGCTCCGCCAAGAACCGGTACCAGATAAGCGAACAAAATCATACCGATACCTGAGATGATTGTAACTATACGCGCTACAAATAAAATATCTTTTTGAGTAGCGTTACGTTTCAAAACATTTTCGAATATATCGCTCGTGAATATTGTTGCGACTCCATTTAAGTTTCCGGAAATAGTTGAGAGCTGAGAAGATAGAAGTCCAACAACTATCAATCCCAAAACAATATTAGGAATCAAAGTTGAAATGAGAAGCGGAACTGCTGAATCTGCATTTACTAAGTTTGGATAAAGAACCCGCGATGCAAGTCCCGGTAGAATCCACAAAAGTGCAAAAGGCGTTGTCACAATTCCCGCAAGAACTAATCCCTTTGAAACTGACTTTGTGCTTTCAGCACCGAACGCACGCTGCAGCAAACCTTGATCCACGCTCGCCCATTCTATACCAAGTAAAAAAATTGCAATAATGAAGCGCCAATCATAAGTTCCATGAGATTTGATTAAAGTCATGTGCCCTTCCGGAAGCTTTGATATCAATCCGGGCCACCAGCCGACAGCACTCATTGCCATCGGTAAAAGGATTAACGCTCCGCCAAGCATTAATACAAATTGAATTACATCCGTAAACGCCACAGACCACATTCCTCCCAACATTGTATAGATAATTACAACAACTGAAAAAATTAAAACCCAAGCGGTAAATGAGTTTAATCCGGTTATAGTTTGAGAAGCGATTGCAGCAGTATATAAAACAACGCCGAGCCAAAATGTTAAACGTACAACCCAAATTATTGCAACGAATGTTCTAACACCTTTACTATACCGCATTTCAAGAAATTCAGGTATAGTTCTTATTCTAAGACGGCGGAAGATTGGAATTATAAATAATCCGGAAAGGACCATAGCCATATTTCCGGTCCATGTTTGCCAGATTATTTGAATTCCCTCTTTGTAAGCAATTCCCGCTTGACCAACAAAGCTGTAAAGATTTACATTAGTTGCAGCAAGAACCGCAGCGAGAATGAATGGAGTCAGTTGTCTTCCGGCAAGATAGAAATCATCCGAATTACCGACCCATTTATAAAAAATTGATCCGATCCAAAACATACCGGCGATAAAAACGAAGACGATAATGTAGTCGGCATAATTCAATTTACCCTCTCAAGAAAATTAGATTTTGTTTTGATTTTGTTTTTGTCGAAGAAGTTGTTTGAATTCCCGGACCGGTATCATAATCCAGACTATCAGAATTATAAAACCAATTAGCCAGATACTCCACGTTATCCAGTCAAAATACATGAGGGTTTCTCCTAAAGATAAAAAATTGAATCAATAATAAACCCATTTTTACTTTAAGTAAAGAATGAAATCTAAAGGACATCACAACTTCAGCCGGATTGACGTGTTTTCTAGGTCACTTTGAATAAAATCCAACTTGACAATGCAAGCGCGAAGATCTAAATTCTATACAAGTTTGTTCGATAATATATTATCTATTGTCCACATATTGTCGATGTTGTATTTAGTTTGGATAGTAGCTCCTCGGTTATTATAGTTTATATATATACATATATAGATTCTTTTCCATTTCTAGAATTATACATAATATATCGAGGAGGCAGTATGTTCAAAACTTCTACCAAATTAATCCTATTTACATTTTCCTTATTCTATTTATTTACAACAACTAATTATTTAGCACAAAGAACTAGATCAGCAATACCGGAAAGTATTTTAAAGCAAGATAAATTTACCTTCCCGGAAATGAGGAATTCATTTCTTACACCAAAAGAAACAAATGGAAATTTTTCCACAACAGTTTATACTTTTGCGTCCATTGCAGTTTTTTCATATTTCGATAACACACAAATTTCAGTGTATGATGCAAATGGGACTTTAAAAGAATCTAAAACTCTGGGAGTAGATTCATATTATAATTTTACTTCAGGGATCTCCACTGGGATCTATCGTGTTGTTGGTAATAAAACTTATACTGTACTTGTGGGTGATGCCTTCGATACGAGACAATATTATGGTGGAGTAGATGGTTATTATGCAGTTGATGAAGCAGGCCGAGGCTTATCAACAAAATTGAATACTTACATGACAAAATCTTACGATGGCGGAGAAGACTTTATTGTTTTCTCCTACAATGATAATACAGGATTTACCGTCAAGGATCTTACAAGTGGTAATATTCTTGCAGCCGGAACATTAAATACCGGAGAACACTATTCGTTTAAAAATTCTAATACTGTACCTTATTCTAAATTTTTGCAAGTAATCGGCACTAAACCGATCTCTGCTTTATCCTATGCGGATCAAGATTATTATGTACCTTCAAGTAATGGATCGTTTGTTGGTACTTCATTTTATGGATACTCTGCCTACGTAGGCAGTTGGGATAACAGTATAGTTGTAACGTCATACGCAGATAATAATACAGTTACAGTTAAAAACTCTTCCACAGGTGCAGTTATAAAAACTTACACTATACAAAAAGGTCAAGTAAAAGCAGAAAATATAAATACTCCAACATTTTGGACAGTGACATCAACCGGTCCTGTCTCTGCAGCTAATATACCTTTTACTTACACTACATCTGCTTATCAATATATGACCAGAGCGATAGATGAAAACGGGAAGGGATTTGGAAAATTATTTTATGTACCTACTATCGGAAGCCGAATAGATATATTCTCATTTGATAATGCCAACACCATTAAAATTACGGAGCTTGGATCATATGATGTATTTCCTTACACAAATTCAACAGTAAAGTATCAAGGGGCTTTGGAAGAGGGTAAAAATTATACTTTTACCTCCGCTACAGGTCGCTATGTTTACAAAATAGAAGCAACGGGTAATGTTTCCGTACTCCAAAGCAATAGTGGCGCCGGTGCCGATTTTATGCCTCTCGCTTATTCTCTAGATTATCCCGACTTAGCAATATCAACAGCAGATATTGCATACAACAAAGCCGATACAGATATAAATGCCGGTGATAATATAACAGTTACAGTAACAGTTCATAATTACGGGAATGTGGCAGCATCAAATGTTAATTGTGTTGCGTATGACGGAGATCCTGATGCGGGAGGTAATGCACCAATTATTGGAAGCGGCGTACTTTCTTCTATTTCTGTTAACGGAACGAATACATTCTATTTTACTTATAAAGTTCCAACGAGTCCGGAGTACCGAAACATTGTTGTGAAAGTTGATCCGGCTAATCTAATTACAGAATCAAATGAATCAAATAACAAAGCATCAAGAAGTATTAAACCAAATGTTGAATTGCAGCCACCGTTAGCTGTTTCAATTACGACTCCATCGAGTTTATTGTTGCAAAGCGGTACTTTAACACCTAATCCTTTCACTGTCCACTTAGATATATTTAATACAGGTACAGTTTCCGCTACTAATGTTAGCGTTAAATTAGATTTATTCAATGGATTAACTTTAGCTTCAGGTACTTTGACTCAAAGCGTTGGAACTATTTTATCAAATAAAACTGCTACTGTTGATTTTTCAGTAAGAGCAAATGCAAGCAATTCAGGATTTAATTTATATAAATTAACAATCAGTGCGACAGGTTTAACAGATAAAGTAATCAACAAAGCTGTTAATGTACCGGATGCAATTTCACCAACGGCACCAACAAACTTTACCGGTCAATTAACAGGAACCGGCTCGGCTACATTTAACTGGACAAAAAACACAGAACCAGATTTATCCGGTTACTATTTTTATTACAGCATCGACGGAACTAATTGGACCGCAACAGGAGCTTCTCAAGGGAACTCCCCTATTCTTGTTATAAATGCAAATTCAATTACGCTCACAAATTTACCCGGCGGAAAAAATTATTGGTTTATGGTTAAGGCGTTCGATACTTCCAACAATATAAGTTCTGCTTCTACAATTGTGCAACTTTCGATTTCAGGCCAGACTTCTACACAAACATTGTTCTACGGTGACAAAGGTATAACATGGACAGTAACACCATCAGATCCTCCTGTTCCAGGCGAAATTCCCGGCTACGTTTTCGGGCCGAATAAATATGGTGACTTAGGTAAATACCAGCGCTTCGATTTTAACGGAACTGGCAACTTAGCAGAAGTAAAAATTTATTTTGCGGCGAAAACAATTACAGGCGCTGCAGATAATTTTAATCTGGTTGTTAGAAGTGTTGGCACCAACGGTGCACCAAACACACTACTTTACTCACAAGCTTATTCAACCAACGTGATTGATATCAGCAATAAAGGCGTTGTGTTTAATTCATTCACAATTTCTCCACAAGTTTTCTTTAGCGGTTCTTTTTTTGTTGGCCTGGAATGGGCAAGTAGTTTTGATGATCAGTTTGGAATTATTGCTGATACAGTAGGACAAGGAAATAACCAAAGAAGAGCATGGGAAAAATGGTCTGACGAAAGTTTAAAAGACGTATATCTTGAATGGGGTGATAAACATTTTGATCTCGATCTTTGGATAGCAGCTGTTATTAATGTTTTAACTGATGTTAAGGAAAATGGTAATTCAATTCCGTCTCAGTATACTTTATTCCAGAATTATCCAAACCCATTTAATCCTACGACAAGAATCCGATATTTAATTCCTACAGGTTCATTCGTACAGTTGAAAATATTTGATGTTCTTGGCAATGAAGTTGCATCGCTTGTTAAAGCCCAGCAACCCGCAGGATATCATGAAGTAGAATTTAACGCGGCAAATTTATCAAGCGGAATTTATTTCTACAGATTGCAGACGGATAATTATTCGGTAAGTAAGAAGCTTATATTGATGAAGTAAATTAAAAAAGCCCCGCACGCGGGGCTTTTTTATGAATAGTGTTTCTTTTCATTTTCATGCAAACAGGATGTTTACATTTCAATTTAGTTAGAACTTTCCTTAATAAATTCTGCAATTGTATCTACGACAAATTTAATCTGCTCATCGCTCAATTCCGGGTAGATCGGCAGAGCGATTGAACTACTTGCCGCGCTATTAGAAACCGGATAATCTTCATCTTTGCATTTCAAGTATGAAAAACATTCTTGACGGTGAAATGGAACCGGATAATAGATTTCGCAGCCAATCTCTTTCTTTCTCAAATAGTCAATTAATGAATCCCGATTCTCTACTCTAATAATATACTGATTGTAAATATGGTGATTCTTAAATCCGGAAGTTTTATAAACGGCTTTTGGCAGCAGGACTTTATTATTAGAATCAAAAACCAAAATTCCTTCTTCGGTTGCCAGACCGGCAGCTACAAAATATTTTGAATACGAATCGGCATTTTCTCTTCTTTTTGCAGACCATGAATCGAGATGCGGCAGTTTAACTCTTAGCACAGCAGCTTGAAGAGCATCCAATCTAAAATTACCGCCCATCATTTTATGATAGTACTTTGGCTCCATTCCGTGAACACGCTGAATACGCATCTTCTCACCGAGCGCTTCATTATTGGTTGTTACAATTCCACCGTCGCCAAATCCGCCAAGATTTTTACTCGGGAAAAATGAAAAACATCCAATATCTCCAATTGTACCTACAAATTTTCCGTTTTTGTATTGAACGCCGATAGCTTGAGCAGCATCTTCAACAACGAACAGATTATTTTTATTTGCAATTTTCATTATCTCATTCATCCGCGCACTTTGACCGTAAAGGTGAACGGGGATTATTGCTTTAGTCTTCGATGTTATTTTTTCTTCGATCTTATTCGAATCAATATTAAATGTTACAGGATCACAGTCAACAAATACAGGCACAGCATTCAAACGAGCAACAACTCCAGCGGTAGCAAAGAATGAATAAGTCGGAACAATTACTTCATCGCCGGGCTGAATTTCGAGTGCCATTAAAGCTAGCAAAAGAGCATCGGTACCGGATGAAACACCTACAGCTTTTTTACATCCAAGGTAGTTACAAATTTCTTCTTCCAGTTTTGCAACATCGGGACCCATAATAAAATATTGCGAATCAATAACGCGCTGCACAGCTTCATCAATTTCTTTTTTTAACGATTGGTATTGCGGTTTTAAATCTAACAACGGGACTTTCATTACACCTCCGTAACAATATTTTTTTCTAGTTTATATTTTTTATTTGACTTACTACAATATGCTATTCCATCTTTATCAAAAATTAATTTCTGTCCTGCTTCGCTCAACCATCCAACGTGTCTAGCGGGATTGCCAACTACCAAAGCGTAATCCGGAACATTTTTAGTAACTACTGCACCGGCGCCAATGAAAGCAAATTTTCCGATTGTGTGTCCGCATACAATTGTAGAATTAGCACCAAGCGAAGCGCCCTCTTTCACCAAAGTTTTGATGTAGTATTTAGAACCGACTTGCGGATACTTGCTTCTCGGATCGATGATATTTGTAAATACCATTGAAGGACCGCAAAAAACATAATCTTCTAATATCACTCCTTCATAAACAGAAACATTATTTTGTATCTTGACAAAATTTCCAATAACAACATTGGAACCAACATTTACATTTTGTCCAAGTACACAATTTGTCCCGATTCTTGCACCGGATTGTACATGTGAGAAATGCCAAATTTTTGTTCCTTCGCCAATCTCAACATTTTCATCAACATATGCGGATTCATGTTTAAAATAATTCATAACCTCATCTCACTTTACTAAGTAATGGATGAATTAAATTTTTATTCTCAGACACTTTCGCGAATCGGATATTGTAAACTGCTTCGATGGACGGTCTTGCATCGATAATACCTAGTCCCCTTCCGCTTAAAATTTCTCCATAAACTTTTGTATGAAGATCAGAGAATCCGTCTGTAAATTCGATCTCTTTATCATCAACAATTATAGAGCGGTATGTGGGTTTATTCTGTAATTTGATTTCTTTTGGCAAATCATTTTCGTCAATAGATAAATACCAGACTACATTAGCGTTCTGCAATTCTAACAATCCGGACATTTTATTTTGATTGGAAAGATGCACTTCACTATTTACAACTCCGCCAAACAGCCAGATTAAAAGATCGAAAAGATGAATACCGATATTAGTTGCAACACCGCCGCTCTTCTCTTCATCCCCTTTCCAAGAGTAGTGATACCAATTACCGCGCGAAGCAATATAAGTTAGTTCGACTTTATGTTTTTTGTCCGATGAATTTTTGATCTCTTTTTTCAATGAAATTAAAGACGGATGATTTCTCAATTGCATCACTGTATAAACTTTTTTACCGGTTTTACTTTCCAATTCTTCAAGTAAATCAAGATTCTGCGGAAATAAGACTAAGGGTTTTTCGCATATTACATCGGCACCGATATTTAGACCTAACCTTATTTGAGAATCATGTATATGATTGGGAGAACAGACAGTTAAAAAATCAATTTTAGTTTCTGAATGCAGAGCAAGCTTTGCAAGATATCGTTCAAATCGTTCATATCCGGTAAAATAATTTGCATGCGGAAAGAAATGATCCAGCACACCGACAGAATCATGCGGATCAAAACATGCGGTTAGTTCATTACCCGTCTCTTTTATTGCTTTAAGATGACGCGGGGCTACATAACCGGCGGCACCTGTTAATCCGAATCTTTTCATTCTGATATTAATCGATAAATTTTACTGACAAATTTAGCAAATAGTGTTTGAATAACTATACTGATTTAGATTAAATTGCGAACCGACTACAACTAATACGGAGTAATTGTGAGCATCTCTTCCGAAGTCCAAAAAATTAAAACTGGTTTTCTTCCTTCTTTCTGGGTTGCTAATGGAATGGAATTGTTTGAACGGCTTGCCTACTACGGTCAGCAAATTGTTTTTATGATTTATATGCGCAATAAACTCGGCTTCACCGAATCAGAAGCCGGACAACTCTCCGGTATGTTCGGAGGACTAATTTATTTACTTCCGATCTTAGGTGGAACTTTAGCAGATAAATGGGGATTCAGACGCGCATTCAGCATTGCATTTTCAATTTTAGGACTCGGATATTTTTTAATCGGTTCGGTTGGAATGAGCGCTTTCGCGGGAATCTATGGCGGCTTCTCTCAATACTGGCTGTTGATGGCATTTCTTGTTTTCACTGCATTAGGAGGATCGTTTATTAAACCCTCTGTATTGGGTACAGTTGCAGTTACTTCGAAAGAAGAGACTAAATCACTCGGATTTGCAATTTATTATTGGCTGGTTAATGCCGGCGCAATGATAGGTCCAACAATCGCCTATTTTGTAAGAGATAGATTTGGTAACGAATTTGTTTATATCGTTTCTTCAGTCAGCTGTTTCGCGATGCTGGTTGTAAATCTAATATTGTACAAAGATGTTAAGGTAAAAGGAAATGAAGTTGTTGAATCTCTCGGAAAAAAGATTACAAATCTATTTGTTGTTCTCGGCAATTTTAGATTTATGATCTTTCTTCTAATTTATTCACTTTACTGGATAATTTTTTGGCAGGAATTTATAATCGTTCCTTACTATATAACTGATTATATCAGCAAAAGCGCCCCATATGAAATTGTACAGTCCTGGGCAGGTGCCGGTGCTATCATTCTATTACAAATTCCTCTTAACAGATTAACAAAACACCTCCCGACATCTAAAGCAATTCTTGTTGGTTTCGCGCTCTCAAGTTTAATTTGGGTAATAATTGGAATATCACCAAGCATCCCCACCATTGCTGCAGGTATAGTAGCATTCGCGATTGGAGAGATGATTCAAGCACCCAGATACTATGAATACATTTCCGAAATTGCTCCGGCAGGTCAACAAGGATTATATCAAGGATATGCTTTTTTACCGATTGCAATTGCACGCTTTGCAGGTGATCCGTTTGGTGGATGGATTTATCAAACAGCTAAAGCCGCCGGTAAACCAAGCATGATCTGGTTTTCTATGATTGGAATTGGATTTTTAGCTACCGCTCTTATGTGGTTATACAATAGAACATTGGTTGAGAAGAAAAAATAATGATTGTTAGAGACCTCTGAAATATTAAAAAGTCATTCACATTCAGGTGCGAACGGGAATCTAGTAGAACTAAATTAGATCCCCCAAAAAAAATTTTCAGAGGTTGCTATTCAACTCCATGAAAATGCGAAATTAGTATTCGGAAAAAAATTAAGATTAGTTTTTTTCCAAACTGTTTCTTAAAATGAATAAAGAAATTTTAACCCGGATATAAACATGTCAGTAGAATTATTATCAAGAATTCAATTCGCATTTACAATTGCATTCCATTATATCTATCCTCCGCTCAGCATCGGATTAGGAGTGGCTCTTGTATTAATGGAAGGACTTTACTTAAAAACTAAAAACCCAATCTTTCAGCAGATGACAAAATTTTGGGTGCGTGTTTTTGCATTAACATTTGCATTAGGAGTCGCCACCGGAATTGTAATGGAGTTCGAGTTTGGTACTAACTGGGCTACATACTCAAGATATGTCGGCGATGTTTTTGGAAGTGCATTAGCAGCCGAAGGAATTTTTGCATTCTTTCTTGAATCCGGTTTTTTAGCTGTCCTAGTATTCGGTTGGAATAAAGTTTCTCCTAAAATGCATTTCTTTTCTACAATAATGGTTGCGTTGGGTGCTATGTTGAGTGCTGTTTGGATTGTGGTTGCAAATTCATGGCAGCAGACTCCAGCCGGGTTTCATATTGTTGGTGAAGGTATAAATGCCCGTGCCGAGATAACCAACTTTTGGCAAATGGTATTTAACCCATCTTCAATGGAAAGATTAATGCATACTCTATCCGGTGCATGGCTTTCAGGTTCATTTTTAATTTTGAGTGTTTCGGCATATTATCTTTTAAGGAATAAGCATACCGATTTCGCAATCAGATCGTTTAAAGTCGGTTTGGGTATTGCAATTTTTGCGTCTTTGTTTCAATTAGTTTCCGGGCATAGCAGTGCTGTAGGCGTTAGCAAAAATCAACCGGCAAAATTAGCGGCTTATGAAGCTCACTTCGATTCGAATAAAGTTGCTGATATGTATTTATTCGGCTGGGTAAATGAGAAAAATCAAAAAGTAAATTTTGGTGTAGCAATTCCCGGCTTTCTAAGCTATTTGGTACATGGTGATTTCAATACTCCGATAAAAGGATTAAATGCATTTAAGAAAAATGAGATTCCTCCGGTTAATTTTGTATTTCAAACTTATCATCTGATGGTTGCAATAGGATTTACTCTAATCGGGTTGAGTGTGCTCGGTTTATTTTATTTATGGAGAGGAACTCTCTTCCAAAAGAAATGGCTTTTAAAAATATTTGTTCTTTCTGTTCTACTGCCTCAGGCAGCAAACCAATTAGGCTGGTTTTCTGCTGAAGTCGGCAGACAGCCCTGGATTGTTCAAGGATTACTTAGAACATCGGACGCGCTTTCAAAAGCAGTAGAAGCAAATCAAGTTATCTTTTCTTTAATACTTTTTTCGATAATCTATGCTCTGCTTCTTGTCCTTTTCCTCTATCTACTTAACGAGAAGATTCAACACGGTCCAATGGAAGCAGATTTAGTAACATCAGAATATGAAAAACAAAAAATGATATTTTCCAAAAACCAAAAGTGAAAAAATGGAATTCAATTTTGATCTAAATAGTATTTGGTTCATTCTGATTGGTGTTCTTTTAACCGGTTATGCAATATTGGATGGTTTCGATCTTGGAGTCGGAGCTTTGCATTTATTCATGAAGGGAGATACTAACAGAAGAATTTTGATAAACTCAATTGGTCCAGTTTGGGATGGTAATGAAGTATGGCTTGTAACCGGCGGCGGTGCGTTATTTGCCGCTTTCCCGCATGTTTATGCAACTGTATTTTCCGGTTTTTATACTGCGTTCATGATTCTTCTTTTTGTATTAATCTTTAGAGCAGTTGCTATTGAGTTTAGAAGCAAGCAAACTATGCAATGGTGGAGAACAGCTTGGGATACGGCGTTTTCAATATCAAGTATCTTGATTGCATTTTTGATGGGTGTAGCTATCGGAAATATTATTACAGGTATCCCGGTTGGGAGCGATAAAGAATTTGCCGGAACATTTTTGGGTTTAATTACTCCATTTACAGTTATGGTAGGTATTACAACAGTTTCACTTTTCATGATGCATGGCGCTATTTATCTAATGATGAAAACCGAAGGCGAGGTTCAGACAATTGTTAGAAACTGGACCAACAACACAATAATATTCTTTGCGATCTGCTACATTTCTACAACAATGGCAACATTAATTTATTACCCGGAAATGGTTCAGCCATTTAAAACCCATCCTTGGTTATTCATACTTGCATTATTAAATATGCTTGCAGTTGCAAATATTCCCCGCTCAATTCATCTCGGAAAAGAGTTCAAAGCATTTTTGTCATCCGCTGCGAGCATTGCTGCATTATTAGCTTTATTCGCAATTGGCTTGTATCCGAATATTGTCAAATCTACGATTGATCCGGCATATCATTTAAATATTTATAATGCTTCTTCATCTCAAGAAACATTGAAGATAATGCTGATCATCGCGCTAATCGGTGTGCCGTTCGTTCTAACGTACACAGTCAGCATCTACTGGATTTTTAGAGGAAAGGTGAAGATCGATTCAATGAGTTATTGAAAAATCGGTGTCATTTATTCATTGACAAATGACTATTGCTTACAACTAATATTTTAGTTCACGGTTTATTTACCGCCGGATTGTCTGCTCATTTCAACGCGGTTAAATCCGTTAAGTGCCGCAACTCGATATGCTTCTGCCATTGTAGGATAATTAAACGTACTGTTGATGAAATACATCAGCGTATTACCTTCTCCTTTCTGAGACATGATTGCCTGTCCGATGTGAATAATCTCAGATGCTTCGTAACCAAAACAATGAATGCCGAGAATCTGCAATGTCTCTCTGTGAAAAAGTATTTTTAACATGCCGACTGTTCTTCCTGTAATCTGCGCTCTTGCAAGATGACGGAAGAAAGAATGACCGACTTCATACGGAATTTTCTTTTCAGTTAATTCTCTTTCATTAAGTCCAACCGAACTAATTTCAGGAATGGTATAAATTCCCGTAGGAATATCTTCGGCTTTCAAGGTTGTCTTTTCACCAAATATCAAATGTCTTGCTGCAAACCTTCCTTGATCATAAGCCGCGCTTGCAAGACTCGGATACCCGATAACATCACCCACTGCAAAAATATTTGGAACCGTTGATTGATAAAATTCATTGACCGGGATTGATCCTCTGGAATTAATTTCAATATTTAATTCTTCCAGTCCCATATTTTGAGTATTGCCTGTTCTTCCTTGCGCCCATAATAAGTAATCGCTTCTAATTTGTTTATTGGACTTAAGAAAAATAGTTACGCCTTTATCATCCGCTTCAACTTTTTCATATTCTTCGCCATGACGAACCAGAACTCCGTTCTCTCTTAAATGATAAGCAAGCGCATCAATTATTTCATCATCAAGAAAAGATAGAAGTTGGTTGCGCGTATTAATCAAATTGACTTTTACACTCAGACCTCTAAATATCGAAGCGTATTCGCACCCTATAACTCCGGCACCGTAAATTGTTAACGTCTTAGGATTATCTTGAATTTTTAAAAGTTTGTCGCTGTCAACAATTCTAGGATGAGTAAAATCCACATCTGGTGTATGATATGGTCTCGAACCGGTTGCAATAATAAATGAATCTGCAAAGTAAATCTTTTTCAATCCGGATGATTCTGTAACTTCAACCGAGTTTGAATTTAGAAATTTGGCTCTCCCGATAATTAGATCTACACAATTTCTGGTATAAAAACCATGCCTTAATTCAACTTGACTATTTATAACCGATGCGGTTTGTTTCAACAGTTCTTGATAAGTAGCGCCTTCAAATTTATTACTATCATATAATATCTGGCTGGCATGTCTAAGCGCTTTACTTGGAATAGTTCCTTTATGAGTGTTGCTTCCTCCTACGAGCGAAAATTCTTCGCACACTGCAACTTTTTTTCCCTCTTTAGCGCAAGTCATTGCAGCGCCTTCACCGCCGGGACCGCTTCCAATAATTATAACATCGTATTTATTTTCCATAATGATTATACCGATCAGAATAGTGAATAATTAAACCAGTGTTACTCAGCTCAATCAAATTTTAAAATAACAGACTTTCTTTCTCGTTCGGAAAGTTCGTCGGATTTGCTTGTTGACTTAAATAAATCAAATAAATTGTTTACTGGTTCTTCTTTTTCTTCAACTGAATTCAAGTTTTGCGTGTCATTATTTATTTTAATTGCGCTGGCGGATTCCTTATTTATTGCGTCCTTAATAATTTGATTATCTGCGTTCGGAATCCCTAGAGCTTGTTTCAAGAGGTCAATTATTTCTTCTCTAAATACCTGTACATTAGCCGCATCCGGAGTTTTGGGCATTGATAAATTTTGTTTGCCAAGATTTATATCCTCGGCAATCTTGTCAACATTAGTTATTGCTTCAACTTTCGGATTCCGGTCTTCAATTGTTCTCATTTTAATTTCATCGGCATCTTTTGAAACTTTGTGAGCATCTGCTTCTTCTTCAATGAATGAATCATCAAATGCGAAAATCGCATCGGCATAGATTTTATCATTCTGACTTTGAGCTTCAACGGCTTTAAGATCAAAGCTATACACTTCGGCAAAATTCGGTTCAGTTTCCTTTTTAGTTAGAGACGTTAACCCAACTTGTTGAATCTTGAAACGGAATTCAGACGGATCTAAATCGAAACGAAGATGCCGTAAATCTTTAATTGCAAAAACCGGGTCGAAATAGATCAGTTCTATCTTTCCGTTAATTTGTATGAAGTAGCCATACTTAGTTGAATATGCATCAAGACTGTTAACGTTTGTAAGAAGGCGATAGATAATTAGGTTTTTCGGTGAAGGATCTTTTATAAAAGCACAAACATCAAAGTAACTAATACGCCTTGGGCTTTTAATCTTTTCATTTTTATAAATTATCTTAAAGCTATCATTAAAGTTGAACATGTTTTGAGAGTAGATCAAAACATCATTTTTACGAAGATCTAGAGTTTCTAAAAGCATTATAATAGTGTTTAGTTTTGAGTGATCAGTTTTTATTGTTTTGCGTTAATATTAGATTATTCTTAGTACTTTTTACAATTGCAGTTAGCATTTTTATTAATGCATTAATATCAATCAAATATTTTTCGTAATCATATTTCACAAATTGACTTTTATGTAATAGTTTCAACCAATAATCATTCTCTCTTGCTTCCTTTGCAGCTATAGACATTTTATTCAAAAAATCTTTTTTTGAAGCCGCCGCCTGAGCTTCATTAACATTTACTCCGATACTCGTAGCAGTTTTTAATAACTGTTTAGATATAATAAATTCTGAATTTCTTATTAGTTCTTTATACAATTCCATTATTTCTAAGGCAAAATTAAAACCCTTCTCAGTTACTCTACCTTTCCCATCTTCGATTATTTTGCCTCCCGCTAAAAACAGATAACCATAATCTTATCTATGATCTCTAACAACTAAAAACTGCTCTCATTACGCCCAACGGATTAATCCAAGTTCAAATTGATTGATCAGCAATGGATGCTTAGGCAGCAAGCGCAATGTAAATCCAAATTGACCGGTGTCTTTGCAATTTATCTCGCCGCGGTAAATATATTTTGTTGATTTACTTTTCTTAATTACATGAGACATATTGACTTTCAATTTTGTACCGTCAACTCCATCGTCAACTTTACCAAAATAGATCTGAACATCAACATCATCAGGAGTCAAGTCTCCTAATTCTACTTCGGCGAGTATAGGATATTTCAGACCTACTTTGAGGTCGCCATTCTTTTCTTCTTCAGAGATACTTAAAAATTTTACTTTATCCCAATTTGCATATAAGCGGTTTTTCCATTGAGAAAAGGCTTTTCCCTTTTCCCAATTATTTTCCATCAATGCCATCCGTTTCTCACGGGATGCAAAATAGAATTTAGTAGCATACTGCTCAACCATTCTGTGAGAATTATAAATCGGTCCTAATTTCTTCATCGAATTTTTCATCATGGAAATCCAATTGCGCGGAAGCTTATCCTCCCCTCTATTATAAAAGAGTGGAACAAGTTCTTTTTCGATTCCTTCATAAATTAATCTTGATTCAACCTCATCCTGGTAATCAAGATTATCATATTCTTCTCTATTACCAATTCTCCAACCGACTTCTGGTGTAAATGCTTCATCCCACCATCCATCCATTACACTAAGATTCAAACCTCCGTTAGCAATTACCTTCATACCAGAAGTCCCGCTTGCTTCGAGCGGTCTTCTTGGATTGTTCAACCAGACATCGCATCCTTCAACCATATACCGTGCGATGTTCATATCATAATTTTCAAGGAATACAATTTTTTTTCTTAAATGCGGTTCTTTTGAAATCGCAATGACTTCTTGAATAAGTTTTTTCCCTTCGTCATCTTTTGGATGCGCTTTACCGGCAAAAATTAACTGAACCGGGAAATTAGGATTGCCTAAAATACTCGCCAAACGTTCGATATCACGTGCAATTAGTGTTGCGCGTTTATATGTAGCGAAGCGTCGGGCAAAACCAATTGTTAATGCCTGCACGTCAAGAACTTCCTTTGCAGAAGCGAGTTCTGAAGCCGAGCCCCCGCGTTCAATAATTTGTTTTGTTAATCTGCTGCGCGCGAATGCAACAAGTCTTTCTCTCCTTCTTTCATGAGTACGCCACAATTCTTCATCCGGGATTTCATCAATGTTTTTCCATGATTCGGGATCTGCAGGATTCTGCATAAATTTTTCACCGAGATATCTGTATAACAATTCCTGCATATCATTTGAAAGATGTGATCGTGTATGCACTCCGTTGGTAATATAGTCAATTGGAATTTCATCGAAAGGAATATCTACAAATCCAGCCATCCACATTTTTTTAGAAACTTTACCGTGAAGTTTACTAACACCGTTAACAAAACCCGCCATATTCATTGCAAGATGTGCCATATTGAAATTAGTAACCGGTTTATCTTTAAGAATTGTGCCCAATGAATAGAAAGTTCTATCGTTAATTTGCAATTCATTTCGATAATAATTACCAAAATATTTTTCTATGAGATCATTTGGGAAAATATCGATTCCCGCAGGCACCGGAGTATGTGTAGTGAATACATTGGAATAAAAATTAATGTCTTTCGCCTCCGTAAAATTCAATCCATGACTTTTAATTAGATAACGAATTCTTTCTAACGAGAGAAATGCTGAGTGTCCTTCATTCATGTGACAAACCAAAGGGTCCATTTTCATTGCGTGAAGTGCTCGTATTCCACCGACTCCCAGAACAATTTCTTGCTGCATACGGGTCTCAACATTTCCGCCATAAAGAGAACGGGTAATTTTTCTATCATCTTCAGAATTTTCCGGAACATTGGTGTCAAGTAAGAATAATGGGATTCGGCCAACCTGAATTTTCCAAACCTGCACAATCACTTTTCTACCGGGAAAATCCATTTCAATTTTTAACGGAGTGTTTTCGAAATTAGTTACAAGTGCCATCGGCTGATTAAAAAAGTCTGTTAATTCATATCGTTCTTGCTGCCATCCATCGTTGGTTAAATATTGTTGGAAATAACCTTCCTTGTAACAAAGTCCTACAGCAACAAGCGGCAATCCAAGATCACTTGCAGATTTTAGATGATCTCCGGCAAGAACGCCGAGTCCACCTGAATAAACCTGCAAACATTCCGTAAGACCAAATTCAGCGGAGAAATAAGCAATAAACTTATCACCTTCAAACGAATAATTTTTTTGATACCAGCTTCGTTCTTCCATGTAAACATTAAGGTGAACATAAACACGGTTCATATGAGAAATAAAACTATCATCGGCAGCAACTTCATTCAATCTTTCTTGGCTAATCTTACCTAACATAAGAACAGGATTGTGGTGGGTTTCTTCCCATAATTTGCGGTCGAGTCTTCTAAATAATTCTATTGCATCGTGGTTCCAGCTCCAAGACAGGTTGTATACAATTTCGCGTAAAGATTCTAATTTTTCCGGAAGTGACGGGACAACATTGAACCTGCCGATAAAATTTACCATTTACAACTCCATTTTTGTAAGGATTCATTTGCCTAACAAAGTTAACATATTTTTTAATTGTTCAAAAGACAAGATAAAATTGGAAATTTTTGCGGGAACAAATCTTCCCATTTCATAATTAAAGCAAGAGTAAGTTAAAAAAGTTATTTACAGTTTTTCAGGTATTAATAATTTGTTAAATTTGATTTACAACAAAATAGTTTGCGTGCGATGAATTACATATTAAGTTTTCTGATAGGTTATATTATTGGTTCTCTTCCAACGGCGTATTTAATTATGAAACGGTTTTTAAATATCGATATAAGAACAACCGGCTCAGGAAATGTGGGAGCTTTGAATTCATTCGAAGTTTCTAAATCAAAAATGATTGGATTGACAGTATTTATAATTGATTTACTTAAGGGGTTAACGGCTGTACTTCTTACAAAATTATTAATCGGAGATGAATTTATTTTTGTGATGATCTCATTGAATGCGGCAGTTCTGGCCCATTGTTTTTCGCCTTGGATAAATTTCAAAGGCGGAAGAGGAATAGCAACAGCCGGCGGAGGCGCGTTATTTATTTCTATCCCGATGCTTCTCCTCTGGGCATTGATCTGGTTAATCTCATTCGGGTATCCTAGGAATATTCACATCGCTAATGTCATCGCATCAATTTTGACTGCCTTAATCTCCTTTACTTCAGCATTTCTGTTAAATCAGTTTTCATTTCCTCATGCTGTAAATAATTTACAATTTAGCATTTATGTCAGCTTGTTGATGCTGATTATTTTAACCAAATATTATGTTCCAATGAAGGAATTGATTCTTAAAGTAAATAATAAAAATTAAGGGTACTAAAAATGAATAGAGTAAAAACAATAATTTTATCTTCTGCAATAACGTTAATAGTTGCCACCGTTATTTTTTCGATGGTAATAAAAAATGATTCAAATAATTCATCGGCTGCATTAAGTTCATTATTAAATCCGACTCTTCAAAGACAAGCTATTGCCGGCGATATTCTTAATGAACGCCAGAATATAATTACTAAAACTGTTGCGCAAGTAAGCCCGGCAGTTGTTGGAATTAGTGTTACCGAAATCAGGCAAATTAGAGAATTATACAACTTGGATCCGTTTTGGCGACAATTCTTTGGCGATAGAGTATATAATCAACAAATTAAAAGTTTGGGTTCAGGGGCAATCATATCACCTGATGGATACATTATAACAAATGATCATGTTGCCGGAAATGCTGTAGAAGCAATTGTTACATTAACAGACGGCAGTCAGTACAATGCAAAAGTGATTGGGACTGATCACACATCAGATATCTGTCTTCTTAAAATTGAGGCTAAGAATCTTCCGTATATCAAATTCGGCAACTCAGACGATATAATGATTGGTGAATGGGTTATTGCATTCGGAAATCCGTTCGGTTTATTCGACATTAACGACAAACCTACTGTTACGGTAGGTGTTGTGAGTGCTAACGGAATGAATCTCGGATCAGCAGATAACAGATATTATGTGAATATGCTGCAAACCGACGCCGCAATCAATAGCGGTAACAGCGGTGGACCGCTTGTTAATTCTCTTGGAGAACTTATTGGAATGAATACTTTAATTTACACAGCTCAAGGTTCTTCCGGAAATGTTGGAGTGAGTTTCGCAATCCCAATAAATAAAATAAGTCGCGTTACAAAAGAATTGAAAGAAAAAGGGAAAGTGGAAAGAGATTTTTGGACCGGATTAAAAATACTAACAATCAATGATCAACTCTCAAAAACTTATAAGCTAAGTTCTTCCCGCGGGGTAATAATAACAGAAGTTCAGCGCAATTCGCCGGCACAAAAAGCCGGTTTACAGCCTGGAGATATTGTTATTGGTGTAAATTCATTTAGAGTTAATGATGATATTACTCTCGGAGGTATAATTCAGGAATTTAGAACGGGAGACACGATAGATGTTAAAATTTTGCGTGATAACAAACAGTTAACAATTAAAATGAAACTGGAGAAGATGAAATGATTGAACGCTACACTTTGCCCGAGATGGGAAAAATTTGGAACGATCAATTTAAATTGGAAACGTGGTTAAAGATTGAGATTCTCGCATGTGAAGCTAGAGCAGAAATGGGTGAAGTGTCTAAAGATGATTGGGAACTGATTAAGTCTAAAGCCGATTTTAATCTGAAGCGTGTTCTTGAAATTGAAGAAACCACCAAACATGATGTGATAGCATTTCTAACAAACGTCGCCGAATATGTCGGTCCAGCGTCACGACATATTCATTACGGAATGACTTCATCGGATGTTCTTGATACAGCACTCGCCTATCAAATGAAATCTGCCGGTGAATTACTTCTGAAAAAATTAACCGAATTAAAGAATGTTTTGCAAAGAAGAGCTGTTGAACATAAGAAAACTATTTGTGTTGGAAGAAGTCATGGAATTCACGCCGAAGCGTATTCCATGGGATTAAAGTTCGCACTCTGGTTTGAGGAAGCTAAAAGAAATATATCCCGTTTGGAAAATGCTGTACAATCGATAAGCACGGGCAAAATTTCCGGAGCGGTTGGAACATTTGAACATCTTTCTCCTAAAGTGGAAGAATATGTTTGTTCTAAACTTGGTTTGAAACCGGAACCGGTTGCTACTCAAGTTGTTCAGAGAGACCGTCATGCAGAATTTTTAACAGTAATCGCAATCATCGGTTCTTCACTTGAAAAAATTGCGATTGAAGTCCGTCATTTGCAAAGAACCGAAGTGCTTGAAGCGGAAGAATATTTTTCGAAAGGACAAAAAGGCTCTTCCGCAATGCCGCATAAAAGGAATCCGATTGTGAGCGAAAGAATTACCGGTATTTCTCGATTGTTACGAAGTAATTCAATGGCTGCTCTGGAGAATGTTGCGCTCTGGCATGAACGAGATATTTCGCATTCTTCAGTTGAACGTATCATAATTCCGGATAGTTGTATTGCACTTGATTATGCTTTGAACCTTGCCATAAAACTTGTTGATAGACTGATCATCTATCCAGAGAACATGATAAAAAATCTAAATCTAACCAGAGGATTAATTTTCTCTCAGGCAGTTCTCCTGAAGCTGACGGAGAAAGGAATGACACGAGAAGATGCTTATGAGATAGTTCAAAAATCTGCCATGGTTGTTTGGGGAGATCAATCGAAGAATTTGAAGGATGAGCTCTCAAAATCAGCGAAGGTGAAAAACTTTTTCGATCAACAAGATTTAGATGACATGTTCGATAACGGCAAGCTTCTTAAAAATATAGACTATATCTTTGCCCGTTCGGTTGATCTCCAATAAAAAATTAGCTTCCCTTCTATAAAGTTAAATTCAGAGCATTAGTCTTTATACCGCATTTTCTTTGAATTACTTGATATTTCAAAAGAATATTGACAAATCAAACTTCTTCCCTTATATTAGCACTCGTTAATACAGAGTGCTAATCATTCATTCATTAAAGGAGGTCAAACTATGGCAGATTTCAAAATCAAACCATTAGGTGACAGAGTAATAGTAAAACCAAAAGAAGCTGAAGAAACCACAAAAGGCGGTATCATTCTTCCGGATACAGCAAAAGAAAAACCAGTTGAAGGTTCTATTGTTGCTGTTGGTGCCGGTAAAGTTACAGAAGAAGGCAAATTGGTTGCAATGAGCCTTAAAGTAGGCGATGTAGTTCTTTATGGAAAATATTCCGGAACAGAAATTAAAATTGACGGCGATGAATATTTAATTATGCGCGAAAGCGATATTTACGGAATCGTTAAATAAAAAAAGTTTGATTAAAATAAACGGAGAAAAATTATGGCAGCAAAAATAGTTGAATACAGCTCTGATGCAAGAAGCGCCCTTAAAGCTGGCGTAGATAAACTTGCAAACGCTGTTAAAGTTACACTTGGACCTAAAGGAAGAAATGTAATTATTGATAAAAAATTCGGCGCACCAACTGTTACAAAAGACGGTGTTAGCGTTGCAAAAGAAATCGAACTTGAAAACCCGGTTGAGAATATGGGCGCTCAGATGGTTCGCGAAGTTGCTTCGAAAACAAGTGATGTAGCAGGTGACGGAACAACAACCGCTACAGTTCTTGCTCAAGCAATTTACCGTGAAGGATTAAAAAACGTAACCGCCGGCGCTAATCCGATGGATCTGAAACGCGGTATCGATTTAGCAGTAATCAAAGTGATTGAATATTTGAAAGCCAGCAGTAAAGAAGTTGGCGGAAGAGAAGAAATTGCTCAAGTTGGTTCTATCTCTGCTAACAACGATAAAACAATCGGTAATTTGATCGCGGACGCAATGGAAAAAGTTGGTAAAGACGGTGTTATCACTGTTGAAGAAAGTAAATCTGCTGAAACAAGTTTGGAAGTTGTTGAAGGGATGCAATTCGACCGCGGTTATCTATCTCCTTACTTTGTTACAAATTCAGAATCAATGGAAGCTAATTTAGAAGACGCTTACATTTTAATTCATGATAAAAAAATCTCCGCAATGAAAGATCTTCTCCCGATTTTAGAGAAAATAGCTCAAGCAGGAAAACAGCTATTAATTATTGCCGAAGATCTTGAAGGTGAAGCTCTTGCAACATTAGTGGTTAATAAATTACGCGGTACATTAAAAGTTTGCGCTGTTAAAGCTCCCGGATTCGGCGACAGAAGAAAAGCTATGTTGGAAGATATTGCTGTTCTTACAAACGGAACAGTTATCTCCGAAGAACGCGGCTTTAAACTTGAGAATGCTACATTGGACTATCTTGGTAAAGCTAAAAAGATCAATATCGATAAAGATAACACAACTGTTGTTGAAGGCGCTGGCAAATCTGATGATATAAAAAAACGTATCAATGAAATCAAGGCTCAGATTGAAAAGACAACATCTGATTATGATAAAGAAAAACTACAGGAGAGACTTGCAAAACTTTCCGGCGGTGTTGCAGTATTGAAAATAGGCGCAGCAACAGAAGTTGAAATGAAAGAGAAAAAAGCTCGTGTTGAAGATGCTCTTCATGCAACTCGTGCAGCAGTTGAAGAAGGAATTATTGCCGGCGGTGGAGTTTCAATGGTAAGAGCAATTGCTTCCTTAGATAAACTCAAAGGCGAGAATCCAGATCAGAATACAGGTATTAAGATAATTGCTAAAGCTCTTGAAGAACCGTTAAAACAAATTGCCGCTAATGCTGGTTTTGAAGGCGCAGTTGTTTTGAACAAAGTCCTTGAAGGCAAAGGTGATTTTGGATTCAATGCCGCAACAGAAGTTTATGAAAACTTGATTAAGAGCGGTGTAATTGATCCGACAAAAGTTGCAAGAACAGCTCTTGAAAATGCTGCATCAGTTTCTGCACTATTGCTTACGACCGAAGCGGTTATTTACGAAAAGAAAGAAGATAAAGAACCGATGCCTGCTATGCCTCACGGCGGTGGTATGGACGGAATGTATTGATAGTAGAATTAAATTCCAAAAGTTAAAAAGAATCCCGCAATCGCGGGATTCTTTTTTTTATAAATATTTGTATTGAAATTCTGGTTTAATTATTCCTTTTTGAAATAAGCGATTGTAATTTTAAGCCCTTCTTCCCTACTCACTTTTGGCTCCCACCCTAAAATTTCTTTTGCACGTGTAATATCGGGTTGGCGAACCTTCGGATCATCAACCGGTAATTCCTGGTAAATAATTTTACTTTTTGAATTTGTTAAACGGATAACTTCATTTGCAAAATCTTCAATCGTAATTTCGTGAGGATTACCAATATTAACAGGCATATTCTCATTCGATAATAATAATTTGAAGATCCCGTCGATCAGATCACTTACATAACAAAAACTTCTAGTCTGAGAACCGTCACCAAAAACAGTCAGATCTTGGCCATTGAGAGCTTGTGAAATGAATGCAGGAAGCGCACGTCCATCATCTAGACGCATTCTTGTTCCGTAAGTATTGAATATTCTTACTATTCGTGTATCAAGTCCATGGTAGCGATGATAAGCCATTGTAAGCGCTTCTGCAAATCGTTTCGCTTCGTCATAAACTCCGCGAGGACCAACCGGATTTACATTACCCCAATAATCTTCACTCTGCGGGTGAATTAAGGGATCGCCATAAACCTCCGACGTACTTGCTAACAAGAATGTTGCTCCTTTTTCTTTGGCTAATCCCAAAGCCTTATGTGTTCCAAGAGATCCAACTTTCAAAGTTTGAATTGGATATTTGAGATAATCAATTGGGCTTGCTGGTGAAGCAAAGTGAAGAATAAAATTTATTTCACCCGGGATATGGAGATAATTTGTAACGTCGATTTTTAGGAATTGGAAATTTTCGTTTGCAATTAGATGCTGTATATTTTCAATACGGCCTGTTAATAGGTTATCAAGACAAATTACTTTCATTCCTTCTTTAATTAATCGATCACAAAGATGAGACCCTAAAAAGCCGGCACCGCCGGTAACAACAGCAATTTTATTTTTCATCAATTTATGCTTTTATTCGGGTTTTCTTTGAACTTGTAGTTGGTCTTGAATAATAATAATAATATTTATAGTAAGATCCGTAGCCGCTTCTGTATGTAAAATTATTCAACACCACACCGATAAATGAAGAACGGTCATGACTCAATAATTGGACCGCCTTTTCCATCAGTTCGATCTCCGTATTATTAGCAGATACAACAAGTAAAGTACCATCAACCATACTCGACATTATTTCCGAATCGGTTACTGCAATTACGGGCGGAGAATCAATAATCACATAATCATATTCATTTTTTAATTTCTCAAGAAAAGATTCCATCTGTGTTGAGCCCAAAATTTCAGAAGGATTTGGTGGAATAGTTCCTGCGGTTATGAAATCGAGATTATTAATTTCGGACTTTCTGAGAATCTCGCTAAACGAGGCTTGACCGAAGAAGTAATCAGAGAATCCTGGGAATCTCTTTTGATTAAATACAGTATGAATTCTTGGTTTTCTTAAATCTGCATCAATAATAATTGTTTTAAAATTTGCCTGGGCAAAACTTCCTGCAAGATTTATTGAGGTTGTTGTTTTACCTTCTTGTGATGTGGCAGAGGTAACCAATATAGTTTTGAGAGCTTCTTTATCAAGTTTAGAGAATTTAATTCTAGTCCTTAGAGCACGGTAAGCTTCACTTGCGCTCGCATCTGGTTTTTTGGCAACAATAAATTCAAAATCCTTATTCCCCGATTCCACACCCTCGATCTGAGGTACCCATGCAAGAACATTAATATTTCTGTTCGAAATATCTTCAGGTGTTTTTACTGTATTATCCAAATAGTTTTTAACAAAAGCAAAACCAACTCCCATTCCAATTCCCAGGATCAATCCAATTAAAACAATTAACAACCGGTTTGGTTTTGCAGGAGAAAGAGGGACCAATCCAGCATCAATAATTAATGCATTTCCGGGAACTGACTGTTCGTTAATAATTGCTTCTTGATAACGTTCCTCTACCTGAAGATAAAGTTTTTCATTTGCAGATTGCTCTCTCTGCAATCTTGCGAGATCAATTGTACTTGTAGGAAGTTGATTCATCTTTTTATCATAATCGCCAACGATCTCATTCATTTTTTTATAGGAGGCGGAAAGGGCTTGATATTTTACTTCTTCATCCAATACTTTTCTTGTTAAGTCTTTTATTTCTTCAGGAGTTGATGCAAGAACACCGGCACGAAAAACCGATAACTGACTATTTAGTTTGTCTCTTAACTCGCTAATATTAGCATCGGCTTCTTTAACCAATTTTTGAGAATTGCTGTTCGGGTTGGCCATTGCCCTATCTCTTTGAATCGTTAAAGCGCCAATCTGTTCTTGTAATTTTTTGATGTATGGCTCGGTTGCTAAATTTTCTATATATGCAGTTAAAGTTGGATCCCGTTTTTTCAACTCATCTTTATAATTGTTAAGCGTTTTTTCAGAGATGGTCATATCAATTTTGGCTGCGTTCATTTTAGCCTGAATATCCGACGATTCCGTGATTAGAGCTTTAGCTTGTTCCGGCAATTGCACAATACCGCGTTGTTCTTGAAAATTTTTCATCGTTTCTTCAACGTTGGCTAAGGATGCTAATTTTTCGTCCCGTTGTCCTGCAAGAAAATTTTTGATTACGGTTAACTGTTGTCTATTATAAGCAAGATTGATCTCCTTGTAGGCTGAAGCATAACTATTCGCCATTACTGCCGCTTCATAAGGTGAAGTGGATTCTGCAGAAATTTCAACAATATCTAGTCCGCGTTTTTGATCAATTGACACTCTTGAAGTTAACATCTTCACAATTGATTCAACTGGTTCAAGTACAAGTGAACCTGACTTGGAAGTTAAGTTTTCATCAATAATAAGAGCATAGTTCTTTTTGTTAGAACTTATTTTAAAACTATCTATTAGAGAATTACTAACTCTTTCCTTAAGATGGTGACTTTTTAATACTTCAATTTCATTTGCAATGAAACGGTCGCTTCCAAAATCTTGAAACTCGGGAATAAGAGAACCAGAGAGAATATTCCCTTGCGGTTTTGATAATTTAATGACAGTAGTTGATTTATAAATGTTAGGTGCATTGACCGCATATATTATAGCAACTAACAATCCAGTTAAACTTATCAATAGAATCGGTACAAAATTTAATCGAACCAAATTAATATAGTCTCGGAGTGTATGAGACTCTTGTAATATTGGGGAACTCGTTTGGTTATTTATCACAATATGCTCCTCTTATTTTCTAACAATATTAAGGACTAGGATTGATAAAGAAATCAGAACACTGAAAACTGACATCCAAATGCTAAAGTGATCTCGAAAATAAAGTCTCGGCTCGCCCGGCACAACCAAAATATCACCGGCTTCTAATTTTGGAACTTTTCTAAATTTTGAATCCAATTTTGTTTCATAAAGAAGATCGTTATATGTAAATTTTATCATTGATTGTGTTGAATCATCGTTAATACGGTAGATTCTCAGATCCTCAAGATCGGCAGCATCAGTAGGACCGCCTGCGTAGGATAAAAGATCCGCCACAGTTGAATAACTAGGTACAGTATATTTCCCGGTAAATTTAACCCATCCCCAAACCGATACTTTCACGTTTACTGCTTCCGGATCGGAATAATTATAATATCCTCCTTGGGGATTAATTCTGCTCCCCAATACGTCAGCACCCAGTTCATAATCCTTAACTTGAGCAGCTAATGAAATATATCCTAAAATGAATATGATAAAAATTCGGATGTTAATTTTCATGAATACTTTCCCTTATTAAATTATTTGTCCTGAAGTAAATTAGAAAGTTTGGACGAAGATATAAAACTTCCAATAAATCCTAATGAGACTCCGATCACAGGAATCAGAATATCAAGGAAGTCCAAATACATTATAAATTTAATGTTATAATAGATTTTAGTCAATAAAATCAATATACCATGAAAAAGAAATAAAGTGAATAATGATGAGATTAGTCCGATGAACAGACCGTTAATTATCAACGGTATTTTCATGGTTTTTTCTAAGGCACCAACCAACTTCATAGTTACATAGAGATTCCGGTTCCCGTACATCTGAATTTTATTGTTACTATAAACAAGATAAATTGATAAAAGTATTAAAATCACAGATAATATATAAATAATGTACTTGAAAGATTTAAGAAAATTAAGAATCCGCAGAACAGTTTTATAATCATAAACCACATCGGACACACCCTTTAATTTCTTAAATTGGTCTGTGAACTTTTCAATGTTCATTTCATCTAGAGACTCTGGTTGAAACTTTACAACTAAAGAGTTCGGCAAAGGGTTCTGATCAATTACTTTTCTAAAATCTTCTCCTGTTTCCGCCAAAAATTTTTTTACTGCATCATTCTTACTGATAAACAGCACCGATTGAACTTCATGGATTTGTGTTATACTTGATCGAATGTTTTCAATATCCGATGAGTTAAGCGAATCTTCCAAATAAACATTGACTTCAATTGACCGCTTGACTTGGTTGCTAAGCGTATTCGTACTGAATACAAGGAAAAAAGATACCGTCGTTAATGAAACCGCAATCGTTGTAATAGTAATTGTAACAATTGTGGCGAAGGATGATTTCCGGAATATTCTTAAAGTTTCTTTTAGATAAAATAGTATCATGAATTCCTAAAAATTAGATTCATCAACCCAGCGAAGGATTTTCCATTTATTATTTATTTTGATGAGCGTTAGATTCACTCTACCGTCAATATAAATAATATCAGTCGGGTTAAATGTTATTGTTAAATTAAAACTTCTGACAATGCGTGATGAATCATCCGTCATGGAATTTATATTATTCCATACCAGATCCAAGCGCTGCGTGTTTTGGAACAATCCGCTGCTAACTTTCATTTCTTCATCTCTCCCCCATGAAATATCAGCTCCAATATCATAATCTCTGTAATTAAAAGTAAAATTTTTATTCAGAAGCTGACTATAAATTAGTGTATCCTTAAAAGCATACGCATATTGGAAATTTTGGAAGACTCCATCCACATTTAGTTGATCACTAATTAATCCTTTTGCTTCTCCAAGTGTGTCGTCAATCTTTGGTGCAAAAGGATTTACACAACTATTAAGAGTAAATAAGACTATTCCGCTAAAAAGAATTAGCTTAATATAGCCTCCCTTTTAATTCGCTCCAACTTTGAAAATTACTTTTTTTAAAATCATCCATTTCAACAATCATCCATTGGTTTCTCGAATCTAGCGATATCTTAAACTGCATTGTTCCTTGAAATTCACCGCTGATTGTCTGGTCGTTTGCGGAAAGATTCAAATTGTAATCGAATTGATAGACTGCGCTGTCGCCAAACTGTGTGTTGAATTGATTTGATAAATCGAGTGTGATGGAATTCCCTTGTTTGGCGATTGTCTTTTGATTTTTGAAGTACTGCCGCTCAGATTCTAAATTCCAGTTAGTTAATACCGGAAATTGAGATGTTGAACCCGATGAAGGTATATACCTGAATTTTTTTTTGGAGTAAGAAGAATCAACAAAACATTGCATGTAATTTTCTAAAACTTTCTCTTCAATAGAAGATTTTAAGTTCTGAAACAATATGTCCGGTGTAGTTGCCGGAATATTACTATTCGCAATCGTATCCGGAAGTTCGGCATTTCTGGTAGTCAACAAATCGCAAGAAGTTAAAATCAAAAGAAACAAAAAATAGATATTTTTTTTCATCGCTTAAAAAAAAGAATTAATCTATGAGATGTATTTTCATTGAATTCCGAACCATTATAATCACCAAAGAATTTCTCAATTGTAAATCCAATTTTCTCAAACTCAGAGATTATCTTTTCCTTGGAATATAGTTGGACGGATTCCAGATAAGTATCTTTTGTTGTTCCATTTTGAATTAGAATTTCTTTTACTACCCGTCCATTCTCAATTCTTCGCAGTTCTACAACTCTTTTATTCCCAGTTTCGTTAATTGTTTCCGGTACCAGGTTCTTTATAACATAATCCGAATTCAAATAATCTAGAACATAATAGCTTTTTTCATTTAGCAAATTATATGCTGTTTTTGCAAAACGAAAGTTTTCATCATCGCTAGTAAAGTAACCAAAACTTGTGAATAAATTTAGGATCAGATCAAATTTTTTCTGCAAACATATTTTTCTAATGTCCGCGCAAAATAAATCAACTTCAATTTTTTGCAGTGCAGAATCTGATTTAGCTTTTTTAAGAAGAGATTTACTTAAATCGAATCCCGTAACAGCAAATCCTCTTAATGCAAGGTTTATTGAATGTCTTCCGGCTCCGCATGCCGCATCAAGAATTGAAGCATTTTTGTTTAAACGTGTTACTTTGATAATTAA
Organism: Ignavibacteriales bacterium; assembly: GCA_026390795.1. Taxonomy (NCBI): domain Bacteria; kingdom Pseudomonadati; phylum Ignavibacteriota; class Ignavibacteria; order Ignavibacteriales; species Ignavibacteriales bacterium. The sequence continues at coordinate 117,847 of JAPLFG010000004.1, forward strand.
TTCTAATAACTTTTGTGCGTCATCGGTATCTCGATGTTGATAAACATCCAGATATTCTTCGGAACTGAACCAATCCTTAAACCATTCTTTCATTGTACTGATATTCTACCAATAAATGCACGTCCTATTGTTGCCGAATCTGCAAATTCCAAATCTCCGCCAATAGGAAGTCCCCGTGCGATCCTTGAGACTTTTATATTCAAGTTTTTCAACGTATTCATCAAATAAACAGAAGTTGCATCGCCTTCTGAATTTGGGTTAAGTGCTAGAATAATTTCTTTCACCTCGTTCGTTTGTAATCGCAAAAGTAATTCTCTTATTTTAAGAGAATCAATCATAACTCCGGCTAATGGATTTAATACTCCGCCAAGAACGTGATACACTCCGTTGTACTCATTCGTCCTTTCAATCGCAATCACATCGCTTGCATCTTCTACTACACACATCAATGAACGATTCCGTTTTTGGCTTGTACAAATTTCACATTTTTCTTCGGTCGCAATGTTGAAACAAACTTCACAAAATCTAATTTTTTCTTTCAATTCGATAAGTGATTTGACTAAAGCATCAACGGTTTGAGATTCACTTTTCAAAATATGGAGAGCAAGCCGTTGTGCAGTTTTATTCCCTATGGAAGGAAGCTTGCTTAATTCATCTATTGCCTTTTGTAACGGTTCGGCTATCAGCATTTAAAACCCCGGAATGTTCATGCCCGGAGGGAGCATTCCTTTAGTAACGCTACCCAATTCATCTTCTGCCATCTTACCGGCAGCTTGCAAAGCTTTATTTACTGCTGCAACAACTAAGTCTTCAAGCATTTCTCTATCGCCGCTTTTCGCAATTTCTTCATCAATTGAAAGGGATACTAGTTCTTTTTTCCCGTTAGCAGTAGCTTTAACCATACCGCCGCCGCTCTCTTCAGTAACAGTTTTATTTTCCAATTCAGATTGTATTTTTGCCATGTCAGCCTGCATTTTCTGCACTTGCTTCATCATGTCGTTCATATTCAATTTCATTAATCCTCCGAGATTAAATTTGATTTTCGAGTTGTCGGTATTGAGTGATTTTCTTTCTTGATTTGTTGGTTCGAAAGTTAGCAAAAAAAAGTTTCACAAGAAATTGAAGAGATAAAATATTACATTTGCACCGTCTTTAAAAGACAAGTTTTATAGTGATTGCTCACAAACATTTTCTATATGATTACAAAGTATGGGCTAACTACATTTTTATTTTGTGCGGGATTTTCTCTTGTACTAATTATAGGTTCATTATTAATTCAAAACGGATGGATCAAATACCCACTTTTGGTTTTTTCTATTGCTTTCCTTCTTTTTTCATTAAATTTTTTCCGTGACCCGGAACGAACACCTCCAAATAAAAAAAATGTAGTTCTTTCTCCCGCCGATGGAAAAATTGTTATTGTAAAAGATGTTTTCGAAGGAGAATATATAAAAGGTAAAGCAACACAAATTTCTATTTTTATGTCTCCTCTTAATGTGCATGTTAACCGAATTCCGATTGACGGCAAAATTGATTATCTCAAATACGTTGCCGGAGAATATTTAGTTGCATTTCATGAGAAAGCAGATAAACGAAATGAGCGTACTGAGATTGGAATTTTAAGCAGTCATGGAAAAGTATTTTTTACACAAGTAGCCGGTTTTATTGCCAGACGAATCGTTTGTGATTTGAAAATTGGCGACTCCGTTAAGATGGGAAATCGTTTCGGTATGATAAAATTCGGAAGCCGTTCAGATGTTGTTGTTCCAGCTAACTGGAAGTTAAAAGTTAAACTTGGCGATGAAGTTACAGCCGGCGAGACAATTCTTTTCGAGATTGAATAATGAAAAAATACTTATTTCAGAAATCATTTATTGCAAATACGGTTACAACATTTAATGTTTTGTGCGGATTCCTTTCAATTGTGTTTGCATCTCAACCAAATTTCCGGCTCGCTGCCATAATGATTATTGCCGCGGCTATTTTTGATATGCTTGACGGGATCGTTGCCAGGTTACTTGGAACTTCAAGCCGTTTTGGTGTTGAACTTGATTCTCTCTCCGATGTAGTAAGTTTTGGAGCGGCGCCGGCTTTCTTAATCTATAAAGCATACGCCTTTCAATTTGGCGGCTGGGGAATTTTGTTGAGTTCATTGTTACTGATTTTTGGTGCGTTAAGACTAGCACGCTTTAATATTCAAGTCGAAGATTTGAATACAAAAGGTGACTTCAAAGGATTACCGATACCTATGCAAGCTTTAACAATTGCACTGTTCGTCTTATCCTTTCATCACGACGGGAAAATCATAGAACCTTATGATGATTTTGTTATTCCAATAGTTCTATTACTCTCTCTCTTAATGGTAAGTAAAATCCGTTATAATGCTTTGCCAAAACTTCGTGATAAAAATTTCAGAGATAAATTCTTTCTGTTTGCCATATTGATAGGTGTGCTGATATTAGCTCTTCTTACAAATGGTGAAATTTTATTCTACGTTATTTTTGGAATTGTAATATTTGGAATTCTTCGAAAGATATATTTGTTAATTGTGAACAAAAAAGACGAGAACGGGAAAAAAACAGTGGAGAATAACGGTGTATAAAGCAACTGTCATAGTAAAACGACGACCAAAAATTTTAGATCCTGAAGGAAAAGCTGTTGAGCAAGGCGCTAAACTACTCGGATTTAATAATGTGAAAAAAACCCGTATAGGCAAATACATTGAGTTTTTTGTTGATGCAAGCGATAAAACTGTTGCTGAAAAAGAAGTGCGTGAATACAGCGAGAAACTCCTTTCAAATCCAATAATGGAAGATTTTGAATTCACCTTGGAAGAAGTGAAATGAAACCGAAATTCGGAGTTGTTGTTTTCCCCGGTTCTAATTGCGATCACGATGCCTACTATGCTGTCAAAAAAATATTAGGTTACCAATCGGAATTCCTTTGGCATAAAGAGAAAGATTTAAAAGGGAGTGATGTTATAATTCTTCCCGGAGGATTTTCTTACGGAGATTATCTGCGTACAGGTGCTATTGCAAGGTTCTCACCAATAATGGAAGCAGTTTATAAATTCGCAGAAAAAGGCGGTATTGTAATTGGGATTTGTAATGGCTTTCAAATTTTACTTGAATTAGGTCTTTTGCCAGGTGTAATGATTAGGAACGAATCATTAAAATTTGTTTGCAAAGATGTCTATTTGAAAGTTGAGCACAATGATAATATTTTCACAAAATCTGTCCATCAAAAAGTTTTGAAAATTCCCGTTGCACACGGAGACGGCAATTATTTTGCAGATGAGAATACGCTGAAAGAACTCGAAACAAATAAGCAAGTGCTATTCCGTTACGTTTCACCGGAGGGTAATTCCGGTAGCGAATTCAACCCTAATGGTTCTCTAGGGAACATTGCCGGTATTATAAATAGAAAGAAAAATGTTATGGGTCTTATGCCGCATCCCGAACGATGCTGTGACCCTATACTCGGGAACACCGACGGAGCTTTGTTGTTCAAATCAGTAGCAGAAAATTATTTAAACTGATTATGTCATTCTGATCTATAAAAGCTTCATAACGATAAAGCTGTTCATTTCTTCAAATGACTAAATCAGAGTTCGTATTCAAGAGTAAAAATATATATTGAGGTTAACATGGGCAATCTTGGAGCTGGAGAAATACTTTTAATTGTACTAGTAGTTTTAATTCTTTTCGGATCGAAAAAAATTCCTGAACTTGCTCAAGGTATCGGCAAAGGAATGAGAGAGTTCAAAAAAGCTTTGAACGATGTTCAAGAAGACATTAAAATTACAGACAAACCAGAATCAAAAGAAGAGAAAAAATAAATTCATAATCTTCTCACTATTTTTCCGGTGATTTCATTTGCTTAAGTACAAAAATCACTCAGAAAAAATTTCTTTGATCAAAGAAGGTAAACTTTCTTTGCATGAGAATGTTTCTTTCTTTCTAAACAAGATCAAGGAAAATTCAAATCTGAACGCTTTTAATTTTGTCTTTGATGACTGCCTTAGTCAGACTTCATCTATTGAACAGAAGATTAAAAACGGTTCAGCGGGCAAACTTGCTGGAATGGTCGTTGCAGTTAAAGATGTTCTTGCAATTAAAGATCGCCCGATGACATGCTCTTCGAAAATTCTGAGAGATTTCGTTTCCATCTACAATTCAACTGCAGTTCAAAAATTAATTGATGAAGACGCAATCATAATTGGTAAAACTAACTGTGACGAATTTGCAATGGGTTCTTCGAATGAAAACTCAGCATTCGGAGCTGTACTAAATCCGGCCGACACATCACGTGTCTCTGGCGGATCCAGTGGTGGTTCTGCAGTTGCTGTTGCTGCAATTCTTTGTGACGCATCACTAGGAACAGATACCGGCGGGTCAATCCGTCAGCCGGCAGCATTTTGCGGCATATATGGATTGAAACCATCCTATGGAAGAGTTTCCCGTTACGGTTTAACTGCGTTTGCTTCATCGTTTGATACAATCGGAACATTTGCAAGAAACATAGAAGACATTGCTCTTGTTCTCTCCGGTATATCAGGTTATGATGAAAATGATTCTACAAGTTTTAGAATTGATGTCCCGGATATGCTCACTAACCTGAACTCAACTAAAAAATTCAGAATTGGTTTACCACAAGAATATTTTGCAAAAGGATTGAATGAAGAAATACGAAGTGCGATTTTCGAAAAAGTAGAATCTCTTAAGGAACATGGTTTCGAAATTAAAGAGATTGAACTTCCTCATACCGAATATTCAATAGCGACGTATTATATTTTAACTACTGCCGAAGCATCATCAAACCTTGCACGTTTTGACGGTACCCGTTACGGGTTCAGATCAACAGAAGATAATAATCTGCTTAACATGTATGTTAATTCACGATCGGAAGGTTTCGGCAGTGAAGTAAAGAGAAGAATAATGCTTGGTACCTACGTCCTATCATCCGGCTATTATGATGCATATTATAGAAAAGCTCAGAAAGTACGACGGTTGTTAAAACAAGATTTTGATAAAGCGTTTGAAAAAGTCGATCTAATTCTGACACCAACAACTCCAACAACTGCATTTAAGATTGGTGAAAAAACCAGCGATCCTCTTGAAATGTATCTTGGCGACATTTATACTACATCTGCAAACCTCGCCGGTATTCCGGGAATAAATATTCCGATCGGTAAAGACAAACATGGTTTACCAATTGGTATGCAGGTAATGGCAAATCAATTTGATGAGTTAAGTTTACTGATGCTAAGCAAATATTTACAAAAATCGAGTTGAATTAAATCCTAATTTGCAGAGTAAACAACTTTTCCTTCTTTCACATAACTTACAATCATTCGTGTTTCGTTTTCGTATTCGTCAATGGTGAGATTTATAAAATCAACAGGTATATCGAATCTATTTATGGTTTCTAATTCAATGTCTCTTAATAATTTTCCTCTTTCTAAAGGATTTTTATTCACGAAATCATTGGAGACTATTGCAATATCAATATCGCTATCACTATTTGGATCACCATTATAATATGAACCAAACAATATTACTTTATACACACTGATTCTTTTTTTGGATAGCTTTTCAGAAATAAAATCTAATATTTCTGAAACATTTCTTTTAACCACTTTAAAACCTCGATAGAATTAATAATCATTGAATCCGTAATTTCTTTACTAAATGAAGAAAGCATGTTTTTTAACGATTCTGGGTACCTTGTTGGAACACTTAAATCATCAATATCAAATATAATTTCTTTGATTCGGTCACTAGGATCAAGATTAATTTTTTGCACTAAATATTTCAAATGATGAGTTTTAGGCGGAATCTCCTTTCGCACTTTCCAGAATAATCCTTTCAAACCTTTTTCAATAGCAAGGTGAACCATGAACACTGCATAAAAGTATCTTCCGCTTTCAAACATCACTTTTGCAGTTTCAAGATCGTAATCAGCCTGAAGCAGCCACTCTTCTGGATTTTCTGCCATATCGCTTTTTTCTTTTGATATAAATAACAAACTTTACTGACATTCTCAATAAATTGGATTTTTCACAAGTATATTTCCTCATCCTTTCTTAATTTTGGCAAGTCAATTTTTAGAATCAACTATCAAGGAAAAAAGATGAGTATACTACTGGACAAAAAAACCCGCGTGGTTGTTCAAGGAATTACCGGCGGTGAAGGTTCATTCCACACAAAACAGATGATCGAATACGGGACAAACGTTGTTGCAGGTGTAACACCAGGCAAAGGTGGTCTTAATTTTGAAGATACAAACGTTCCGATCTTTAATACTCTTGCAGATGCAGTTAAAGCTACAAAAGCAGAAGCTTCGGCAATTTTTGTTCCCCCTTCCTTTGCTGCAGATGCAATTCTTGAAGCGGCCAATGCGGGAATTAAATTAGTAGTCTGCATCACCGAAGGAATTCCTACCAAAGATATGATAGCAGTATATAATCTTATTAAAGAAAAAAATATCCGTTTGGTTGGTCCAAATTGTCCCGGTGTAATTTCACCCGGCAAAGCAAAAATCGGAATCATGCCCGGGTTCATTCATAAGCAAGGTAAAATTGGAGTGGTATCTCGCAGCGGTACTTTAACATATGAAGCGGTTAAACAATTAACCGATCTTGGAATTGGACAATCGACTTGCGTTGGTATTGGCGGTGATCCGATTATTGGATCAAGATTTATCGATGTGATAAAATTATTCAACGAAGATTCCGGTACAGAAGGAATTATTATGATCGGAGAAATCGGCGGCAGTGCGGAAGAAGAAGCTGCAGATTTTATTAAGAAATATGTTAAGAAACCTGTAGTTGGATTTATTGCCGGAAGAACAGCTCCTCCAGGACGTCGTATGGGTCATGCTGGTGCAATAATTTCGGGTGGGAAAGGAACAGCGATTGAAAAAATGGCAGCAATGAAGAAAGCCGGAATCCATGTAGTTGAAAGTCCCGCAGAAATTGGTATTACTATGAAAAGAGCATTGGATAAGGGGAAGAAAAAAGTCGTGAAGAAAGTACCAAATAAGAAAAAAACAGTTAAGAAAGTTTCTGTAAAAAAAGTATCATCAAAGAAAAAGATATCCAAGAAAAAATAAATAGAGGAGCTAGAGATTGAATAATAGAACACTTGCTATTCTTAAACCAGATTGTGTTAAGAAAAATTTAATAGGTAAGGTTATTACACAAATTCAAAATGCCGGCTTTAAAGTGAGCGCGTTAAAGATGGTAAAGCTGACTGAAGATTCTGTAAAAGGATTTTACGAGATTCATAAAGAACGCCCTTTCTTTAATGATCTGATTGCATATATGACATCGGGTCCATGCGTTCCGATAGCTCTTGAAAAAGATAATGCTGTGGAAGACTTCCGTAAGCTTATTGGCGCCACTGATCCGGTCAAAGCATTGGAAGGAACAATCAGAAAATTATATGCAGATAGTATTCAAGAAAATATTGTGCACGGTTCAGATTCGGATGAGAATGCAGCTAATGAGATATTGCACTTCTTCTCACGTAAAGAACTTCTTGAAATTAACGGTTTCTAATTTTTTTATTACTCTCCCCTTTTTAAGGGGAGTTTTTCAATAATCAGAGAGAATTAAATGACTAGTAAAATTTTTAAAATAGTATCGGTTGTGCTCGCAATTACAATTATGATTGGCTGCGGTAAAAAGGAAACGATCCCGAACGCAGCTTCGATCAATGTTAATAATCTAAAAAGCATTGATATGAGCGGACAAAAAGTTTATTTGAAGTATCAATTCAAGAAAGACCAAAAGCTTCGTTATAAATTAACCACAATTTCTAATTCGGTTCAGACTATCAAAGTAGATTCTCTTATGAAATCGAATTCCGATCAATCACTTACGTACATTTTTGATTTAGAGGTTGTTGATGTTGACAAGGATAATATAGCCGAACTCGTAATTAATATCTCTTCCATCAATTTTAACGGTATAAGCAATGGACAGAAATTAAATTACGATTCCAAAGCAAAGCTATCCAAAGAGGACAAAGACAAATTTGCGGAATTTGAAACAGTTGTAAACTCGCCATATCGCGTTCGTGTAAACCAGAAAGGTGAAATATTAGAAGTAACTCGAATTGATAAAATGGCAGATAAAATGATCAGTCTTAGACCAGATATGCAGAAAATTACAGCGGAACAAAAAGTTACTCTCATTAAAAATATCAGCGAAGGTGAGATTAGACCAAGAACACAACTGCTCTTCAGAGAATTGCCTTCAAAAGAAGTTGCAAGAGACTCTTCATGGCAGCTTACTTCACCCGCCACTTTAGCTGTATTTCGTGTGGAGAGTATTTCAAAATTTAAAGTTGATGACTTCGTAAAAGCGGGCGATGATAAGATGGCTAAATTGAGCGCCACACTGACATCAAAATGGACCGGTAATAAAAAAGGAACACAAGAAGGAATGAATTATCTTTTTGATGATCCGAAAATAAACGGCGACGGGTCAATTCTATTCAATATTGATAAAGGTCTGGTTATTAAAAGCGAAACAACTACAAATGTTGAGATGGGTGTTACGATTGATGGAAAAGACGCAACTCAAAAGATGAGACACTCAGTAAGAAAAGATTTATCTATGAATAAAAATACTGTTGAGCTGTTGTAGTATAAATATTTGTAGCACAGATAATTAATCTGTGCTACTTTTTTTAATTCCTACCACCACTTTAGATCCTTCGACTGCCTTTACAATAATTTCAGAATCATGATTGATGTAATCACCTTCGGTAACAACATCAATTCTTACACCGTCAATCATTGCTGTACCGGCAGGACGTAAAGTTGTAATTGCAATCCCCTCTGCGCCAATTAGATGATCAAATGATGGTCTGGTAGCATATCCCGATTTGGCAGCGATGTTGTCTTGGAGTATAAGTCTATTCCAAATAGTTGATTTAGGCAATATCTTGGAAAGAAGAAAAATAAATATTGCGGCCAAGACGAAAACCGATGCGAACTGAATTATCGCAACTGAGAGTGTTGAATAATCTGTCATACCAAAATCCGATACCAATCCGAAAAATAAACCGGCAATCATCATAAAAATTCCAATCACTCCAACTATTCCGAATCCCGGAATGACAAATATCTCAAGCATTAAAAGGACAACACCAATAATAAAAATTACAATTTCAAATCCCGAAGCAAGTTGAAGAATGTATCCCGATCCAAAGAAGAGCGCTAAAGCAATAACCGCAATTGTTCCGGGTAAACCCCATACACCCATTTTTATTTCGGTAAAGATCCCCAGCATTCCAATAAGAATAAGTAAAGAAGAAATTATTGGATTGTTCAAGAACTTTACAAATTTTTCCGCCCAGTTTGGTGTAACTACAATTTCTTCAGCTTTTTCAAGTCCATAAAGCTTTTTCACTTCATCAATGCTTGTTAAAACGGTATCAGCCATTTTATATTTTACAGCTTCTTCTGTTGTAAGAGTTATGAGCTTTTTATCGTCATCATTCAAATCCGCAACAACAACAGTTTCATCTACCATTCCTTGAGCAATATCGGTACGCCGTCCGTTTTTCTCTGCCGTTGCACGCATCTCGGAACGCATGTATGATTGGTATTTCTCGGATTGTTTTTCGCCCGATTGATCTACAACTGTAGTAGCACCAATTGAAGCACCAGGAACCATAACAATTTTTTCGCAAGAAAGAGCAATTAAAGCTCCGGCGGAAATTGCCCTCTTATCTATGAATGCAATCGTTTTAACTTTACTGTTGAGGATTGCGTCCTTAATTTGAGTTGCGGCATCAACTCTTCCGCCAAATGTGTTGATTCGAAAAATTATTGCCGCGGCATTGTTTTTTGCAGCTTCGTCAACAACCCGTTTTACATAAGGAGCGAGCCCGAGATCAATTTCACCATCGATGTTTGCTTGATAAACTTTTGATTGCTGAGCCAGAATGTTTGCAAAAATTGAAAAGAATATTAAAAAGAAGAGTAATCGTTTTCCCATAAGAGTCCTCCGGACAATAATCCTTTGAGACATGAAATATTTCATCAACTACTTACTCAAAAACAATAACTTTATCAACAAATTGAATTAACGATTGCTAAACGCATAATTCAAAATCTTATAAACCAATTTAGCGGCAACAAAATTTGATGCCGGATGAAATTTGTTCGGTGCCAACTCAACAACATCAAATCCGACAATGTTTTTTTCCTGTCCGACAATTTTCAATAGATTCATAGTTTCATCCCAGAATAAGCCGCCAGGTTCAGGCGTTCCGGTTGCCGGCATGAATGACGGGTCAAAACCGTCAACATCAAAAGTGATGTAGACATTCTCTTTCAAATTCTGAACAACGAGTTCTTGCCAGTTGTCGCCATACATTCCCAGTTTAATTTCACGCGAGTAAAATGTTTTAATCTTTTTTTCTTTCCGGAATTCAGATTCATCTTTGCACTGGGCTCGAATTCCGACTTGAACAATATTCGAATTAAATTCGACTACACGCGCCATTACACTTGCGTGAGAATATTTCGAACCTTCGTAACTCTCGCGTAAATCCGAATGGGCATCAAATTGAAGTATTGAGAGATTTGGGAACCGTTCGTGATAAGCCATAATCGGGGCGGTTGATAATGAATGCTCTCCTCCTAATGTTACAACGAACTTGCCTGCATCAATATGTTTGGCGACTTCTTTATAAATCTTATCTAAACTTTTTTCGATTGAAAGTTTTTGAAGATTAATCGGTTCAAGAGTACAAATTCCTTTCTCAAAACAGAGTTCCCTATTTTGTTCTTCATCATAGAATTCAACGTAATGAGAAGCTTTCAAAATTTCTTCGGGACCTTTGCCGGTTCCTTTTCCATAGCTGACTGTTTTTTCTAGTGGTGCCGAAACAATTACAATTTCAGATTCATCGTAATTGGAGAATTCTTTTTCTATGGCAAGAAAATTTTTCTTGATACCGAGTGTTTTCATTATTTTCCTCAAATAAAACTCATATTTATAAAGCGAGTCAAAATAATTGTTGTTGTCAATCTAAATTTGAATCAGAATCTAATTGTATTTTGGATCAGATTACTATATAGATGCCGGGTCAGCCCGGCATGACAATAATTTATCCAATACAAATAAAGAGAAGAACTATATTATTTTTTGTCGCCGTTATCTTTAATTACAGCGGCAATAGCCGTGCGTTCAAATTTGATTTTAACATTATTGCCAACATCAACAAGAACTGTTTTATCTTCAAGTCCGGCAATTGAACCGTGCATTCCGCCGGTAAGAACAACTTTATCTCCTTTTTGAACCGCTTCGAGCATAGCTTTTTGGTCTTTTGCTCTTTTTTGTTGCGGGCGAATGATCATAAAATAAAAAATAGCGAAGATCGCACCGAACATAATTAGTGTGCTTATCATTGAACCGCCGCCGCCCTGTCCGTCTGGTGATGGTGCCATAGCTAATAAGATTTCCATTTACTACTCCTCTTTTGTTTGTACGTTTATTGAAATTATTTTTGAATAACTGTTCTTCCATTCCATAAAACTTCCGTCTAAAATTCTGGCACGTGCTTCACGAATCAGATCTAAATAAAAAGTTAGGTTGTGAATTGTCGCCAGTTCAAGCGCCAGAACTTCTTTAGCATTAAAAAGATGACGCAAATAAGCTCTCGAAAAATTTTTACAAGTGTAGCAGCCGCAATTGGAATCGAGCGGCGTAAAATCGTCTTTGTATGCCGCATTCCTCATCGAAACGATTCCTCGTGAAGTAAACAAATATGCATTGCGCGCATTTCGTGTCGGCATAACGCAATCAAACATATCCACACCGCGCGAGATTGCTTCTAAAATATTTTCCGGTCTGCCTACTCCCATTAAATATCGCGGCTTATTCTCCGGAATAAAATCAGTCGTGAAATCAACTAAGTCATACATAGTTTCGGTTGGTTCGCCGACTGCAAGACCGCCGATTGAATATCCGTCAAAATCTAGATTGACAAGATCCTTGGCCGATGATTCGCGCAAATCTTTATAGACACTTCCTTGAATTATTCCGAATAAATATTGAGGAGATCCATATAATGGTTCTGTCTCTTCAAAAGCATTTTTATTTAGAAGAGCCCACTCGGATGTTAGTTCTTTCGATTTTTTAGCGTAATCATATTCACATGGATAAGGCGTGCACTCATCAAGAGGCATCATAATATCGGAACCAATACTTCTCTGAATTTCTATTACTTTCCTAGGTGAAAAAAAATGCGTTGAACCGTCAAGATGAGAACGGAATTCAACTCCATCCTTATTCAATTTCCGCAAATCCGAAAGACTATAAACTTGAAATCCGCCGCTGTCGGTGAGAATGGGGCGATTCCAATTCATAAAACGATGAAGTCCGCCGGCTTGCTCAAGGATTTTTGTCCCGGGTCTTAAATAAAGATGATAAGTATTTGAAAGAACAATTTCAGCATTAATCTCTGTTTCAAGAACTCTCTGTGTAATAGCTTTAACAGTGCCTTGCGTTCCAACCGGCATAAAAATAGGAGTTTTAACAACTCCATGCCCGGTTAGAATTTCGCCGGTTCGTGCTTTGGAATTTTTGTCTTTATAATCAACGGAGAACTTTAACAATATACTTCTTCTAAATTTGGTGCGAAAGATAAAGGAAAATTGGAACATCTTCCATCATTGATTATGATGCAGAATAGGTCGTCCGGTTTCTTTATTCGGTCGGATTTTCTATCAAGTGTGATTTTATTCCTTCATTTGGAATTACGCAGTGAGTACTTCTTCCGAACCATTTATATCTGTGATTGGAAATTAAATCATAAAACAGATCACGTATTTTCCGGGGTATGTACTTGAAGATTCCAAGAATTGAATAAGGGAATTTAAGCAACTGGAATATTTCAATAACGGCTGATGAACGTAAGAAGATTTTATCACTCACAATGAGAATTACGGAAGAAGGCAAATCGGTATCAATTTTATATTGTTGAATTAACCGTCTTGAGTATTCCGATTGGAATTGCGAATACCGGAAAAGTTCTTTCGAATCACGCTTTGAGATAAATTTAATCCAGAAGTTGCAGAGATTACAAACACCATCGTAAATAATAATTGGATTCTTATCTTGTTCAGCTATCCCGATCAATAAGTTCATCCTTTTTCAATTTGACCATGCCACTTTATAATGCCGTTTTTTAGATTGAATACATTTTCAAATCCCATCTTTTTCATTTGTTGGCATGCATTCGTGCTTCTAACTCCTGAACGGCAATAAACAAGATAAGTTTTGTCTCTTTCCAACTCGTCAATTCTATCAGAAAAATCCGGTTCGTGTATATCAATCAAAATTGAATTTGGAATTCTAGACTTCATGTTTTCAGATTTCGTTCTAACATCCAGGACAATAACATTTTCTTGCCTACAGATTTTTTCAAAATAAATGTTATCAATATCGAGAGAATCTTCTTTATTAGATAAAAATGATGAAAAGAGACTCATTATTTCTCCAAGGTTTACTTTGGTAACAGTTGGCTGAGAAAATTAATTCACTCTTGAGGTTCTTGTTCGATTGTAAATTTCAGCAAGTCAATCTTAGTATTACTCGATTTGAGGATCAGAATTGTAAAATTATCGATCTTAAAAGTTTCGCCCTTTTTGGGGATTCTTCCAATTTTGAAAGTTACAAAACCGGCAATAGTTTCATAATCCCCTTCTGTAATTTTAAAATCCATTTCTTGATTCAGATAGTCAATTTCAACTTTACCGCTGAGAATGTAAGAGTTCGTATCAATTTTCCGTGCGACTTTTTCATTTACATCATCATACTCATCCCGGATTTCTCCAAAGAGCTCTTCTATTAAGTCTTCAACTGTAAGTATTCCTGCTGTTCCACCGAATTCATCAACAACTACAGCAAAAGAAAATTGTTTATCCAGAAATTCGTTCAGCATTTCCATGCTTTTTTTGGTTTCAGGTACAAACGATACTTCCCGGAGAACAGATTTCAAATCTTCCGGCTGCTTAAAAATATCTTTTGTAAATACAGTTCCTTTTATATTGTCAAGGTTTTCATCATAGACAACAATTTTTGAATACCCGGATTCGATAAAAGTATTGAGCACTTCATCCATTGAACTGCTGATATCAACTCCGATAATATCGGTCCGCGGTGTCATTGCTTCATAAACACGTTGTTCCCTAATATCCATTACCTTGCTGATAATATCGGATTGATCTTCATCCATTGTCCCCGCTTCCGAACTTTCTTCAAACAGATTTTGCAGATCTTCTTTATCAAATATGTGCAGAATTTTTTCTTCTTCTTTTTGATTTGTTCTGCTCAACACGGAAGAGATTGTTGAAATAATTTTTACGAACGGGTAGATTATTATTGTTAGAACACGTAAAGGAATAGCAGAAATCATAACAAGCCGGTCTGCCATTTCTCTTCCAAAATATTTTGGAATTAACTCGCCGAATACGAGTATCAATGCAGTTGTGATCAGTAGTATTGTGAATTCTTCCAAACCGAATATTTTAAAAAGAAAGATCGAGCTAAGTGAAGCAAAAGTAATATTTACGATATTATTAGAAATCAAAATTGAAGAAAAGAATAGATTCGGATTGTTCATGAAATAGTGGGCATTCTTTGCCGATAAATTATTTTTCCGGGCGCGGATCTCAACTTTAATTTTGTTGGCAACAACAAATGCAATTTCCGATGCTGAGAAAAACGCACTTGCAATCAAAAGCGAAAACAATATCAAAAGGTCATTAACCATCATCTATCTCAGAAAATCATCCATATTTTGTAAAAATAAATTATAAATAACGCCGATGCGACATAAAAAATTAAATTGATAATCATCGGCGGATCGGTGAGTATTACCTCAATCACATTCTCGCCTTTATCTTTTTTATACGCAAGATACATATATCTAAAGATGCCGAATATTACAAACATCGTTGTAAAAATTAATCTTTCCGTACCAAATTTTTCTACCGTTTTATCTGCAACAGAGTAGAGTGCGTAGCTCAAAATTACTCCGCTTCCAGTCATGGCTACTATTTGATCAATGAAACTGAGCGAGTAATCTTTTAAGACAGATCTTTGTTCTTCTGCATCTGGACTATTGGCAATTTCGACGCGTCTTTTCATTACGGCAAGAAAAAGACTTAGGAACATTGTAGTAAGTATCAGCCATTTGGAAATATAAACCGAAATCAACAAACCGCCACCAATTACACGCAGCATAAATCCGGAAGCGATGCAAAAAATATCTACAATTACAATTTCTTTGAGGAACACTGTATATAAAATATTTATAACTACATAAACCCACACAATTATTACGAAAGCAAGATTTAGCTTAAACGAGATGAGTACAAGAAGAAGAAAAAGAAGAGCTCCTAAGATCAGTGCGTTTTTCTTGGGGATTTTTCCACTCGCAATTGGGCGGTCCTTTTTGCGCGGATGAAGAGCATCTTTCGGTGCATCGAAAAAATCATTTAGTACATAAACCGCACTCGATGCTATCGAAAATGTTACGAATCCCAAAACAGTAAGATAGAATGTGTCTGCATCGAAAAGAAGTTTTGCAAAGACTGCAGGTACAAACACAAAAAAATTCTTCGGCCAACTGGTTATTCGCAGAAGTTTTAAATAACTGCCAATTTTAGAAAACAGCCGATTCTTCATATATACCAAAATGTTGTTTTAATTCGTCAACCATTTCGCCAAGCGTAACATAATTATTCGCAGCTTTCACAAAAACCGGCATCAAATTTTGTCCGTCGCGCGCCGCAGCGCCAATTTCTTCTAAACTTTTTTCAACCGCTTCTTGATTTCGGCTCTGTTTCAATTCTGCTAATTGTTTTCTTTGCTGTGCTTCAACACCTGGAGAAATTTGAAGAATCGGTATATCAACCACTTCATTCTCTTCAACAAATTCGTTTATGCCGACAATTATTTTTTCTTTTCGTTCAAATTCTTTTTGATACCTGTACGCCGAATCAGCAATTTCTTTTTGAAAATATCCATGTTCAATTGCCTGTACCACACCGCCGAGCGAATCAATTTCGGAAAAAATTCTTTCTGCTTCTGCTTCCATTTTGTTTGTAAGCGATTCTACAAAGTAACTGCCGCCGAGAGGATCTACAGTATTGGTTATTCCAGTCTCGTAAGCCAATAGCTGCTGGGTTCGTAAGGCGATCTTAACTGCTTTCTCACTTGGAAGAGCAAGAGTTTCATCCATTGAGTTTGTGTGAAGCGATTGTGTACCTCCGAGAACTGCAGCCATTGCTTGAAAGGCCGTACGTACAATATTATTTTCCGGCTGCTGAGCGGTCAATGTGCAACCAGCAGTTTGTGTATGAAAACGTAACCACCATGAACGCGGATTTTTTGCACCGTATTTTTCACGCAGTCTTTTTGCGTAAATTCTTCTTGCCGCACGGTACTTCGCTATCTCTTCAAAAAAATCTAAATGGGAATTGAAGAAGAATGAGAGTCGGGGTGCAAATGAATCGATATCCATTCCTCTTTCCAGACATGCTTCTATATATGCGAATCCGTCTGCCAATGTATAAGCCAATTCCTGAGCTGCTGTTGAACCCGCTTCGCGAATATGATAACCGCTGATTGAAACCGGGTTCCATTGAGTTACTTCAGTTGTGCAGTATTCAATCATATCTGTAATGATACGCATCGAAGGGCGAGGCGGAAAAATAAATTCCTTCTGGGCGATATATTCTTTTAGAATATCATTCTGAAGTGTGCCGCGGAGTTTATCAAAACTAACTCCTTGTTTTTGCGCAACGGCAAGATAAAATGCAAAGATCATCGCCGCCGGAGAATTTATTGTCATAGAGGTGGATACTTTATCCAGTGGAATTCCATCAAGTAATATTTCCATATCCTTAAGCGAAGAGATCGCAACACCGCAGATTCCAACTTCGCCTTGACTCAGCGGCGCATCGGCATCCCAACCCATTAATGTCGGCAGATCGAAAGCAACAGATAATCCCGTTTGACCATGCCCTAATAAATATTTGAACCGTTCATTAGTATCTTCCGGCGTACCAAATCCCGCAAACTGCCGCATAGTCCAGACTCTTCCTCTATAACCGGTCGGATGAATTCCGCGTGTGAATGGATACTCGCCCGGAAAATTTATATCATCTAAAAAATTTTGTCCGGCAAGATCATCCGGTGAATAAAGCGGGTTGATCGGCTCCCCGGAAACGGTTGTATATTTCATTCCGGTCTCTTCCGCTTTCGTAAGTTTATTCTCGTATGATTTTTTTGCTTTATTATATTCTTCTGAAAACATTTTTTCCTCTTAACTTCCATGAATTATTTCAAATTCTAATTCTGTTTTGTTGAAAAAATACGAAACGTGTCAAGTTCTTCCAAATCTCTTATCGAACTCCTCTAACGGAATTTTAATTACAATTGGTCTGCCGTGAGGACAAACATACGGCATTGAAGTAGCGAAAAGTTTATCAACAAGAATCCGCATCTCATTTTCGGTAAGTTTATCACCCGCTTTAATCGCCGCTTTGCATGAATATGATTTTGCAAGATTATCTCTTTTCTCAAGCTGACTGAGCTGTTCATTTTTTCTGTACTCATGAAGAATTTCCAAAAGCGTTTCAACTTCATGTTCAACTTTTACATCGGATGGAATACCGACAATAACCATAACATTTTTAGCCTGGAATTTTAATTCGAAACCGAGATTGGTTAGATACGGCTCCAGTTCTTTTGCAAGCTGGTAATCTGCGGGATCCAAATTTACTTTCTGCGGAAAGAGAAGATGCTGTGCAAAAGGAATGTTCGCTTCGAACGACTGCATTGCCAGTTCGTACAATATACGTTCATGCGCTACGTGAGAATCAATTATCATCAATCCGCTTTTGATCTGGGTTAAAATATATTTGTTATGAAGCAGAACAAGGAAAGGTGTTTCCATATGCTGCATTGTACTGCTTTCATGATAAACTTCCGTAGTTTGTCTCTCATCAAACGGTGTGGTTACTGACGAATCCGGTGCCGTGGATTTTATCTCGCGGTTCAGATCATCAAACAAACGGTCAACTTCATCTTCACTTAATATGTAAGGTTTACGTTCTTGATTATTTGTCTGCGGTGAAAACGGTCTGTCTGAAAAATCATTGCGGTTCGTTTGAGTTGAATTCTGAAAACGTAACGATTCCCTTTCTGCCGGAGTACCGTTGAAAGTTATGCTCGGTACAAGGTCAAAACTTCCGATTGTTTTTTTAATCACGGCTTGAACGAAAGAATAGATCTCCTTCTCGTCATCGAATTTCACTTCCAACTTTGAAGGATGAACATTCACATCAACTTTCTTCTGGTCAATCGTCATAAAGAGAACAAAAAAAGGATAATCCCCTTTTTCCAAAACATTTTCAAAAGCAGTAAAGACGGCGTGATTAACAATTTTACTCTGCACATATCTCTTATTCAAGAAAAAGTATTGCTCCCCTTTGCTGCGCCTCAAATAAGCCGGCTTGGTTACAAAGCCGCTCAGTGATATATAATCTGTTATCTCTTTCACTTCAATAGTCGCGTCAAGTATATTCTCCGCAAAGACCAATTTCAAACGTTCATGAATTGTAGATTTTGGAAAATCGAACACAACATCGTCGTCGTTATAAAATTTGAATCCAATTTCCGGGTGGCTCAAAGAAATTTTCTTAAATGTTTCGATTATGTGCTTTAGTTCTGTTTGATTGCTTTTCAGAAAATTGCGGCGCGCAGGTACATTATAAAAAAGATTCTTTACAGAAATTGAGGTTCCTTTTGAGAACGAACCTTTTTCTTTTGTGATGACAGAATTATCGTCAACTTTTATAAATGTTCCGAGTTCCTGGTCTCTCCGTTCGGTTTTTAATTCAAAAATACTGACTGCCGCAATTGAAGCAAGAGCTTCACCTCGGAAGCCGAATGTACCGATCGCTTCAAGATCATCAAGTGTTTCTATCTTGCTGGTTGCATGCCGCTGAATTGATAATTCAGCATCATCTTCATTCATCCCTTCGCCGTCATCTGCAACTTGAATCAAGACTTTACCCGCGCCTTTTATCATCACATCAATATTATGAGCACCGGCGTCAATCGCGTTCTCCACCAATTCTTTTACAACCGATTCCGGACGGTTTACAACTTCTCCGGCAGCAATTTTATTTGCCAGATTCTCCGGTAGTATTTTGATTTTTTTATTCAATTAATCCCTAACTCTATAATTCAATTTATGAATGATTCCTTTAAAAATCTTTGTGACTTAGTGTCTTTGTGGCTGAACTGTTACTCTACTCTAAGTATTCAGGCTACTTTTGCCACCAAGTCTTGCAGACACAAGGAAAACGAAATCTCACTTCCTAATATAATGATGAACAATGAAATCGGCGTATAATTCATTTGATTCCAGTATCCATTTGGTTCCGTCCACCTCGGGAAAGTAAACATCTCCTTCAGTCTCAAAATTCATTTCGGAAATCATCATCTCGTCGGCATCATTAATGGCTTGTTTGAAAATTTCCCCACCGCCGATGATGAAAACCTTTTCATAAACGCTTGTTTTGCAGAAATCCAATGCGTGCTGAAGTGAATAAAAAATTACCGCTTCACGGAATGAAGTTTGAAATTCCGTATTCCCGGTTACGATTAGATTGAGTCTTCCTTCGAGTGGTTTGCCGATTGCTTCCCATGTTTTTCTTCCCATAATAACCGGAAAGCCGATTGTGTTTTTTCTGAAATGCTGAAGTTCTTCTTTAGAGTGCCATGGAACTTTACCCGCTTTACCAATGACATTGTTTTTGGAGACCGCCGCGATTATTATTTTTTTCAATAAGTATCCATAAAATTAACAATAACAAATCTCTTCTCTCCGGGACGGACATTCACAACAACCGACTCATCCAAGTATCCGCTTAATCTGAACTTTAATGTATAACTGCCGGGAAGGATGCTTGTTAAACTGTCGGGCGTAGTTTTTCCGGTTTTATTATTCTCGAAATAAATATCTGCTCCGCCGGGAAACGAACTTAAATATATTGTACCGCTCCTTACATCGTCCGTGTACTCAACAATATTTTCCCTACAGCTTAAAACTGCAACCGACATTATCAAAAGTAGAAAGAACTTTTTCATACAACTTTCTCCACCAATCTTTTGGCGGAAATATTAATCCGTTAACCGAGAACTACAATCCAAATTTTTATCGCCGGTGCTAAGATAAAGAAAAATTAGAAAAGATTGGCGGGACTTGTTTTTAAGACTTATTGCGTGGAGCTGTGGAATACTTCGCTCCGGCCGTAAGTCCAATACTTTTTCGACGGCTTAAAAACGTTTTCATGTCAATCCATGATGATGAGATTAATTTTTGCTCTGTAATAGTATTACGCCTGTTTCTAAAAGATCATCGTCAAGAATTCGTTCACGGATGAAGTATAATCAACAATGGAGCTTCATAATATTTTTAACTAACATGGATAACAAAGCTGCATCTTTCTCCTCCGTATAGAACCGATTCTTCAATCTTCGATTCAACCTGTTTACCGAGGATTATACCGTAAACTTCTTTCTGATATCCGAGCGAGCATTTGCAAAACTCTTTATTCATTAATGATTTATCCACAAAAGGACATCCGCAAGTACCGGTCTTTTTTCCGACAAGATGAATTGTGTTCTCTTCCTTATTATAATCAGCGCTTTCAATCCAGCGCGCTTTTATATCCGCAAAGAATCCTTCAATGTTATCCTTGTACTTCAAATAAAATTCTTTGTTCTCTTTGGCGCACTCGCGTCCTAATTCCTCAATAATTTTGTCACGCTCTTCCCCGGAAACTTTTGAATTTACTATATCCATTAATTTGGCAAAGCGTCTCTGCATGAATCCGATTCTTCCGTCTTCCTTTTGTTCGTCACCGCCGGAATTAGAAAACGCTTTTGCAGAAGTTAATACCGGCATTCCGATACAAGAACAAATACCTAATAGGCAAGCTGAATGAATAAAGTCTTTCCTTTCCATTTTTCAATCTCCGTTTTGAAAATGTTTGATTTTTCTATCTTTCATTTTATCATTCCCAGAATTAAAATCATTATTATTATAGCAATAAATATTATTGAACTCGGGCGAGCAAAATTCAAGGTCCAACCTAGCCATGGAATTCTTTTAGGTACTATTATTCTCTGATCATCCGGATTGTAATAGAATATACCCCAGATTCTATAATCATTATTTATTATAATTCTATTTTTTTGTTTTCTTAAGTAAACAAATTGAACTATCTCAAAAATGATGTGCAAACTTGCCAGAATTACTATGAAAATTAAAATAATATTATCTATTCTCATTTAATTACTTTTAATATTCTCTTAGTGCCCGCTAAACGGTGTACCGAAAATGCCAACAGCAAGTTCTGCCCAAATGAGGAGAAGTGCTGCCAGAAGAACTACACAGATGGCGATTCGGTACTTAATTTTATTTATCTTCCTTATAACAAATTCACACATCAGACCAGTACCGAGTAGTAGGATAGCAGCAACAACAAAATCGAGTACTGTCCAGCTTACCTCATCTGTGAACTGCATTGCTATTAGTGGTATAAATAGTAGAAGCACTACAGCTAGCACAATTACGATAAGTCTTTTGTTCTGCTTAATCATATATTTTTTGTTTTGATTCATTTTACTTCCATTCATAATTCTATATTTTATTTTAACTAAGCATAACGGCATGCAACTAAAGTCGGAGATCCCGATGTATTTTATCGAGGTCGAAGATCCCGATGTATTTCATCGGGAACGGAGATCCCGCACTCATTGCGGGGCGCCGCCCAAAATTTATCCGGCGCAGACGGAGAAGCGTCCGGACTGACACGCGGGTTAGATTCCACGCCCGTGAAGCTGAACTCTATTTGCGTTTAACCAACCGGACATGTGCTGCTGCCTCGGAAGCTATAAACTCTGTATATTCATATTTTTTGGCCACTTCGTCAGTTCCGTCAAAAAGCCGTTCGCCGGCTCCAAGCAACTTGGGCGTTATGACGAGGTGTAATTCGTCAATGAGTCCGGCTCGCAAATATTGCCTCACGGCGGTTGCACCACCGCCAATCCGCACATCTTTTCCATTTGCAGCATCAAATGCTTTCTCTAATGCAATCTCAATTCCCTCTGTTACAAAATGGAAGATTGTTCCGCCTTCCATTGGAATTGATTGTCTCGGATATTTCGTGAGCACGAATACAGGATGGTGATACGGTGGATTGGGTCCCCACCATCCTTTCCAATCGTCATTAAGCCATGGCCCTCGAATTGGACCAAACATATTGCGCCCCATTATGGTCGCACCCACCCCTTCATCTGCTTTGGCAGCAAAAGTATCATCGATGCCGGTGGTTCCGCCTTCGTTACCGAACATTGTTCTAAATGTCCGGGTTGCAAGTGCCCAATCCATAATAACCCGGCCTCCTTCACCAAAGGGATTCTCACGACTTTGATTAGGGGCCGAAGTAAATCCGTCCAAAGACATCGTGAAAGCCCGGACAACAAGTTTAGCCATGGTTTCCTCCTTTCTAAAATATTCTTGTGTGCGACTAATGGCGTTGCAACTAAAGTCTTAGATCCCGTGTTCTTTGCAGGGCTCCGCCCATAACCACAATGACGCTTTTGGCAACTACCTTTTTTGTTTTATAAACCTGTCCCGCGTTCTTTGCGGGATCAACTTCTTTACTGCAAATCAATTTTGAACAACAAACTTATTCTGTTCAGGACGTGAGATAATAACGATTATTTTCACACCATTAATTTATTATACAAATAATTTTTAATATAGATAATGTTTGTTTTTCTATCTCACGTCCAAATACTAAACTCAATAACCTCATCAAACGACTGCGTCAAAGAGAGTTTACCCCGCTCTGCGGGGCGGTCGCTTTGAGTTGCTGGTTAGGCAGTGGTGCAAGGTTCAAAACAATTGACCTCATTAAGTTTTTGTTTTTTCAATCCATTGACCGATCGTTATCCTATGGCCCTCTGGTGATGCAACGGAAAATTCACGCATTTCCCAAGGCTTTGTATCGATTGGGGAGAGAATCTTAATCCCTTTTCCTTTTAGATCTTCATAATAACTATCCACATTGTCAACGCACAGATAGCCAAAATAGCTATGATCACCAAGCTTGCTCGGAGGCAAGGCATCAAGACACTTTCCAAGCATTACCATACAATTATCTCGTTCAAGGAATATCCATCCTCCGGGCTCTGATACTATCTGAAAGCCAAGTTTCTCAAAAAATGTTGATGACACTCGAAGATCATGAACAGCGAGTACGTAATGATTCTGAAGTATCTTTGTCATAAGTTCTTTCCTTTCATGATAACTGTATTTCCGCCACTGCCTAACTATTACTTATACTGAACGGGTTATTTATAAACGAAACGTAGAACAACGCTCAGCTCCTTATTTATCATCCGTAAAGTTTTCAATCTTCGGTTCTATAACAATTATATACAAGGTTAAAATTATTTGCAAGGTTTGTTTTTATCGAAGTGAACTGCTTTCTATGGTTAAAGATTACGTTTAATCACGTCTGCTTTTTGTATTGAAGAGCAACGACGCCGGATCGAAAGGTTTTCGCACCGGCAAAATCCAGCCGAAGTCTCTCCTGGAGCTTCACGGTTTCGAATAACCGCGGTCCCTTTCCTGCGATCACCGGGTGTACCACAAAATGATACTCGTCGATCAAACCGCGTTCCGAAAGCTGGGACGCAATGCTCAAACTCCCCACACAGATGTCTTTTCCATGCTGTTGCTTCAGCGCGAGCACTTCTTCCGCAACGTTTGCTCGTACGATTCTCGTTTTATTTCCTTCAACGTGTTTCAATGTCGTTGTGAATACGACAATGTCGAGTGAGTCGAACACGCGGGCGAACTCATTAATTGCTTCTGTCTCCGATTGCTTCTTGGCGACATCCGGCCAATAAGGAACCATTAGTTGGTACGTGATCCGGCCGAATAGCAGGAGGTTCGCATTGCGAAGCACCTCCGTGAAGTACTTGTGCAGCTCTTCATCTACAATCCCGTCCGTGTGACTGCAGTATCCGTCTGCAGTGATATTGATTGCGAAAACAACCTTTCTCATAGACTACCTTTCAAAACGAAAAATCTATTTTGAGCGTTCAAACACCGTTGCACTAACCTGCTTATCCGGCAAATGCCGGGCTCTTCGTTTTGCCTGCCCCGCAGTTTCGCGTTCTTTGCGTCCCGATGCATTCTATCGGGATATTGCGGTGAGGGGCGCGTTATTTTGTTATTAAATTATTATTATATTTTTATCTTTTAACACTCTAAGATAAACTGCTATTTGACCTCGATGATGAATTTCATGGTCGATATTTCCACGCAATATTATCCATGCAATACTTACTTCTGAATTGAATCTATCATCGAATATCTTTTTATTCAGACTATCCTCATCAAATGTTTTAATGAATTCTATTTTAGTTTCGAGAACTTCTTTTAGGTTATTTATTAATTCTTTATATCCATTGCTGTCACAATCTTTTGTAATTGCGGTTTCAGTCTCAATTGATTTAATGCCCGGGTTTTTTATTTTTTCAATTAACCAGTTATCCAGATCAATTATGTGTTTTGCTATTTCTGAAAAACTTAATGCACCGGGACTTACTTTCCAGTTTTCATAACCTTCCGGAACTATTGCCAGTCTTTTTATTGTTGACTCTCTAACTGCTCTGCAGAATTCTATTAATAATTCGATTTCCATTTAACTTATAATTTTTATAAAATTTATCAAAACAGAAATTTTATTCTCAACAGCATAACGGCGTTGCAACTAAAGCGCCGCCCATAACTACGATGACGCTTTTGGCAACTACCTTTTTTGTTTTAAAATCAACTTCTTTTTATAAATCAACTTTGAATAATAAACCTACTCTGAAAAGCTAAACCCAATAATCTCAACAAACGACCGCTTCGAAGACGCGGTCGCTTTGAGTTGCGTGTTAGGGCGTGTTTATTTTTCTTCTAATAACTGAAGAATATTCTTCTTCACGCGATCATAAAATTGAAACTTATCATATCCTATTTCCTCAAATCTGACTACTCCTTTTTTATCTAATATTACAGTCGTAGGGACAGCATTAACACCAATCCTTGGAGTTTTATTATCATTCGTCTGTATCAGTGTTGGAAAAGAAGTCGGGTATTTTTTCAATACGTTCTTTACAAGTTCTGTTTCTTCCTCCAAATTATTAAAAAGACCAATTTGAGAATGCATGCTTAATAATGAGAACTTCTCATTTTTGAAATCATTGTATATTTTTTCCAAATCAGGTCTTTCCTCTAAACATGTACCACACCAATAAGCCCAATAATTAATTACTGTGACTTTCCCTTTTATTTCAGTTTCATCGTGTTTCTTATCATCAATAGTTTTTAGTGAGAAACGGGGGAATGTTTTCCCAACATATTTATAAGTTTTTGTCTCGATAAGTTTTTCTTTTGGAATTGTCTTTATAAAGTTTTCTTTGTAACTGTTATAGCCCTCATCTGAATGATTTAGAATTGTATATATCCTCTGCAATGCCAGCCAATTATCCTCGTCTGTAGGATCCTTTGTTAAAGCAATTTTGTAGTATGATTTTGCGAACTCATATTTTTTTTCTATTTCGTATATCATTCCAAGTTTACTCAAAATAGATAAATCGAATTCATATTTAACGGATAGATCATATGCAGGTAGAGTTTGGTAAGTAGTGAGAGCTTCTAAATATGTTTTGATTGCCAATTCATAATCACTATTTGCTAAATAGTTTTCACCAAGATTCCTTTTATAATCAAATAGCTTACTATTTCTGTAATGGAGTGGCAAATCATCAATATTATCTATTGCCTTTTGCGCATATTTAATACCGATAGGAAGATATTTTTTAAGATAGGCCGGCGTCATTGCTATCATATTGTAAACTTCTGAATTTGGAGAATAATTCTCGATGCTATCAATAATGCTGGAAACGGAAAGGCTGTCAGATACAATCATATAAGTAATTAACGCATATGAGAATAATGCACGTCTATCCATCCAGTTGGGATATTTTGTTAATAATGTGTCATAAAGAAGTTTTGATTTTTCTGGCGCTTGGGCTGTGGACATCATTGCTCTATTGAGATAATTCTCTTCTTTCCTAGAAGAAGTAAAGTACTTGCCGTTAAAATTATGGTCAAAACTTTTTTCAACTGAGGATTCTCTATCATGATTTAATTGCAGATAAATAGAGTGATACCCGACATTAAGATTATTTTTATCAATGATTATGGAATGCACACCGGCATCTTGAAAAGAATAGACGGGAACCGAAGAGAGAAATCCAAGTCTATCATATATTTTCAATTCAACAAAAGCAGGATAAGGGATTTTATACTCAATGGTTAATTTTGTGTCTGAAGAGTCACCAATTATTTGTAATGATGGTTTTTCATAAATATCTAACACTTTTTGTTGAGAGTACATATTTTGTGCACCGATGATAATAGCAATCAATGACAAAAATATTTTTAGCATTCTTGTTGTTTTTGTAACCATTATTTTTTCTCCCCATGCGGTAAGAAATATATAAACTATGTATTACCATTAAAGCGCCCTAACTATTACTTATACTGAACTGTTTATTTCTTTATGGAACATAGATATGCGTCCAGTTGCAAGTCTACGTTCCAATTTCTTTGGCAATATTGTTTAAATCTATTTTTGTTCTGCTTCTATTTATACGGCAAAAAGAATTTTTTAGGCTGGTTTCAATCGAGGTGAACTTCTTTGTATCTATCAAGGAGGTATCCGGTAATTTTCTGTTTTAATTTAACACAAAATTTAATATAAATAAATTCTTTTTCAGTAGAGACGGGATACTTGTCCCGTCTCTGCAATCATTTGTGTGTCTCCACAATTCTACGTCTCTATAATTCAAATTTGTAGCCGGGATAACGTGCAGTAAGAAATTTCAGATAGTTCTCTATCTCATTTTCCGACTTTTCGCATTCGCTGACAGCCTTCTCGTGCTGATCACTGGGATAAGACGGATCATTCTCCAAAGCAAATAACATTTTTTGTGCATGATTGTTCTGAAAGCTCATTGTTTCAAGTTTTGTTAGTTCTTCTTTCGACGGAGTCTCCGGAAGTACGGTACCGGCGGCGCCAGCACGGAAGGATAAGAAAAGAGTCTTTCCCGTAACCGTATTCTCGATCGAGTAAATTTCAGTACTACCGGGATGAATGGAATTTTTAAGACGCTCTTCTTCCGCGGCTAGATATGCATCATCATCGGTTTCAGCAAAGACCGTAGTTACCCAAGTCATCATATCATCTTCATCATAGTAGTTTACACAATATGCATTCATTTAGTATACCCTCCTTTTCGTTTCTATCCGCTATTCTTTTATTCCTTTTATAATTGTTGGTGCACCCTCATTATTACTTATACTGAATGAGTATAAAATTGGCAAAAATAATTTTTTAGGCTGGTTTCAATCGAGGTGAATTGCTTTGTATCTATCAAGGAGGTATCCGGTAATTTTCTGTTTCAATTTAACACAAAAATTAATATAAATAAATTCTTTTCTCCGTAGAGACTCGCCGCGGCGAGTCTCTACCAAATTGCGGCGAGTCTCTACGTTTCACTTTTCACGTCTTACGTCTCACCTCTCACGTCTCTACGTTTCACCTTTCACGTCTCTACATCTCACCTTTCACGTCTCTACGTTTCACCTTTCACCTCTTCCGTCTCACCTCTCACGTCTCTACGTTTCACTTTTCACGTCTCTACGTTTCACCTTTCACGTCTCTACATCCCACCTTTCACGTCGCTGCCGGAGCCGCCGCTTCCTTATGCCCCAATCCCAAATCCTTTATCACCCGCGCCGACCAATACTTATTATAGAACATTCTGTTATCAAACTTAAAATTCTCGATCAATGCGTCGATCTCGGTTTTTAATACCAGGTCCGCTTTATCGAACAATTGAGATAACGTCTGCCGTGTTGCGCTCTTTGTTGCAAAGCTTGTTTCTTTCACCCCGCGCGCTTCTTCATATTCAACAATTTTGTTCAGCAGATCCGTTAACCTGGCACTTGTAACTCCAAAATCCGCGAGCGCTATAATATTCGAATTTAACAAATCATGAATTAATCTTGCTTTGCTAATCAGATCATTGTCGCGCATTCCTTTTAATTGGGATCTGTTTACTTTGCTCTTTGCCTTCAGATCTTCAATCTTGTTACGGCTTGCGTAAGCATTCAATGTGTCCGCCAGAGGTGTTAAGAGATCGAGCAATTCATCTTCAACCAGATTCTTCGCATTTGTCTTCCCGGAAACACTTGCAGTATATTCTGTGTCCCTCACGGAAATATCCGACACAAGCGTTTTAAAATTGGTCACTGCGCTGCTTAACGCAGGCAAAGTTGTTACAATACTTTGATTCTCATCGAGGACAGAAATTACCGCACGGTATGAAGAGAACTTGTTTTCTTCCGTTTTAG
The DNA here is from genome assembly GCA_026390795.1 of Ignavibacteriales bacterium. Lineage (NCBI taxonomy): Bacteria > Pseudomonadati > Ignavibacteriota > Ignavibacteria > Ignavibacteriales > Ignavibacteriales bacterium. The sequence continues at coordinate 146,442 of JAPLFG010000004.1, forward strand.
TCATAACCTACCCCTTTTATTATGATTATTTAGTTAGCTCTGCCGTTTTGGCAGATTTTTCTTCATTTCTCGATTTTTTTTCCCATTTTTTAAACTGCACGCCGCATTTTTTAAACTCATTTTGATTTTTGTCACACCGCATCGGGCATTTTTTAAAATAATTCTCTCATTTTTTAAATCTCACCGGGCATTTTCTAAATTAATTTTGACAACTTGGCAGCCGCGGTCTTCATTTTTTAAACTTCGCCGGGCATTTTTTAAAATGATTTTTTCAATTACCGGATTTGGTTATTCTTTATTTAAAACCGGCTTCGCTAATCGGAAATCCAGACCGCCGTTTCTTAAATGGAATCTCTCTTATTAGAAGATGATTTTTTCTTTTTGCAGTACAATTTTGGAAGGTTAGAATTTGGAGGACCCTCCCCCCGGAACAACAGATTTATTTTCTACTTAATAAACGGAAAATTTTAAATTAATGTCAATATAAATTTAATGCATACTTTGATTTGTCATGTCGATCCCGCCAAGGCGGGATATCCCGTCTCTACATATAGTGCCGGTTTACCGTGTGCGGGAATCACTCCAGATCAGTTTTTCATCTTTTCTTTCCTTAAAGAAATCCGGGCATTTTCCATCTCCGCCACCTGCGAAACCTCCGTCCGGCTTGCATATAACTTTCCCGCTTTCATCAAAAAGATTGCTGAATTGATCGCAGCATTGTGCCGGAACATAATACACAGTTTGATCTTTGTAGCTGTACCGCCATATCGATTGAGGAGGATTTCCTACCGGCTGACTTTTAAATTGCTCAATTAAATTATTAACCCAATCCGGATTATCCGGTTCATTTGATTGGGTACAACCGAGAGTTAAGATGAAGAAAACGGAGAGAACAAATAATAATTTTTTCATTTTGAACCTCAATGTAATCTGCACGGTGCAATTTATTCAAAACAGATGATTTATTGAAGGAACAAATTCTTACCTAAATTCTGCTATCCGTAGAGACGCCATATATGGCGTCTCTACAATGTAAAGTTTAGTCTCTACAAATCTGTGACGCGTCTCAACAGATTTAATCAATTATTAAATTTTCATAATCGTTTTTTTCAATATCCCATTTCAAGGGATTTTGTTCAATATATTTTCTTATTTGATGCAACTCTTTTTCGTTTCTTATGATCCGGTCATAAAATCTAGGCTGCCAGTTAAAATTGGATATACTATTCTGGTTACACCAACGTGTGATTGCTGCTTTAAATGTTCCAACAATTACACCTAGTGAGGCTTGTTTTTGCCGCTGTAGAGACGGGATATATCCCGTCTCTACATTTGATTTCCCACAATTTAATTCACCCGGATTAAGAATTATTATACCATGAATGTGATTTGGCATGATTATATGATAATCCAGTTCGATGCTCGGAAAATGGTCCGGCATTTTTAACCAAAATTTCTCAGTAACATTTCTTAAACCATTTAATTCCATTTTACCAGCAACTACTTTTCCAAAAAAATCAACGTGATTTTTGGTATTGATTGTAACATAATACCACCAAGGTATTGAGTAATCCCAATCTCGTAAACGATTTGATTCAATGCGGAATTTATTTTGGAAGTATGCCATACAAATTATATTAAATGCTGACGTAACCTACTCTCGCCCCTAACTTCTTACCAGTTCATCCCCACGGCTTCTTCAATCCAAGAGTTTCCAGTTTGCTTTCAAATTCTATTCGTTCGCGGTTCTTTGAAAGTTTTCCCTCAACCATTTTAAGCCATCCGAATTCTTCGGCAAGCATTTTAGCTTCTTGATCTTTGCCCGCAAACATTTGTTTCATTATCTGTAATTCGAGAGCGGTAAAGCTCATCGAGTTCATTCGGTAATCTTTGAATGCTTCCCATGCTATAGGACACCATTTACTTACAATTTCGTTTCCTATAACATTAGCGTAACTGCGGATTTCAAATTGCGCATGGGCATCCATTCGAAGTGCAAGAAAGTTAAGAAGGTTATGGAGATCAATTTTCCAATATGCTTCTGTGTAGGTTGAGAGCGGAAGATCTTTGCGTGCCTGCTCGCGCGCAACGCCAAGCTGCAGACGCTCTTGATAAATCTCACGGGCAAATTGCTGAAGTTCTTCTTCACGCTCGGATAATTTACTGCCGAGTGCAGGATCAAAGAATCCCTCGCTTCCCTGCTTATTATCTATTGCCTGAAAACGCCATTCCCCGGTATTTGTTTTTTGAGACGAATCGATTGCGAGTGAGTAACGTGTTGAATATTCGTTTACATTCGCCGTACGGTGACGAATCCATTGCCGCCATGTGTCCATTGGAACGCGGACGTGCAATTTGATTTCGCACATCTCGAACGGTGTTGTATGAAAGTTGCGCAGAAGATAACGGATCAGTCCCCTGTCCTCATTAACTTTTTTAGTCCCTTTACCGTAAGAAACTCTTGCCGCCTGTACAATTGATTCATCGCTCCCCATGTAATCGATCACACGTACAAAACCGTCATCGAGTACCGGAAACTTTTTACCGAGAATCTCTTCGAGCGAATCAATTTTTATTTTTTCAAAAACTTCTGTTTGGTTTTCCATTATACTTCCATGAATAGATAATTTTTAACTGTTCTTTATAATTTCTTCACGTCATTGCGAACGAACGAAGTGAGTGAAGCAATCTCAAATACGTAAGTTAGATTGCTTCTCCTGCTACCGCAGGATCGCAATGACAACAAATTATTTTTACTCACAACAAAATTCTGTTATTGCTAGTTCTTAGCTTCTACTAATTATTGAATGAAGCAATCTCTTACAGTACACTCGTCATGGCGAGTCCCGTAAAGCGGGACGTGGCAATCTCAATACTCATTTAGTTTGCTTCGTCTCCGGCAAATGCCGGATCCTCGCAAAGACAGAAAAGAGAATATTAGAATAAATTCAATAATTATTTCTTGGATATTTTCTTTGTAAAAAGCTGTATGATCTCTTTGCTGATTTTTCTGCAAGCAATCTCAATACCTTGATCAATCTTCTGAATTGATTCCTCGACCGAATCAAAATATTCTCCAATCTCGATCACTTTCAAAGTATCAATTTTCGGCAAATCGCCGTCGGTACTGCCGCATATAAACGTTATCGGAATATTCCTCTCGGCAAATTCGTTTACAACAATGAACGCGCCTTTATTTAAGAATGTTTGCGAATCCAGTTTCCCTTCTCCGGTGATAACATAATCAAGATCGGTAACTTCCGCATGAACTTTCAAATCGTTCTTGATGAAATCATCGGCATATTTTATCTCGCCGTTAAAAAATATTTTCATTGCCGCTGCAATTCCGCCGCCGGCACCGCTCAAGCTGGTCTGTATTTCTTCATCAATTTCAAGTTGATCCAATAAGTGAATAAAACCTTTTTCCATTATAACGGATTCTTCATCCGTCGCGCCTTTTTGTTCTGCGAATAATAAACTTGCGCCGTTAATTCCGAGAAGCGGATTTTCCACATCAATTATCAATTCCAATTTGAATGGAAGCTCTACTTCAGGAGCAACAATTTTTTCAACGAGCGAAAAGTTTTTAGGCAATACTTCCAGTTTATTATCCTTTGCGTCGTAAAACTCAAGACCAAAAACTTCCATCATTCCCATACCCAGATCGTTCGTACCGGTTCCGCCGATGCCGACAACTATTTTTTCAACATCCATTATTCCGGCATTAACGGAATCAAAGATTTGAAGAAGAAGATCTCCCATTCCTCTTGAAGAAAGAGAGAGCGGTTTTCTAAATTCTTCTGGAATTAATTTCAAGCCCAACACTTCAGCTGATTCGATATACAAAGTTTTAGTTTCTTGATAATAACCGACCGGGCAGAAAAATTTATCTCCATTAAAAGAATTTGAGATTTCGAAATGGAGAAATTCAACGCCGAAATTTCTTTGGCAGACTTGCAGAAATCCGTCGCCGCCGTCTGAAATCGGCTTAAGCCAAAAATCAATTTTGGATTTGATCTCATCCGGTAATAATCTGAAGAGTGAAGCTTTTATGAATTCCGTGATTTCGACTGAATCGGCACATTCCTTAAAACTGTTTGGTGCAATTAAGATTTTAAATTGTTTTAGATTATCCAAAATGTGGCTACCTTTTTAATAATTGTTCGAATGCATTAATTAAATTTTTCTTCGTTTGTAATAGATCCTGGGAAATTATTTTTACCTCACCGACTGCCGGCATAAAATTAATATCTCCACTCCAACGCGGTACAACGTGAAAATGAATGTGTGAGTCAATACCGGCTCCGGCAGCTTTACCAAGGTTTGCACCGAAGTTATAACCTTGCGGTTTCATTGTAATATCAAGAGCTTTAATCGAAAGCTGAACCATCTTCATCATTTCATTCATTTCATTTTCGTTAAGCGCGTTTATATCGCTTTGATGACGGTAAGGAATAATTAAAAGATGTCCGCTGTTATACGGGTATAAGTTAAGCATCACATAACACGATTCATTTTTATAGACAAGAAGAGAATTATCATCTTCAATCGGAAGTTTCGGCGCTTCGCAAAATACGCATGCGTCGGAATCCTTCTTAGTCTTAAAAGAATCTATATAATTTGAGCGCCAGGGCGACCAGAGTTTTTCCATAAATAAAAAAGGCGGAAGTTGAAATTACTTCCGCCCGCAATTTAATCAGAATATAATTATTCTGCTTCTTCTTCTTTATGCTTTTGATAATCTTCAATAACCTTGCCTTCGGTCTCTTTCGGCACTTCCTCATAATGAGAAAAACTCATTGCGAACATTCCGCGCCCAGATGTTAGGCTCCGGAGCTGAGTTGAATACTTGTGAAGTTCCGCCAAAGGTACTTTTGCTTTAATAATCTGGAATGAATTATCGGAATCCATGTTTTGGATTTTTCCGCGCCGTCCCGAAATATCACCCATAACATCGCCCATATATTTTTCCGGAATCTTTACATTGATATCATAGATCGGCTCGAGAAGCATCGGTCTTGCTTCAAGAAAACCTTTCTTGAATGCTTGTGATGCGGCAATCTTGAATGAAACTTCATCGGAATCAACTGCATGATAAGTACCGTCAAACAATGTGACTCTAACGTCAACAACTTTGCTGCCGGTTAAAATTCCCTTGGCCATAATTTCTTTCAATCCTTTTTCAACTGCGGGGATGAAACGGCCGGGCACAACACCTCCTACAATCGCGTCAACAAATTCATAACCGGTTCCTCTTGGAAGAGGCTCAATTTTTAAATGAACATGACCGTATTGACCGCGTCCGCCGGATTGTTTTTTATGCTTGTATTCGGAGTCTTCACATTTTCCTTTTACTGTTTCTCTGTAAGGAATTCTCGGTTCAACTAATTCCACATCAACCGCATAACGGTCTTTCAATAATTTAATGCCAAGATTCAGTTGAAGTTCACCTTGTCCCGAAACAATCGTCTGAGAAATTTCACCGTCGAATTTTGTTCTGAGCGTTGGTTCTTCTTCATGTGCCGTGTGCAATGCTGCGGAAATTTTATCTTCATCTCCTTTTGCTTTCGGTTTTACAGCAAAACGGATTACCGGTTCAGGGTATTCAATTTCCGGAAGAATAATTGTGAAATTTTTTGAACAGAGCGTATCGCCGGTATGACTGTCTTTCAATTTTACAACCGCGCCGATATCTCCTGCATTTAATTTTGCGATATCTTTTCTATTGTGTCCGTTAAGAACATAAATTTGGCCTAAGCGTTCAATTTTATCTCTGTGTGTGTTTTGAAGATCCATTCCCGGAACGAGCGAACCTGAATAAACTTTGAAGATAGAAAGTTCGCCCACATGCTGTTCCGATAATGATTTGAAAATTAGAAGAGCAGGCTCACCTTTTACATCACATGCTAATTTAACTTTTTTACCGCCCTCTTTCATTGTGACTTCCAGAGGTTCTCTTTCGTTAGGTGCCGGGAAATATTTAACAACATATTCTAAAAATGTGTTCTGCCCGATCCCTTTCGATCCTGCGAACGCGAATGCCGGAATTAATCCGCCGCTAATGATTGATATCTTTAAACCTTTTTGAATTTCATCATCGCTCAAATTCCCTTCTTCAAAGAATTTGTTCATCAACTCTTCGTTGGATTCCGCAATTTTCTCAACAAGAACTTCTCTCAACTTATCCGCGTGCGCTTTCAATTCGGCTGGAATTTCTTCTTCGGTAATTTTTTTAGAACCGGCGTCACCGTAAGTAATCATTTTCATCTTTACAAGATCAATAACAGAATTAAAATTCAAACCTTCTTTTACCGGGAAAGAGACGACCGTAATATCGTGGCTCAAACGTGTTTTTGCTTGAGCAATCGTTTCAAAAAATTTGGAATGTTCGTTATCGCATTTGTTTATTATGACTGCGGCGGGAAGTTTATTTTTTTTGACTACTTCCCATGTTTGTTCTGTCCCAACCTCAACACCTTCAAAACTCTTAATCACCGATATAGCTACATCCGCAACATGCAAAGATGAAATAACCTGACCGATAAAATCCGGGAAGCCCGGAGTGTCAAGTATATTTATTTTGATGTTGTTCCATTCAACATGAAGAGGCGATGCTGCAATTGAAATTCTTTTTTCAATTTCGTTGGAATTAAAATCAGAAGTAGTGTTTCCCTCTTCAACTTTTCCAATACGATTTATTTCTCCTCCGGTGAACAAAAGAATTTCCGAAATCGTAGTTTTACCACTTCCTCCATGACCCACAAGCGCTATGTTTCTAATAGCTTCTGCATTATACTCTTTCAAGATAGATTCTCCTTATTTGAACAAGAAAAAATTACCTACGTTTAAATGCATTCCAAAAAGCTGAGGCGCCTTTTGTAAATGCTTTGATATTTTTGATAAGATCTTTGGCAGGATACTCAACATCGCGATAATTCTTCAGAGAAGTGAGACCTGAAATACGTTCCCGTATTTTTTTTATTGATATGTCAATTTCGTCCCAGTAATATTCTACTTCAGAAACAATTCGGTTCACTTTATTTGTCGCGTCACCAAGTTTTTCAATAACCGGGCTGGCTGTTTCAACAAACTCGTGGACGTCTTTAGTAACGGCTTCTACATTTTCTGTTATTCTTTTAAGGTAGATGATGGCAAAAATACATAGAACGGATGCAGATAAAATTAATATGATAAGAAGAATATCAATTAGAGTCATATAATTTTACGCATCCTTCTCGGTTTTGTACGCATCCATACCCGCCTTAATTGCTGTTTTCAAACGCTCACTTTCCTTTTCAATTTTTTCTTTTCCTAAATGTGCAACATTGCCAGCTTTATCTTTAGCTTCGCTTAATATTTTTTCTGCTTCGCCTAAGAGCGTATCAACTTTTTCTTTAGTCTCAGCAACCAATTTTTCGGATTTTTTTTTACCCTCATTAATTAGTTGAGAAGCTTTGTCTTTAGCTTTTGAAAGATACTCATCGGCATCTTCAATTAAATCTTGCGACTTGTTTTTAATATCTTCGCGTAATTCTTTACCGGATTTTGGTGCATAGAGAAGTGCAATTATTGAACCTACTGCAGCTCCAGTTAGGAAGCCAATCAACAATCCTTTTCCCATTCCATTTTCTTCATTCTGCATGATAATCCTCCATCATTTTTATTTGAACTAGTGCTAAAATATAAACAGTGTCTTCTAAAATCAAGGATAGAAAGATCGAGAAGTAGATTCTTATGAACGAGTGTTAATGTGCGCGTAAAACGTGAGAGGTTGGAAGTGAAATGTGCTAGCTAAATATTTTTTATTTCTTGTTTGTTACCCCTCATTGTTAGTCGTCATATATCAATGATCATGTTCATGACAGAAAATTCAATAATCAACACCATAGCTCAATGTAGAACATTGAGCTATGGTTAAAGTAAAAATATACGGTTGAGTAGTACATGAGTTTTTAAATTAGTTGTGGATTTTGTTATACTCGGCAATCGCAAGTTTCTCAAGCGAAGTTTTCATTTCTTTCGGCAGTAAAACGGATTCATAATACTTGCCGTCTTTCCCCTTCTGATCAGGCGGTGAGATAAACATTCCTTTCGCACCATTAACCAGGCGGAAACCTTTAATAACAATTTCATCCGGTGTTTGAATGTCAAAGAAAGCAGCCATCTTTCCACTCTCTTTGTTTTCCAATGGATTCATTCTGACAATTTTCATAAGAAGCTCCTTTTAATGATGTTGTTTTGAAAATGATTTAGTTAGATTTTTAACCGGAAACAATAATTAGATAAAGAGTAATAAAAAAATCTTCAGATTAAATGAAAACCCACAGATATATTTATCTCTGTTTTTAAATCATCTTCAATTAGAAAACTGCATCTGATCAGAAAGAATTCCGGAGAACCGAAGTGAGGGATTGAAAAGAATATAGATGAAAAGAAGAACTGTAATTAATCCCGCCGAACGGTAACCGGTGATCTCTATTGAGAGAACCAACCGCATTAATTACACACCCAAAATTTGAATTATGTTTGTAAAGAATCACTGCACAAAAATAATATTTCAGTTAAAAATATCAAATATTTTTTTTGATTTGTTTGAATTTATGGAGTTTGAGAGAAAAAATTAAAGAGACGACCCGGGAAGAATCGTCTCCTTGACAAATAGTTACATATTTTTAATTATTGCTCTGCAAAAAATCTCAACGGTTGCGTTTGACTGATACTTTTATTAACGGGAAAAATAAATGAACATATGGATGATTCCATTTGCTCATTTAATATGGTTTTTACATTTCATCAATAATTTTGTTAAAAGTTTTACTTGGTCTCATTACTTCATTTGCCATTTTATCATCAGGCATGTAATAACCGCCAATATCAACAGATTTTCCTTGAACAGAAATTAATTCATCAACAATCTTGTTTTCATTTACGCAAATTTCATCAGCCATTTTAGAAAAACGAATTTTCATTTCTGAATCTGAATTTTGATCTGCCAATGCCTGGGCCCAATAATAAGCAAGGTAGAATGAACTACCGCGGTTATCAATTTCATTTACTTTGCGGGAAGGATACCGTGAATTTTCCAAATATTTGCCGGTTGCTTTATCGAGCGTTTCGGCCAGAATTCTTGCTTTCACGTTTCCAGACTTATCAGCTATCATTTCCAAAGATGGGACTAAAGCACAGTACTCACCCAACGAATCCCACCGCAGATGATTTTCTTTTAGTAACTGTTGAACATGTTTTGGCGCTGAACCTCCGGCACCAGTTTCAAATAAGCCGCCACCATTTAATAACGGAACAATCGAAAGCATTCGCGCGCTTGTACCTAATTCAAGAATTGGGAATAAGTCTGTTAAATAATCACGTAATACATTACCAGTTACAGAAATTGTATCTAATCCTTTTCGTGTTCTCTCTAAAGTATATTTCATAGCATCAACGGGATTTAATATTTTTATTTCTAAACCAGTGATATCATTTTCTGGTAAATATTTATTTACCTTAGCAATAATTTCTCTATCATGAGCTCTTTTTTCATCGAGCCAGAAAATTGCCGGTGAACCGCTTGCTTTAGCTCTTCTCACAGCAAGTTTTACCCAGTCTTTAATCGCTTCATCTTTAGCCTGACACATTCTAAAAATATCACCAACTTCAACTTTCTGTTCAAGTAGCACTTTATTGTTCGAATTTACAACATGAATAATTCCATTTCCCTTTGCTTCAAAAGTTTTATCATGAGAACCATACTCTTCAGCTTTCTGTGCCATCAAACCAACATTTGAAACTGCGCCCATTGTCGCTGGATCGAACTGTCCGTGAGTTTGTGCATTTTCAATAATTTCTTGATAAATAGTCGCATAACAACGATCCGGAATCATTGCAATACAATCTTGCAGTTCATCTTTACGGTTCCACATTTTGCCTCCATCACGCACAACATTAGGCATAGATGCATCAACTATCACATCGTTAGGAACGTGCAGATTTGTTTTCCCTGTTCTTGAATCAACCATAGCAAGTTCGGGATTCGTCTCATATACTTTATTAATTGCCGTTTCAATTTCAATTCTTTTTTCTTTCGGTAGTTTTTTTAGTTTTTCCAACACATCCATCAATCCATTATTTACATTTGCACCAATTTCATTCAACAGATTTGAATATTTATCAAGTGCCTCTTTGAAATAAACAGATACAGCATGCCCAAACATAATTGGGTCGGAAATTTTCATCATTGTTGCTTTTAGATGAAGTGATAGAAGCACATTATCTTTTTTTGCATTCTCTATTTGTTCAGAATAAAATTTTCTTAACTCTTTCACATTCATTATCGAAGTATCAATCACCTCACCGGCAAGTAATTTCAATTTTTCTTTCAGTATTGTGACGTTTCCCGCAGAATCAACAAATTCAATTCTTACATTATCATCATTTTGCAGCGTAGTTGATTTTTCGGTTCCATAAAAATCATTTTGCAGCATATGAGCAACCCTTGTTTTAGAACCAGATTGAGGCCAAGGTTTCATCATCTTATGAGGATATTTTTGAGCAAATTTTTTCACCGAGGCAGATGCTCTTCTATCTGCGTTACCTTCACGTATAACCGGGTTTACTGCAGATCCTAAAATTTTTGCATACCGATTCTTTATCGATTTTTCTTCTTCCGTTTTAGGCTCTTCGGGATAGTTTGGAATTTTATAACCTTTCACTTTCAATTCCTTTATCGCTTCATGAAGTTGAGGAATAGACGCGCTAATGTTAGGTAGCTTAATAATATTAGTTTCAGGAGTTTTAGCAAGTTCTCCTAATTCGGTTAGATAATCTGGAATTTTTTGTGCTTCAGTTAAAAATTCCGGAAAAGCGGCAATAATTCTTCCAGCCAAGGAAATATCTTTCTGTTCAATTTCAATTCCGGTCCCTTTTACAAATGATTTTAGAACGGGGAGAAAACAATACGAAGCTAAAGCAGGAGCTTCATCAATTTTTGTCCAAATAATTTTTGTAGTCATCTAATTTTTCCATTGGTTATAAAAAAATTTTATTTAGTGATTTTATATGACGAAACAATTCTGGAATATTTCAATCATAAAGAAAATAAAAAAAAGTTTCTCTATTTACTTTTGCACAATTTATAAAATTTTTAAAAGTGATTGATATAAATTGGTTATCGGGAGACCGACAACATTGTAATAGCAACCATCTATGCGTTTAACAAAAACAGCGCCGAAGTCATCTTGTATTCCGTAAGCACCGGCTTTATCCATAGGACTTCCGGTTTTTATATATTCTTTAATTTCTTTAGAAGATAATTTTCTAAATGTTACTTCCGTTTTTTCATAATCGGTAATACATTTTTTATTGTCTAAATTCCTAACCACAAATCCGGTATAAACTGAATGTGTCTTGCCGCTAAGCTTCGATAAAATTTCAAAAGCATCTTTCCCATTCTTTGGTTTACCAATTACTTCTTTGTTAAGGACAACGATAGTATCGGCAGTAATCACAATTCCATTTTTAACTTTAGTTACAGCAGCATCAGATTTATGCAGAGCCAACCGCTTTACAGTTTGGATTGGATGTTCACCGTTCAGTATCTCTTCATGCAGATCAACTGAAAAAGAAGTGAATTTGAGACCGAGCTGTTTTAATAATTTTCTTCTACGAGGAGATTGGGAAGCAAGATATATTTTAGATTTAGTTATTAACATGAAATTTAAGGATTAGAAATTAGGTCGGGGATAAATTTGAATGAAGAAAATTTTTAACGGAATAATGCTTTTATACTTCCCCAAGTTCTTTTAACACTCGAAATACTATTGTGAGCAACTGTAACTTCACCCGAGTATGAAACATTTCCATCATTATCAACAATTTTCAATCTGTAGACATAAACTTGACCGGATGTTTTGAAAGCAGTCTGATCAACAAATTCGTAGGTTCGGTCACTCTTGGGATAAATATTCCCGATCTCTGCGTAACCGCCGTTTACAGTTTTACGTTGAACGACGAAATAAGTGAAGTTGGTTTCCGAGTTGGTTTCCCAGTTCAAAACAACATTGCCACCGGAAGACTTTGCAGTAAAACTTCTCAAGTCAACACCGGCAATAATTAATCCAGCCGTTAGAAGAATTAGAAACGATATGAGATATTTTGATTTCATCATTTTTACAAACCAAATATATTCTTCGAAGACAAGATTGTCAAGTTATTTATACTAAACATGCCGGTACTTTTCCCAGCTCCCAAACCGGAATTTTATGAATATTACCAAAGCATATAAAACAACATAAAATGGAAGTGCCGACCAGGCACCTATTAATCCAAATTTTAGATAAACTCCGAAGAAGTAAGCAATTGGAACAAATACAAACCAGTTTAAAATAACTTCGGAAATCATAACAAAAAGAGTCTGCCCCACTGCTTGTAATCCGTTTGCAAGCACAACTCCGATTGCATAAAAGATTTGTCCAAATCCGGCTATCCGCAGTGCCGGAACTGCAATTTCAATTATTTTATGATCATTGGTTAATAAGATTAAAATCAACCGTGGCGCGAAAATAAAAATCATACCGATGAAAATCGTATAAAGGGTAGCAAGTTTGCTAGTTTCAAAACCGTAATGTTTAGCCTGCTCGATATTTTTGCTTCCGAGACTGTTTCCCACTAGAGTTTGTACTGCAATACCAAATCCGAAACAAGGCATTAATGAGAACTGCATAGATGAGAATACAATTGTGCTTGCCGCCTGGCTATCGGTTCCAATTAAACCTGTAATAGCTATGAAACTTAAAAAACCTACCAGTATAAAAATATTTTGAAGAGATACAGGTAAAGATATTCTGATTATTGACGATGCAATACTTTTAACAAAACTAAAATTTTTGAAATAGTGAAATTTATGCCTGAATGCAGGGAACATCGAAACAGTTAAATAAAATAATGCATCACAGAATGTTGCAATAGTTGAACCTAAACCAGATCCGGCTAAACCCATTCCTTTAATTCCGAATCCACCATAAATTAAAATGTAGTTGAAAACAATATTCAAGAAATTTATTAAAACTGCCGAATACATGAATATTTTTGTTTTCCCTATACCAAAGAAAAAACCGCGGTACGAAACTGTAATAAGGAAAAATGGAAGCCCCATAAACCGGTAATGAAGAAACTGCCCGGCATAAAACCCAACTTTTGGATCAACTGCGAAAAATCCCGCAATGTCAAAAGCAAAGAATACCACAATTGCGGATACAACAATTCCAATTAAGCAAGAGATGATTAAAGAAGTATTCAGAACTCTTCCGCATTCGTTGTAATCTTGTGCACCAAACCTACGGGCAATTAGAACATGTGTACCCGTAGCAAGACTTGAGAATAAACTTACAACAGCCCATGTTGCAATTACACCAATGCCCATTGCAGCCAAATAGTATTCTGCATTGTCCAAACGACCAACCATTGCGGCATCAACTAGAGATACAACCATTTGCGAAGATAGACCTGCAATTGCGGGGAGTGCAAGTCTTAGTATGTATTTGTGATCTTTGGAGAACGGTTTTAATTTCATACTTGGCAAAGATATTGAAATATTAGATACTTCAAAACTCCCAGAATAAGATTCATTAAGAATAATTAAAGTAATTTTGTCCGAATATTTCCCATCTAGAATAAACTTGCCAAGAGTAGTCATGTTTGTTATTTTGCAATTGGTAACTGCTTTACAATAGAGGAAATAATTCATAGTGACAAAGCAGGAAGAAGTAAAATATCTTATCCATACGCTTGGCATTAAACTTAGTCTGATTGCCGAGAAACTGGATATGAAAATTCAAACGCTTCATTACCTTTTAAATGAAAGCCCTCAATTTGACGACGACCTTTACCATCAAATCAAAAAAATCATTGACGAGTATCAATTCGAATTAAACTTATTTGAAGATTCACATCCGGATAATTTAGATTTGTTTACTGATGAAAAATTACAGATGGGTGTAGGCGAGCGAATGCGGTTTTTTGCAAAAAAAAAATACGGCACTCTTAAAAAACTTGCCGACGCAATGTTGATTTCACCTCAGCAATTGCAGCAGTATATCAGCGGAAAACGGGAGCCGGGCACAAGAATATTAGCAAAACTACTCCGACTTGGATGCGATGTAAACTGGCTGCTTGGCGGAAAAGAATCTGTTGAGTCATATAAAATTTACAAACTGGAAAGTGAATTACGGAAATTACAGAGCAGTTTTTCACAAATTGCCGAATTGACAAAAAAAGTTGAAAGCGGGCATTAATTAATTTTTGAGTTCACTGAATAAATTAGAACAAAAAAAGCGACTTAAGTCGCTTTTTTTGTTCTAATTTATTCAGTGAACTCAAAAATTAATTAATGCCCGCTTTCAACTTTTTTTACTTCTATTCTCAAATTCTTTAATGAACACTAATTCCCAGGGAATTCCATTCTTGGTTGAAATTGAATATCCAGAATTGTGCTATGATAATCTTTTTAATGGATTGTTGCTGTGACCAATATAATATTTTCTGGTGGTTTTACTTTCTAATATGTATACAGAAAAACTCATTAATCAAGTCAATCTCTAGTGGAGCTAAACGGGTTCGAACCGATGACCTCTTGAATGCCATTCAAGCGCTCTCCCAACTGAGCTATAGCCCCATAATTATCCAATAATTTCTGATAATTAATTTTCTGAGCTAAAACTAACTATACAAAATCTTTTTGTCAATCATTAATCCCATTGCTAATTCATTTATTCTTCAAATCCAGCTTAATCACCGAGTAAGAATATTATAATAAAATTTATAATTGGAACATCTACCTTTCTCTTTAGTAATATAATTGATAATTTCAGATTGATAAATAATTGGATTAAACTCCAAACTGAAATATCTTTAAGCCAACAAAATAAGATAATGATGAAATTCCAACTCCCAGCAACACTTCTTCTTATTGCAGCATTTACCGCTACGTGTTTTATTTCTGCATGCGATGATACATCGAACATTACCAATATTGATAATGTGGTGATACCATCGAAGAATGTTAGTTACTCACAACATATTCAGCCGATATTCACGGCCAAATGTACACAGTCCGGCTGTCACGACGATCAGACACACACCAGCAATTTAAGTTTGACTTCATATTCAAACACTACTGCCAGTTATTTAGTTGTGGCTGCAGGCTTTCCGCAAAACAGTTTGCTGGTATTAACTACTCAAGGATTAACAACTAATCCGATGCCGCCTATCGGCTATCCTCCATTAATAAAAAATCAAATTGATGGGATAAAGATATGGGTACAAGAAGGTGCTAAAAATAACTGATATCAATTCAGGTGTTTATCTTCTTGAAATTTTTGCTTCCGAACCGTTCAAAGTGGAGATAGAAAATTTCAAGGATAAAATTTTTCCGCCGGGATATTATTATTATTCCGGAAGCGCTCAGAAAAACTTAGATCATCGAGTCGAACGACATCAGCAAGAATCTAAAAATATCCACTGGCATATCGACCACGTAACTTCAATCCCCTCAAATAAAATAAAAGCTATATTTCTTTTTGAAGGTGCAAATAAAAATTTTGAATGCGCAGTAGTTCGAGAACTGACGGAAAATTTTAAATTAAAATCCGCCGCAAAAGGATTTGGTAATAGCGATTGCCGCAGATGTCTGTCTCACTTACTCTATTGCAAACAGAGAATGACTCACAGCCATTTCATAGCACGATACCAGTCTACAGTTCGTTTAATGCCGTCCTCCAATGAAACAGTTTGATGATATCCTAAATCACGAACAGCTTTGGAAACATCACAAGTCCATGCTTTCTGAACAAAGTCCCTGGCTTTTTCCAAATTAAATGTGGCTGCTTTCGAACTGAACATAGCCAGAAATTGTGCTACAGATGCAATAGTGTAAACTGTAAAATGAGGGATCTTAATAGTGAGCGCTCTTTTACCAATTGCACGATGGCTAACATCACCAATCTGCTGCCAGTCGTAATACTGTTCAGTGCCGATAAAATAAGTTTGTCCAATTGCTTTTTCCGAAATAGCCGCCAGGTACATTCCTTGTACCAAATCCTCAACATGAACCAGACTTAATTCTTTTTTTGTAAGGCCTATCAATCCCATGAGACCTTGCTTGTATGTCTTAAAGAAAAGATAAATCTCCGTGTCCCGCTCTCCAAATACAGCTGGCGGGCGGATAATTGTGATACGAAGTTTGTCCATGTATGTTTTAGCCAACCGTTCCTGTGCTAATTTACTTTTCCCGTAACGGGTAATTGGATGCTCAGGAGTTTCTTCATTAACCGGTTTTCCATCTAGGGATGGACCGCACGCTGTCTGGCTGCTAACAATCACCACTTTTTGAATATTAGGATTTACTTCACACAAAACATCAAGTAGTACACGGGTAGTTTCAACATTTCCCTTGAAGTAATCTTTTTCATCTTTTGCCTTTACTACACCGGCAATATGAAATAGATAATCAGCATTTTTCAATATTTTTTTGAGAGCATCTTTATCAAACAAACCGCAATCAAAAATTTCCAAAGATTTATTTTCTAGCCAGCGTTTTGAACTGGTACCGCGTAAAATACATCTCACTTCATGGCCTTCAGCAAGAAGTTTATCAACAACATGACTACCTACAAAGCCGGACGCTCCTGTTACAACCGAGATTTTTTTCATAACCATTCTATTAATTAGTAATTTATTTTCTTTATATTGCCAAACGAAATTCAATTAATCCAATTTCATTCAAGCCAAAAATAGATAATTTCACTATAGAAAAATAATCCGGAGGTATTTTGGACTTATTTAAGAAATGTTATGACTTCACACGCGCAGACGATATTAAGGCTTTAGGATTATATCCTTACTTTCGCGCAATTGAAGCAAATGAAGGACCAGTTGTTCAGATTGAGGGGAAAAAAGTTGTAATGGCCGGTTCCAACAATTATTTAGGTTTAACCGCTCATCCAAAAGTTAAAGAAGCAGCGTTAGAGGCAGTAAAAAAATATGGAACAGGATGTTCCGGATCTCGCTATTTGACCGGTACATTGGATTTACATGTAGAACTTGAAAACAGACTCGCAAAGTTTTTTGGCACCGAAGCCGTTTTGCTTTTCAGTACCGGTTATCAAACAGCTCAAGGTATTATTCCTACTCTCGTACAAGGCAAAAGCGAATATGTTATTTCTGATAAGGATAATCATGCATGCATAGTTGCTGGCCAGGTTATGGCAAAAGGTTTAACAGCAAATCTTGAACGTTATAAGCATAACGATATGGCTGACTTGGAAAGAGTTTTAAGCAAACTCCCTATCGATGCTCCTAAATTAATAGTTAGTGACGGAGTTTTCAGCACTGGCGGAGAGATCGTTCACTTACCTGAGCTTGTTGCCCTTGCGAAAAAATATAACGCGCGTACATTAATTGACGACGCACATTCTGTCGGAGTGATTGGTAAAGGCGGAAGAGGAACTGCAAGCGAATTCAATTTGGAAAAAGAAGTTGATCTTACTATGGGAACATTCAGTAAAACATTCGCATCTTTAGGTGGTTTTGTTGCTGGCGAAGAACGCGTTATCAATTATCTTAAACATCATTCTTCTGCTTTGATTTTCAGCGCGTCCCCTACCCCGGCTTCAGTTGCCTCTGCGCTTGCAGCATTAAATATTCTCGAAGAGGAACCTTGGCGTGTTGAAAAACTTATTAGGAATTCAAATAAAATGCGCAAAGAATTATCCGGAGCCGGTTTCAAAATAATTGACGGAAGAACTGCTATTGTTCCGGTTATTGTCGGTAATGATGAGCTGGCATTTGCCATGTGGCGTAAGCTTTATGATTCCGGCGTCTTTGTGAACGTTTTTATTTCACCTGGTGTTCCGCAAGGAAGGCAAATGATGAGAACTAGTTATATGTCAAGCCATGAAGATGAGCATCTTGATTTCATAATTGATGCTTTTAAAAAAGTCGGGAAAGAAATCGGCCTGATTTAACAAGTCAAGCTTAATTTTGAAAGCATACTTTATGCGGGTATGCTTTTTTTATAGCTGTGCGGAGAGAGTATGTCGGAAATAAATATCAAAATAGTTCAATCGAAAAAAGATATTGATACTTTCATCAAATTTGCATGGAAAATTTATGCAGACGACAAGTATTGGGTGGCACCACTTATTTATGATAAGAAAAAAATATTAGACCGTAAGAAAAATCCGTTTTTCAAACATGCAGAAATGGAAATGTATCTTGCAGAAAAAGACGGTGAACTTGTTGGAAGAATTGCCGCAATTAAGAACGATCTCCACAACAAATATCATAACGATAACGTAGGTTTCTTTGGATTTTTTGAATGTATAAATGATCAAGAAGTAGCAAATAAACTATTTGATACTGCTAAAGCCTGGCTTCTTAAACAAGGCTGCAATGCAATGCGCGGACCTGCCAATCCTTCCTCTAATGATGAATACGCGATGCTGCTAGAAGGATTTGATGATGAGCCCAGATTATTGATGACATACAATCCCAAGTATTATCTAACACTTTGCGATAATTACGGTCTTCAGAAAGTAAAAGATCTTTACGCTTACAAACTTGAAAATTCAAAAGTAGTTGGTTCTGAAAAATTAAAAAGAGTCGCGGAGATAGCTCAGAAACGTTCCGGCATAAAAATTTATTCGATGAATATGAAAGAGTTCAACAAAGAACTCGACAAAGTAAAATTTGTTTATAATAAAGCATGGGCTCCTAATTGGGGTTTTGTCCCTTTTACTGAAGAAGAAATAGATACGATGGCAAAAGATCTAAAACCACTTGTTGAACCATCCTTAGTGTTGTTTGGAGAGATTGAAAATAAGCTCGTAGGCTTTGCACTTGTTATGTTGGATTACAATCAAATATTTAAATCGATGAACGGAAGACTTTTCCCTTTCGGATTCTTAAAGCTTTTTACGCAGAAGAAAAAAATTACGTGGTCACGCATTTTAACTCTCGGGATAATTCCCGAATATCAGAAGCGTGGACTTGATGCGGTATTCTATTGGGAGATAGTTAACCGTGCGGCTAATATTGGTATCTTACTTGGTGAAGCGAGCTGGATTTTAGAAGATAATGAAATGATGAACCGCGGCGCAGAAGTGATGAACGGTGAGATTTATAAAAAATATAGAGTTTATCAGATTCCCATCTGATAATTAACAACTGATGGACGTTATCAACTTTTAGATTTTATTTTAGCGCTTCATCATACTTCGATATATGAGATGGGTCTACCTTTTTAAGAATTGAAAAAACTGATTTATCCGGATAACCTTTTAGAATTTCTACGAACTCACCTGCTTTAGCATCAAAAAAGACTTTCATTAAGACACTTCGAGTGTCAATTTGGTCTTTCATTTTTTCCAAATCATATATCAATTTCAGTATGTTGTTGTAAGCAAGTTGCCTTTGGTCTTTGTCCAATAGTAAATCCAAACCGTTATAGTGGTAATTAAAATAGTCCTGTCTAAATAACTGATACTTTGTGTTCAATAAATTATCGATCAGGGCACGTCTGTTATATGCGGTGCTTTCTAACTGCCACCCTTTAGAAAATGAACTACTACCACCTTTTAAAGCAATTTCCAAATCTTTTTGAAAATACTCCGTACCGTCTAAAGGTCCAAACGAATCAGCATCAAAACCAATAATAAGATAAGCGTAATAATCCAGCAAACTTGTTAGAGGGTCAAAATCGGTTTGGTTAAAATACATTGCCTGGTTCTTCTGATATTTGAATTGCCAGCTGTTATCCATTATGCTCATCATAAGAGAACTTAATTGAGACCCATGAATTGGACGCTGGCTTGCTACAACCAATTGTGTGGTATATGTTGTTTCATCGGGCGAATTAGTAAAGAAAATATTGAAAGTACATTTAATACGGTCCCCTTCCCACGCTTTGTTTGTGAACTTCGAATTATTCAAATAATCTTGAATCTGATTTTTAAAATTGTCTAACCGGTCACGCGCAGAAGTTTCAAGTTGTTCAACATTAACTATAACTGTTGCGTCCAGTTCCTGTGCTGCCACAATCATTGGGAATACAAATAAACAGATGATTAAAAGCACTGTTTTTTTCATTACCCGCACTCCAAGTTATTTTCCTAATTCAAGATATAGATTTGGAAAAAATTAAACAATGGTTTAAATTATAACCGTATGAAAAGAGTTTTAGCAACTTTGTTTGTTTTACTCTTCTTATTCTGTAATTGTTTCGGGCAAATGGGAGTGGGCGCGAGAGAAATTTCTTTAGCCCGTTCAAATCTTTCCTCTTCTAATGATGTCTTCTCTCTCTTTAACAACCCGGCAGGACTTTCCATAATCAAATTTAGAGAAATAGGAATATTTTATTCGCCTGCTCCATTTGGTTTAAGCGAACTTTCTAATGCTGCTGCTGTCTATTGCGAGCCGACTTCACTCGGTTCATTTAGCGGCGGTTTTAGTTTATATGGATTCGATCTCTATAAAGAAACTGAAATTACTATAGGTTTCGGAAGATCATTATCAAAAAATCTTTCAGTCGGACTGACTACAACATTCCATAATGTCTCCATCAAAAATTACGGAAGCAAAGGAATCTTGATTTTCAATCTAGGTGCAATTGCAAGGTTGAATGATCTTTTAGGATTCGGTTTTTTGATTGAGAACATTACGCGTTCGACTATTGGGAATGAGTCTAACCAGATTCCGACCGTTATATGGCTTGGAACAGATCTTCATTTCACAAAAAAGATTTCATTTAATGCAGCAATACAAAAAGAGATTGGGTTCAATCCTTCGCTCCGTTTAGGAACGGAATATTCGATTCTTGATTTTTTAATACTCCGCATTGGAGTATCCGGCGAGCCTGATACTTACTGTGGCGGTTTCGGGATTGTATATAATTTTATACAAGCTGATTATGCAGTTTCATCCCACCCCGATCTTGGTTTAACTCATCAGCTCGGATTGATCATTAGATTTATCAAAGATGAAAAATGAAAGTAGCATTAATAATATTTTTTTCATTTTCACTAACGCTTTATTCACAAGTTGATTCTACTACTTTTCGGACAAATTTAGATGATGTTTTAGAAGATGCAACTATTGATAATGAAGAATCCGGGTATTACGATCTTGTTGAATACTTGCTGCAAAATAAAATTCCACTTAACCGAGCTTCAATAAATGAATTAATGAGAATTCCATACTTAGATAGAAGAACCGCTACAACAATCATACGTTATAGAAATATACTTGGTGGGATGAATTCTGCCGATCAATTAAAAGAGATCGATGGAGTTGATCCAGAGCTAATTGAAAAGATTCTTCCATTCCTTCGTTTCGGCGATGCTGATAATTCAACTTTCCTTGATGCTGTCTCAAATAATTTTGAGAATGTTGATATTTCTTTTCGAACTAGAGGAATAAATAAAATTCAAAAAGAACAAGCATTTAAAGATGGTAAATATGATGGCTCAGATTGGAAAATTTACAACCGGTTAATCGTGACCAAAAATCGAAATGTTCGATTTGGCATTCTAACCGAAAAAGATGCCGGTGAAAAATCTATAAATGACTTTACAACATTTCATTTCTTTGCAGAAAATATTGGAATAATTAAAAATTTTGTCATTGGTGATTTTTTATATGAATTTGGTCAAGGTCTTGCACTCTGGAGCAGATACTCGATAAAGAAAGGAACCGAAACGGTTGGAATACTTCCAAGGAATGGAAAGTCAATTATTCCTTATTTGAGCTCGGATGAGAACATGTTCCTTCGCGGAGTTGCTGCTCAAATTAATTTCAACAATCTCAATGTAAGTTCATTTTTTTCTTCAAGACAATTGGATGGATCTATCGATTCGTCCACAAATAAAATCACTTCTATTCGATTAGACGGATTAAACCGTAATACGAATGAAATTGCTCATAAGAGAATCATTAGAGAAAAATTATTTGGAATATCGGCTAACTATAATTTAGGAGAAATTGGTTCAATTGGATTTCTCTATTACAATTCAAGTTTTGGAAACGATTTTCAGAATGAATCTTTGTACGATCCCTCTGGAAAGAATTTCAAATACCTTTCTGCGAGTTATAATTTTATTATTGACAGACTTACTTTCAGCGGTGAAACCTCCAACAATATGAAATCATTCGCAACGATTAACAGCATGGAGATTTCGGTTAATAAAAATTTAGCACTCCTTTTTTCTTACCGGAATTATTCAAGCGATTACTGGGGTTTACATACAAACGGATTTGGTGAAAAAGATGGGACTCAAAATGAGGTTGGTTTTTACTTAGGTATAAAACTGCGGACGAATTTTGGATCATTCTTTTTTTATTATGACCAATTCAAATTCCCATACACAAGCGATAAGATTCCGTTTCCATCCAAGGGTAATGAATTTATGATTTATTATACGGTTTCGCTCTTTGCAAATACAGAATTCCGTCTAAGGTACATCACAAAAAAAAGTGATGTAGCTGATATTGTAAACGATGAATACGGATTCAGCAAAAGAAAAACCGAAAACATAAGGGGTGAATTGATTTATAAATTCTCAAAGAACGTTCAACTCCGTTCAAGAATAAATTTAGTAGGTGTAACTCAATCTTCTAATTCGGTATTCGAAAAAGGATTTTTGATTTTTCAGGATGTAAAGTATACGCCGATTTCTCAAATCAATCTTTCCGCAAGAATCGTTTTCTTCAAAACAGATTCTTACAATTCCCGGGTTTATGAATTTGAAAATGACCTTACAGGCATAATGACAAATCCGGCATTATACGGCGAGGGTACACGCTGGTATATTATCGTTCAATACAGAACAACATTTGGGCTAACATTATCAATGAAATATTCCGAACTCTTTAAGCCGAATGAAAGGATTTTGGGAAGCGGAGACACCGAAATTCAAGGAAATGTTGATAATAAAATAAGCCTGCAATTGGATTTTCAGCTGTAAATATTGAGAATTAGATTTTCCATTCAAAAAAATATATCTTTATATCTACCTGCATAGAAATTGACTGCTTGCCAAATTGGACTATACTCTCTAATTTGCATTAGAGAAATTTTAAACTATTAGGAAATAATATGAGAACTATTGTCTCTCTTCCCGGTGATGGAATTGGAAAAGTTGTTTTACCTGAATCAATAAGATTACTTGAAGCTGCCGGATTCAAAGCAAATTATGTTCACGGAGATATTGGATGGGAATTTTGGTGTAAAGAAGGAAACGCGCTTCCTCAGCGTACAATTGATTTGATTTCCGAACATAAGATTTCCCTCTTCGGCGCAATTACAAGCAAAGCTAAAGATGCCGCAGAAAAAGAACTTGACCCTGCTTTGAAAGGAAAAGGATTTGTTTACTTTTCACCAATTGTCAGTTTACGTCAAAAATTCAATCTTGATATCTGTATCCGTCCGTGTGTTTCATTAAAAGGAAATCCATTAAACTTCATCCGTAGAAGTGCACAGGGCGGATTTGAAGAACCGATGGTCAATACAGTTATATTCAGACAAAACACAGAAGGACTTTACGCGGGTGTCGAATGGACTAATCCGCCAAAACAAGTTCGCGATGCTCTTGAAACGCATTCCAAAATGAAATTCTTCAAAGATACTCCAAGCGAAGAAATGGCTGTCTCAACCCGAATAGTTACAAAAAAAGCAAGCGAAAGAATCATCCGCTCTGCATTTGAATATGCAAAGAAATTCAGCTACACAAATCTTACACTTTGTGAAAAGCCAAATGTATTAAGGGAAACTTCAGGTATGATGTTTAAGATTGCTAAAGAGATTGCTAAAGAATATCCAAATATTGCATTGTGGGATACAAATATAGATGCTCAGATGATGTGGCTTACAAAAAATCCGGAAGATTACAGAGTAATTGTTGCAGAAAATATGTTCGGAGATATAATTAGTGATGGATTTGCAGGATTAATAGGCGGACTTGGTTTTGCATGCAGCGCAAACATTGGAGAAGAAGTCGCAGTGTTTGAACCAACACATGGATCAGCACCGAAATATGAAAAGTTGGATCCATCAATCGTAAATCCGATTGCAATGTTTATGAGCGCGTGTATGATGCTTGATCATATTGGAGAAAAAGAAACCGCTACAAAAATCCGGAAAGCAATTGCAAAAGTTGTTGAAGAAGGAAAAGTTCGTACTTACGACATGCTGAAACTTCGCGGTGGTGCGGATGTTTTCCAAAAAGGTGCTGCGACAACTCAGCAAATGACAGATGCAGTTATTTCTAAACTTTAAGCGATAAACGTGAAATGTGAATCGGAAGACGAATTTATAACGTCTCCCGTTTATCGTTTCCCGTTTCACGGAGATACAAATGAAAGATAAAGTAAAAAAACTCTGGCCAGAACTTGATTGGATTAAAGATAATTCTTTACGTGAAAAAACTTTGAATGCTTGGACTTACGCAATAGAAAATTCAGTCCTTACTCCAGAAGATTTGGAAATTATTCCGTTCTCTCTTCTAATTAAAGATTGCAATATTACCTTCATGAACCACAAGCGTACATGTGTTCAACTTGCGGTTGAGATTGCCAATACAATGAAGAAAAACTTTGGTGAAGCTTTAAAAATAAACATGGACATATTAATCGCCGGAGCTATATTGATTGATGTCGGCAAATTGATTGAATATGAAAAAGTTGATGGGAAGATAAAAACTAGTAAAGCAGGTGATCTAGTCCGTCATCCGTTCAGCGGACAAGCAATTGCAGCACGATTCGATTTGCCGTTCGAAGTCCAGCACATAATTGCAACTCATTCGAAAGAAGGAGATCTTGGCAAACGTACAGTCGAATCGATCATTGTTCATCATGCAGATTTCGTATCGTTTGAACCGTTTAAAGCGTGAAACGATAAAGGTGAAACGAGAGACGTATGTTAAAACTGAATCACAAACAACTTGATGTTTGGAAAGCAAGTGTTGAATTGGTCAAAGAGATCTATCATATAACTGAATTGTTCCCTGCCGACGAACGATTTGGTATAACTTCTCAAATGAGAAGAGCTTCTGTTTCAATTGTCTCTAATATTTCTGAGGGTTTATCAAAAAATACTAAATTAGATACTAGAAGATTTTTACAAATAGCAAGATCATCACTTGTGGAAATTGATTCACAAATTGAAATATCGCTTCAATTAAATTTTTGTAACCAAGATCAAATAAAAATATTAGAAGAATTATCAAATAGGGTTTTTGCAATGTTAACTAATATGATTAAGAAATACTCAGCTTAATTTCGTCTTACATTTTTCGTTTCACGTTTCTCGGAGAAATAAAATGAACCAGACATTAATTGAAAAGATCTCTCAAAAACATGCAGTGGGACTTATGCCAGGCCAATTTGTTCATGCCGGCGATTATATTTCGATTCGGCCCGCTTATGTTATGACTCATGATAATACAGGCGCTGTTATTCCAAAATTTAAAAGTATTGGCGCTACTAAACTTGCTAATCCTCGCCAGGTTGTGCATACACTAGATCATGATATTCAAAATAAGGACGAAAAAAATTTAGCGAAGTATAAAAAAATTGAAGAGTTTTCAAAATCTATGGGAGCTGATTTTTATCCGGCGGGACGAGGTATAGGTCATCAAATTATGATTGAAGAAGGTTACGCATGGCCCGGTTCTATGGCGGTTGCATCGGATAGCCATTCAAATATGTACGGCGGAATTGGGTGTTTAGGTACTCCGATTGTTCGAACGGATGCGGCAGCAATCTGGGCAACAACTAGAACATGGTGGCAGGTGCCGCCTATTGCTAAAGTTGAATTAAAAGGAAAACTTAGATCTGGTGTAACGGGTAAAGATGTAATTATAGCGTTATGCGGATTTTTTAATCATGATGAAGTTTTGAACCATGCAATCGAATTTACCGGTGACGGAGTAAAAGATTTAGCTATTGATCAACGGCTCACAATAGCAAACATGACAACAGAATGGGGTGCGATGGCTGGAGTTTTTCCAATTGACGATGTTACTATTAATTGGTTGAAGTCCCGTGCAAAATTTATACAAGTTCGAGGTCTTCAAGGAGTTACATCTGATGTTGATGGTCATGGAAAACATCCTCGTATCAATAAATCAAGAATTTCAGAATTGGAAAAAGATTTACCAAACTTGAAAGCCGATTTAAATGCATTTTATGCAAAAGAATTAATCATCGATCTTTCTTCAATCGAACCTCATGTTTCTGGACCAAACACAATTAAGATTATGACTTCGATCTCGGAAATTAAAGAGAAGAAAGTGAAAATAGATAAAGCATATCTTCTTTCATGTGTAAACTCACGGGTTGATGACCTGGCAGAAGCAGCGTCAATCATTCGCGGTAAAAAAATTGCAGATCATGTAAAATTTTATATTGCCGCAGCTTCAAGCGAAGTTCAAACTGAAAGCGAAAAACGTGGTGATTGGCAAACTCTTTTGGATTCCGGTGCAATTCCTCTTCCACCAAGCTGTGGACCATGTATTGGTCTAGGGATCGGGTTGCTGGAAGACGGTGAAGTAGGAATCTCAGCAACAAATAGAAACTTTAAAGGGAGAATGGGTTCTCCTAATGCACAGGCATATCTCGCTTCACCCGGAGTTGTGGCTGCTTCTGCTGTTTCCGGTTTTATCAATTTCCACTTTGATGATTCATCAAAAAATATTTTAGGTGAAATAAAAACAAATGTGAAATCAGAAAAGGCGAAAGCTGCTATTAAAATAATTGATGGCTTTCCATCTCAAGTCGAAGGTGAACTAATCTTCTGTTATCAAGATAATTTAAACACAGACGGAATCTATCCGGGGAAATACACTTACAATGATGATATGACTCCTCAAGACCAGGCAAAAGTTGTTATGGAAAATTACGATCCGGAGTTTGGTAAAATGGTTAACAATGGAGATATACTTGCGGGTGGTTTTAATTTTGGAACCGGAAGTTCTCGTGAACAAGCCGCTACTGCCTTGAAGTATAGAGGAATACGACTTGTTGTTGCCGGTTCATTCAATGAAACTTATAAACGTAATGCGCTCAATAACGGTTTCCTTCTTATTGAATGTCCAGAGCTTGTCACCGATCTGAAATTAAAATTTGGGAAAGAAAAAAATTCAGTTAAAACCGAAATAATTGCAAAGATTGATTTCCAGAATTCTGTATTGATTACAAACGAAAAATCTTATTCAATAGATCCGGTTGGAGAAGCGGCACAAGAATTAATTGTTACAGGTGGCCTAGAAGCTTGGGTTAAAAAGAATTTAGGTTAATAAACCAAGAAAAAGAAGGATTAATCAGGATCAACACTTATTTAATCCGTGAAGATCGGCGTTATCTGTGTCATCCGCTTTCTATTTATTCACTTTTTTATGAAGTGGTAAAAGGATAATTTAACAATAGAATTTTTTCAAATTTCATATTAGATATGCAGAAAATAAATCCAAATATAACTAAGCAATTTTTTCCTTTCTTAAACTTTCCTAAAATTTTCGAGACCAACTGGCAAAATAAATAATCTTCCTAATTGTTTTTCTCCTTTACCATTTCATTCATATCAATACTAGGGAAATAAATATGGAAAAATCCATTGCACGAGTTATATCGGAATTTGCAGTTAAGGTCAAATATGAAGACTTACCGGAAAATGTAATTCATGAAGTAAAAAGATATTTATATGATTCAATTGGTTGCGCATTCGGTGCATATAAAACCAGAGATGTAAACATCATCCGAGACATTTATAAACAAATGGGCGGAAAACCTGAAGCTACAGTCTTTGCATTCGGTGAAAAAATCCCGGCTGTAAATGCAACGTTTATAAACTCATTGATGATAAGGTCTCTCGACTTCAATGATATTTACTGGAAAGAAGATCCATCGCATCCATCGGATATTATTCCTGCCGCATTATCGATGGCAGAACAGGTTAATGCATCTATGAAAGAAGTGATTGTTGCGATTGTTCTGGCATATGAATTTGAACAAAGAATCTGTTTATTTGCAAAACCGGGAGTGCGTGAACGCAAATGGCATCACGCTACACTAACCCAGTTTGTTTCTCCTATCGTTGCCGGAAAAATTATGGGACTTACAGTTGATCAGATGGTGAATGCAATCGGAATTAGCGGTTCACACAATCATACAATCGGCTGCCCAACAGCAGGCAAACTAACGATGATGAAAAATACAGTTGACCCGATGGCAGTTCAATCCGGAGTATTTGCCGCATTGATGGCACAGAGAGGTTACAGCGGAACAGAAAAAGTATTTGAAGGCAAAGAAGGATTTATGGATTGCTTCGGCGGATGGGATCCTATAAATGAAGTGATGAAACCTGTTTTAATGAAAGGACGCGATGGCGAATCGGAGTGGTCTTGGGATATAGATGCGTTGATAGGCGGATTAGGCAAGAGCTGGAAAATTTTGGAATGCAGCATGAAAGCATTCCCAACCGAAGCGTTAACACACACTCATATTTCAGCAACACTCAAAACAATAGTTAATAATAATATCAATTACGATGAGATTGAAAGCGTTACAATTACAACTATAGCAAGAGCCTGCGACATATTATTTGATACGCATAAATACCGCCCCGAATCGCGTGAAACCGCAGATCATTCACTTCCCTATTGTATAGCGGCTGCAATTGTTGACCGGAAAATTACAACTCAATCATTCTCCGATGAAAAAATGAAAGACCCGAGAATTTGGGAAGTGATTGATAAAATTAAAGGTGTTGCCTCTCAAGAATTTGAGAATATGTTCCCGGAAAAACAACCATCAAAAGTGGTTATAAAAATAAAAGATGGAAGAGAATTTTCTGAATATCTGGAATATCCAAAAGGCGACCCGCGTGAACCGATGACTATGGAAGACCTTGAAAATAAATTCAATTCCCTTTCAGACAATATCCTTTCGAAAAAACGTCAGAAAGAAATCAAGAATATGATTTTTGATTGTGATAAATTGAATGCAAGAAATTTTATGGAGAAATTAGCGCTCAAACAAAAATTACAAAAGAATAAGACAAGAATTACTAAAATAAAACGCAGTACCAGAAAGAATAATAATCATTGAATTATGATATTTTTCTCTTTGCTGAGAATATTGCATTCATTAGATTTGTGTCAGTATAATGACAGAATTTAGGAGATAGTATGCAAGCCATAATATATACAGACGCTAGGAATAAATTGAATAAGTTGATTAATTATGTGAATGATAATTCTGATCAAGTTATAATCGTTGGATCAAAAGGAAGAAAAGATGCCGTGCTCGTCTCCAAGGAAGAATTCGATAATATGCTTGAAAACCTTTATGTAATGAGCAATCCACAGTGGATTAAAAGTATAAAAAAAGGTATTTCACAATTAGAAAAAGGGAAAGGGAAAAAATTAACAGTTGAACAAGTGCTCAGAGTTCAAAAGTGAAAAACAGATTTGGATTAATTTGGTCACCCGAAACTTTAAAACAAATAAAATGGATTCAAAAGAATAAATCCGAATCAGATCAAAAAAATTACTTCAATAAAATCGAGAACCTAATAAAAGTAATTGCTGAGTCTCCTTTTCATGGTATTGGAAAACCCGAACATCTAAAACATGAAGTCCCCCCTTGCTGGTCAAGAAGAATTAATAAAAAAGACAGATTGATTTACCGAGTTAAAGAAAAAACAATTGAAATAGTTTCCATAATTGGTCATTACGAATTAAAATAGAATAGATCATGAAAACTGATAGCAAAAAAGCATCAGCCGGAAAGCGCGGGGATAAAATCCGCTCCGATTGTTTTGTCGAAATCGAATTAACAAAAACCGGCGGAGTTAAATCCACACTTCTAAGTAAAGTTGATTCGATGTATGGTGAGAGAATAAACGATTTAATTATCACCATGAGTGAATTTTTTGAAATTAAACATGCAAACATATTAATCGAAGATTTTGGTGCTCTCCCTTTTACTCTCGCTGCAAGATTCGAATCCGCTTATAAAAAACTTAGACCTGACGATATTAAAGAGTTTCTTCCCGAGATAAACAAAAATAATTTATACTCTACAGCAAAGGACAAATTACGCCGCAGCCGTCTTTACCTGCCGGGCAATGAGCCGAAGTTTTATCCAAATGCAGGATTGCATAAGCCGGATGGAATTATTCTTGATCTCGAAGACAGCGTTTCACCAACCGAAAAAACTTCGGCAAGATATTTGGTTCGTAATGCATTGTGTGCTGTTGATTTCTACGGAGCCGAAAGAATGGTTCGAATCAACCAGCTTCCTATGGGTTTGGATGATTTGAAATTTGTTATTCCTCATAATGTTCATGTTATTTTAATTCCGAAATGTGAATCCGCATTAACTATTAAAGATGTTGAAGACGAAATAAAAATGATTTGCGCCGAAAGAAATGTTAAAAATGAAATCTACTTAATGCCTATAATTGAAAGCGCACTCGGTGTTGTGAAAGCTTATGAAATTGCTATGGCATCGGAAAAGATCTGTGCCCTTGCAATAGGGCTTGAAGACTACACCGCGGATCTTGGTATTGCTAGAACAAATGAAGGGAGAGAAAGTTTTTATGCTAGAAGCGCAGTAGTGAATGCGGCAAAAGCAGCCGGTGTTCAAGCCATTGATACGGTATTTTCCGATGTAGATGATATGGATGGTTTACGAAACAGCGTAATCGAGGCAAAGTCAATTGGATTTGAAGGTAAAGGATGCATCCACCCGCGGCAAATTAAAATTGTGCACGAAGCTTTTGCTCCGACAGAAAATGAAATTGAAAAAGCGAAGAAAATTGTTTTAGCATTCGATGAAGCTAAAAAGAATGGGATTGGAGTAGTCGCTCTCGGAAGTAAAATGATTGATGCACCTGTTGTAAAACGCGCTCAGCACACAATTGAACTTGCAAAATTGAATGGGTTAATAAATAAAAATTGGAAGAAAGAATAGAACGCTGATTCTTAAGATCTTTTATGATTTGAATAGATCATAAAAAATCATAATCATCATAACAGATCCGCGTTCCATTAAGAGGATGATATGAAGTTAATCAAAAATGCTGCAAACAGATTAGTACCAAATGTCATTAACGGTGAAGAACAAATTCCATTTATGGGCATTGGAAAATACAAGCCGACCGGAAGAATTTTTAATCCTAAGATAAATTCATGTGCCGACTATCCGGCTGATGGGAATAAAATAGTAAAGAATTTAAAAGAAGCTTTGAAAAAGTCCGGATTAAAAGATGGAATGACAATTTCCACACATCATCATCTTCGTAACGGCGATATACTTACCAATATTTTATTCGACACAATAAAAGAAATGGGAATCAAAAATATCCGCTGGTTTCCAACCGCCTCGTTTCCATGCCATACTCATCTCATAAAATATTTAGAAGACGGTACAATTCATCACATTGAAGGAAGTATGAACGGACCGCTTGGTAAATTTACAAGCGAAGGAAAAATGAAAGGGATTGGGGTTCTGCGTTCGCATGGAGGAAGGTATCAATCAATTCAAGACGGTGAAGTTCATATTGATATTGCTGTGGTTGCTTCTCCAACTGCAGATTTTTTTGGCAATGCAAATGGCGTAAACGGAAAATCTGCTTGTGGCGGACTCGGTTTTGCACTTGCTGATTCTGAATATGCCGATAATGTAATTGTTGTTACTGATAATCTTGTTCCGTTCCCTTGTGTGCCGTGGCAGATTCAAGGTAATAATGTTGATTTTGTCGTTGAGGTTGAGTCTCTCGGCGATCCTTCAAAAATTGTTAGCGGTACAACAGAGATTACAAAAAGTCCCGATCGATTATTGATTGCTGAATATGTCGCTCAGTTTTTGGAAGATGCGGGAATAATGAAAGATGGTTTTTCATTTCAAGCCGGTGCGGGCGGAACGAATCTTGCATTCGCACTTTTCTTAAAAGAAAAAATGAAAGCCAAAGGAATCAAAGCAAGATTTATACGAGGCGGAAGTACAAAGTATCTGGTTGAAATGCTGGAAGAAGGATTAACTGATTATATTCTTGACGGACAAACTTTTGATCTGGAAGGAGTCCGTTCAATGAGAGATAATCCAAAACATGTAAACACTTCGCCATTTACAAGTTATAATTATCACGGTAAAGGAAATTTTGCTTCTATCGTTGATGCGGCTGTACTTGGCGCCACGGAAGTAGATGTAAATTTCAACGCAAATGTTGTCTCTCATTCGGATGGATATTTGTTACATGGGATCGGCGGCTGGCAGAATTGTCTTTTCTCTAAATGTACAATACTTGCAATCCCATCATTCCGCGACCGCATTCCTGTGATTCTTGATAAGGTTACAACTTTATGCGGACCTGGAGAATTGATTGATGTGATAATAACAGAACGCGGAATTGCAATTAATCCACGCAGGAAAGATTTATTGAACTCGGTGAAAAACTCATCACTTCCAATTCGCTCGCTCAAAGAGATTCAAAAAGAAGTTTATGAAATTTGCGGCGGTATACCTGAAGAACCAAAATTAAATAAAAATAAAATTGTTGCAGTTGTAAAGTGGGTTGATGGAACTGTTCTCGATTCAATCTATAAAATAGAAAGTTAGAAATTATTTTTTTTGAGCTTTACTAATCCTCCACCCATTGTTGCTACCCAAATATCTCCATTTTTATCTAAAGCCGTCGATGTACAATGTTTTACATAAAAACCAAAATCAAATGAATTGAACCATTTGATTTGTTTTGATTCATTGTATTTTATCAATCCTTCTTTTGCAGCAATCCAAATATTATTATCACTATCAACATTAAATGAGACTATATCTAATGGGAATAGTAATGGCAAAATAACAAATCTCCAGTATGGACCATCAGATTTTATTAATCCATCTTTTGTGCCCTGTTTTGGATCACCTTTATGAAATGACCATAATTCTCCATTCTTGTCAAATGCGAGATCAATAACATAATTCGCTACTGTAGGATCTATTCCCATATCATGAGTGGTGTATGTAGTCCAACTATTATTGTGAAAATTAACAACACCAAAATTATTTGTTCCGAACCAAATACCACCATTTTTATCTGATGCTATACAATTAACCCAATTTTCAGGCATTCCGGAAGTTTTATTATAAATTTGGAAAGTTGAATTATTATACTTAACAAGTCCATATATAGTACCGATCCAAATATTTCCATATATGTCTTCTTCCAAAGCATTAACTGTATTAGATGGTAATTTATCATCTAAAGATTGCCAAAATATACCATCAAAAACCGATAGACCATTAGCTGTGGCAACCCACAAACGGTCTTTACTATCTATTAACAAATCAAGAATTACTTTACTTTTTATAATACCTGTGTTTTCAAAAGATGTCCAGTTCTTACCGTCAAACTTCATCAGACCGTGATCGATGGAACCGATCCATTTGTTATTAAATTTATCAATAACTACTTTACTTAAAACATTGCTGAAAATTTTTGTGTTTAGGGTTCTATAATCAACCCCTCGTGTGGTATCATTTAAATCTCGACTTACTTTAATGAACTGCCCACCACCAATTTTCATATTTACACTGTCATCTCTGCAACCGCTTCTTGTGAATTTAACTTCTAAATAACCAGGGTAAACTTTATTAATAATAGCGGGGGTAATTTTGCCTGTCGGCTGATCATTTAAATAAATACTTGCACCGGCCGGATTTGAAGTACAATTAAGGTTTGCATAGAAGCGAGGATTTTTCATCATATCAATTGAGACAGATTGGGCTTCATTTTTTTTCACAACAATAACCATACTAGAATCTGAGAAATATTCATGTTTCAATGAGAGTTTATGATTACCAATGGTTAACCATAAAACAGTATCGGGTGAAACTATACCCCAATTTTTATCATCAACATAAACTTGATATCCTTGCGGATTTGTATTTATATAAAATTTCCCAAACTCAGTGATTGAAGTCTCAACAATTCCTGTGAAGACTTCCTTATCACAAGAAATGAGCAGAATAGTAACTAACGATATTAAAATTATTTTCTTCATTTTTTTTACAAAGGCGGTTCAACATCGGCTGTACCGGGTGTATAACCGAATGATTTTATATATGCATGTGTGAAATCGAATGGCAAATAATTCCGTAAATAAATACCAAAAATTCCTACTCCGTTATTGATGTTAGTATTGTCAACTTCACTTAGGTTCACTGTATATGCATCATTTGCGTGCGCTATAGAATTAAAATAAGTACTTAAACTTTTACCGAATGAAGCTACTTCCAGTATAGGACCAAGGATGACATAATTAACTTTGTTTGGATCGCCGTCTGAAATTAATTCCATTGTTTTGCTAATTGTTTCAACATCTAACTTCAATTCGTTGGAATTATTCGGTCTCGGTGCAATGGGATAATCTCTTCCATTTTTATTAACATACTGCACCGGTACATAAGCGATATGGATTGTTTTTTTCGGATCGTCAGCTTTATAATAATAGATTGACATCTGGGTTAAATAAGCGTTATCTACTGTTCCGAGCGCCCAAGCAAAATCTATGTGTGTTTTTGTTTTCGGAGGAACAACCTTATCAACAGAAATAAACCTAATTGAATTTGGTATGGTAGTATTTGCGGTGAGTCTTACACCATTTGGAAGAATGGCTTCAATCTCTAGTAAATTACTTACCAACTTAAATTTATTAGTATAATATAAATGATAAGGAGTTATGTACTTGGAATCGTTACTTCGTGTAATAGTTGTATCTCTAAATGTTACAAGTGAATCTCCGTTCCATAATCGTATTAAAGCACCGCTAACATTCGGGTCAACTTCGTTTGAATAAGGATCATAATTATTATTTGTGTAAGTCCGGGTAACAGATGCAACCTGAAAAGTTGTATCCCCCTGTATAATGCAATTAAGAACATATTTATCTTTCAGTTCACCAAACGGTTCAAAATTTTCATTGCAAGAAACAATACTTATAATAATTAGAACTGATAAAATTATTCTCTTCATAACTCAACCCTAATTGTTGCGGAAGGCAAGAATGGCAACATGTTTACACGCTCACCCGTATCTCTTTTGAAATAAAAAATATTCTGCCGGTTATAAACATTTAGTACGCTGAAACTGATATCGAATTTGAATGGATTCAGTATGAATTTTTTGGAAAGTGTAAAATCCAATCGATGATAGGTTGGAAGTCTTTCTAAATTCTGCACACCGAGTATTCCATACGGTTTTCTTGGATCTTCGTTTATCCATCCACCAAAAAAATTATCGAAATAATATTTATCATAGAAGCCGACAATTTGGGTAAACGGCAAGCCTGAATTAAAAGTCCAGACTAACCCAGTATTCCAACCGCTTCCTATATTATAATCTATTGAGATATTGAAATTATTTCTAATATCATATTTCGGATAATATCTTAACCCGCTCAAAATCTTATAGGCATATGCAAGTGTGAATGAAGTAGAAAGTGTAATAGGTTCAAACTCTACTTTAATCGAAGATTCCATTCCATATGCTTCTGCTTGAGCAACAATAAAATCTTTATCTGTTATGCTTATCTTTTGTTGATTAACGAGCGGGAGGTTATCTGTTTTTTTATAGTAAAATTCTAGGCCAAGATTAACATAAGTGATTGGGACATAATCAAAACCAAAAATGTAATGGGTTGCAGTAGTTGGTGGAAGATAATCAGGTATAACAATCCATGGCTCAAAAATATTTATTACTTCGTTCTCATCACCCATTGTCGTCAATTCCTGTTGGAATAAACCGTATGAACCTTTGATAGTAAAATTTTCGAACGGAAATAAATTAAAACTGAACCGCGGTTCCAAAACTTTCTTTAAATTGCTTCTGGATAGTGTAGTAAGATTTACTCTTGTTCCCACATCAATTTTTAGAAAATCAAACTGCACTAATTTATACTTCCCATAAAAGACAATATTTGCACCGGTTGTGTTTAAATTAACTGGCGTACCCAATGCATTACTAAAAAGAAGGTTAGTTGCTAGCTGTTTTATGTGAAAACCTACGTTTATCTCATCACGGTTATCGAACATATAAGTAAAATCCATTTGCAAACCGATATCCGAGACCTTGTTTTCGAGCTGAGTTTTGTCGCTGAATTTTGGAATTGTCTGCCCGTTGAAATTACTTACAGAAAGAGAAAGTTCGAAGAAGAGCGGTGCATCTGAAGCTTGGAACCATTTAAAACCGAAAGCTTTTGTAACCCATTTATAATCCTCGATCTGCGGATCTACGTTGTTAATATTGTCCGAACTTGCAAATCCTAATACGGAAAATTTTGAACCCGGAAGAAAATCCGGTTCATTATAATTTGCTTTAAATGAAAAGTCGTAAAAATCAATGGGTACTGTTTTATCATTCAGAAATTTTTTTGTAATCTGATTTGAAAAACTTTTTCTTCCTGCAAGGATGAACGATCCTTTACCAATAGGTCCTTCTAAAAGGAATTTTCCGCTTAAAAGACTTGCAGACGCCGTTGATGAAAAATTATTTTTATTGCCGTCTTTTGTTATAATGTTCATTACGGATGATAATCTTCCTCCAAACTGGGCTCCGAATCCGCCTTTGAAAAATTCGATACTGTTAACTATATCCGGATCAACGACGCTGAATAATCCCAGTGCATGGAACGGACTATATATTGTAATTCCATCAATCAGAACCAAATTTTGATTGCTGGTACCTCCACGGACATAATACCGCGCAGAAACATCACTTGTAGCAGTAACCCCGGGCAAATATTTTATAGTTCTAAAAACATCGCTTTCAATTCCCTTTGGGGCTGTCTCTAATTGCTTTGCACTGATTCTATCAACGCTAATTTTCGAATCACTCGTTCCCGTAATACGCGTACCAGTACTTTCAATCGTTTTCATCTGAATATCGGACGAACTAAGTTTGATATTGTAATGGCTCATCTTCCCTTTTGAAACACTCACGGTAAGAGTCTTTGATTTATATCCAACATAGGACACAATAAGAGTAAAATTTTTGTTAGCAGGAACAGATGTGATTAAAAAATATCCGCGCATATCTGTATTTGCGCCAATCTGCAGTTCCTTAATGTATGCACTTGAAAATGCAAGCGCTTCTGAAGTAGTTGAATCAACAACAAGACCACGGAGCGTTCCGGTATCTTGTGCAAATAAATCTTTATTCAACCCAATAAAAATGAAAAAGAGTACAACTGTAATTAAGTATGAATTAAAACCCTTTCTCATCAATGTTTGCTAGCCGTAATAAGAGAAAATATTTTGATTTAATTAAAAAATTCGGACGTCAAGATAAGACTATATTAGTGAAAATCCAGACCAAAATTTTTCTTTAAAGAATATTATTCTTCTAAAGTTGAAATATTGCCCGGATCTTGCCCTAATGCTTTTGCCTTCAGCAGCCGACGCATAATTTTTCCGCTTCGCGTTTTAGGAAGCGAATCAACAAACTCAATGTGTTCAGGTTTTGCAATCGGTCCAACTTCATGACTAACATGCTGGCGTAATTCTTCAATCAATTGAGGACTTCTCGCTACACCAGTTTTCAAAATAACATAAGTATAAATTGCATTTCCCTTTACTTCATGGGGCAATCCGATTGCGGCGGCTTCCGCTACCGAATGATGACTTACAAGAGCACTCTCAATCTCGGCTGTTCCTAATCTATAGCCGGATACCTTTATTACATCATCAACTCTTCCAATTATCCAAAAATATCCGTCTTCATCTCTGCGAGCGGAGTCTCCTGTCATATATACACCGGGATATTTACTCCAGTATTGTTTATATCTATCAGAATCGTTCCATACATTTCTAACCATTGCCGGCCATGGTGTTTTAATAATTAGAAAACCTTCTTCATTTGGTTTTACCGATTTTCCTTCTTCATCCACAATATCCATTTCGATTCCAGGGAATGGTCTAGTGCCTGAACCGGGTTTGAGCGGAACTGACGGCATGGGAGTTATCATAAACATACCGGTTTCCGTTTGCCACCATGTATCCATGATTGGGCATTTACTTTTTCCGACAACACGGTTATACCATTTCCAAGCTTCGGGATTAATTGGTTCTCCAACCGAACCAAGAATCCGTAATGATGATAAATTATGCCGGTTAACCCACGACTCACCGAACCGCATCAAACCGCGAATTGCCGTGGGTGCCGTGTATAGAATATTGATTCCGTATTTTTCAATCATAGCCCACCAGCGGTTTGGATACGGATAATTTGGTGCGCCTTCATAAAGAAAAGATGTTGTTCCATTTAGAAGCGGTCCGTAAACAATGTAACTGTGCCCGGTAATCCAGCCAGGGTCCGCGGCGCACCAATAGCGGTCTTCTTCATGAATATCAAATACATATTTAAGAGTTGTATAAGTACCGACCATATATCCGCCGTGAGTATGAAGAATTGCTTTCGGTTTTCCCGTTGTACCTGATGTATAGAGAATGAAGAGTGGATCTTCTGCATCAACAATTTCAAGTGCACAATTTTGAGTCGCAATTGGAAGGTTCATCAATTCGTGATACCACATATCACGCCCCTGTTCCATATTAATTTCTTGCCCGGTTCGTTTAATAACTAAAACATGTTCAACTGTTCCGCACCTTTGAAGTGCCTCATCAGCAATCTTTTTTAGCTCTACAATTTTCCCGCGTTGGTAAGCTCCGTCCGCAACAATAAGAACTTTGGAATTGCTGTCTTCAATTCTTTCCGCAAGGGACTCAACTGAGAATCCACCGTAAACGACAGAATGCACCGCACCGATCCTTGCGCAAGCAAGCATTGCAATTACAATTTCGGGAGTACGTCCCATATAAATTGTTACGCGGTCACCTTTTTGAACACCCAAACTTTTTAAAATATTTGAAAATTTGCATGTCTCACGGTGTAAAGCGAAGTATGAATAAGTTTTACTTTCTCCATTCTCTCCTTCCCATATTAATGCAAGTTTATTACGCCGGAAAGTTTTTACGTGCGCATCAAGACAGTTGTAAACAATATTTGTTTTTGCGCCGGTAAACCATTTATAAAATGGTTTATCAGAATCGTCAATAACTTTGTCCCACTTATGAAACCAATGCAGCTCTTCAGCCATTTTTTCCCAGAAGCCTGGATAATCATTTTTAGCTTGTTTATCGAGAGCATCCCAGTCTTTTATATGTGCTTTATTTATAGTTTCTTCTGAAGGATAAAATACTTCGCCGGAAAGTTTCTTCGCTGACATTTGTCCTCCTCATTTTTATTTGGAATCTTTTGGCAGTTTATGTTGTTTAACTTGCAATGAAATTAAGTTTAGGAATTGATAAAATCAATAATTCATTTTAATCCATTTTGAGTTAAGCGGACATTAGTTAAATTCCATACAGAAATAACATAAAGAAAGAATGATTTTAACCCGGACAAAATATTTTAAGTTGCTGTCATGGTTTATACTGATTCTCAATATCAGTTTTTTACTGGTAGCTTCATTCCATTCTCATAAAATCGAGTATTCTTCTAAGTCTCAAGTTACAAGCATCAACCCCAATAGTAATCTTGTTGAGCCGGTTCTTTGTCTCTTTAATCAAATCAACAAACCGACATATTTTTATTTTAATTCCGATTTCTCTTCTTTTAATTCTTATACAGTAAAAGTAATTGCTACAATTCCTGCTATCCAACCTTTTCATTCTCAAATTTTATATTCTCTCTCAAACCTCAGAGCGCCTCCTACAACTATATAGATTTAGTTAGAAGTATATTGAGCGCAAACTGATCAGCGTATCATTTTGATTTATATAATTATATAGTTACTAGAGGAAGAGAAGATGAAAAATAAATTTTTTGCCTTTTTTATAATATTATTCAGTGCCGGAATAATATTTCCGCAATCGAGCATAAACCCGGATGTAAGTTTAATAGGCACATTTAATACAAATACAAATTTCATAAAAGGTTCACCGGGATACGGGAAGTTAAACTTCGAGAATCCCGAAATGGAATTATTTATTGACGGTTATTTGAATCCTTTTGCCTTGGCAACCGGAAACATTTCCTATGAGAACAATCAATTCGGAGTTGAAGAACTTTATGGGAATATTGTCCGCGGACTTCCGCTCGACATGCAGATTAAAGCCGGAAAATTTTTAGTCGGTTTCGGCAAATTGAATACAGTTCATCAGCATGCCTGGCCTTTTTTGGAGCGCCCTCTTTTTCATCAAGTTTTTTTCGGAGAAGGCGGCTTTAATGATGTCGGCGTGAATTTTAGTTTTCTAATTCCAACGGGAGATGTCTTCACAAATTTAGATCTCGGTATATTCAAAGGTGAATCGATGACGGCGTTACTTGATTCAAACGCAATTGACCGGGGAATTAATCCAATATTTGTAGGCAGACTTGGAACATTCTGGTCGCTGGATGATTACACAAATCTGGAAGTCGGAGTAAGCGGTTCTTATGGAGCTTATTCAAAAGGAAATTTGATTTTATTCAGCATTTTGAAAAATGAAGCTGATGAAAGAACTTTCAATTATTTCTACGGAGGACTCGATTTCAAATTTAAATATACTCCCGATGCTTATACGGTCTTAACTATTCAAGGTGAAGCAATTTTAAATAACCGCAATGTTCCGCGTATTTCACAAATAGGTATTGACCGTACAGTGGCATTTTCAAAAAATATTACAAACTCCGGAGCTTTTATATATGCCGACTATAAATTTCAGAAGCAATTTAGTTTTGGCGCTAAGTATGATTACACTGCCGGTATTTTAGGTTCCGATCCAACATTTTATTCATTAAGCAATGACGATAAGAATTCAACGAGAGGAATTGAAGCATGGTTTTCTTATTACCCGGTAGAAGAAACTTCCGTAGTCCGTCTCGGCGTTCAGCATTTAACATTTCATTATGGCGACGGTACGAATAGAGACGGAGAAACAACGATAAAATTACAATTCATGTTTTCACTTGGACCGCATAAAGCGCATCCATTCTAATTTCAAGAGGAACTCAGATGAAAAAAATATTAATCGTACTGCTGATTGCAGTTACAAGCTTCAGTTATGCAAATATAAAAGTTGTTGTGTCAACAACAGTAATTTACGATTTGGTAAAAGAGATCGGTAAAGATAAAGTTACGGTTGATTTCATTGCGCGTGGAGATCAAGATCCGCATTTTGTAGAGGTTCTCCCAAGTTATATGATAAAATTGCGCAATGCCGACATATTTTTTAGGATTGGAATGGCATTGGAAATGTGGTCCAACCAATTAATAGACGGCTCAAGAAACAGCAAATTAAAAGTTATTGATCTTTCGGAAGATATAGATAAAAAAGAAGTTCCAAGTTATAAAACCGATGCAAGTTACGGCGACGTTCATCCTTACGGAAATCCGCATTATTGGCTCGATCCGCTAAACGCAAAAGTTATGGCAAAAGAAATCTACGAAGCACTCTCAGCGGAATCGAGTTCGGATGAAAGCTATTTTAAGAAAAATTTAGACGACTTTGATTCACGGCTTGATAAAAAAATCGATGAATGGACTAAAAAAATGGCGCAGGTAAAAGGAAAATCTTTTCTCTTTTTTCATGCAAGTTGGATCTATTTCTCCGACAGATTCGGAATCAAGAGCGCTGGATTTGTTGAACCGAAACCCGGTATTTCACCATCCCCTTCTCATAATGCCGAGCTGGTTCAGATAATTAGGAATAAAGGAATCAAAACAATCGTGATGGAAAATTATTACAGCGATTCGGCTCCTAATCAACTTGCGCAATTGACCGGAGTAAAGGTTGTTAAAGTTCCTACGGCTGTATTCGGATTGAAAAATGTTAATTCATATATAGAAATGATGGATTATATCGTTAACCAAATTGTTCAAAACAGTTGACCGAACATGAATAAAGAAATCATAAAATTTACAGATGCATCCGTCGGCTACGGTAAAACAATTATTCTTACCGGGATAAATCTTTCAATAATGGAAAATGATTTTATCGGTATTGTAGGACCGAACGGTGCCGGTAAAACAACTTTTCTAAAATCGCTTCTTGGAAATATCAAGCTGCTTGGCGGAAAAATTTCAAGAGAGAACCTGCGCTTCGGATATGTTCCCCAGCGCGATACGGTTCAGCCTCTTCTTCCTTACTCGGTATTTGATGTTGTGATGATGGGGAGATATTCGCTTTCCGGTCCATTTTCAGGAATCAGTGCTGAAGATAGAAGAATTGTCGAAGAGTCTCTTAGTTACATCGGAATGTATGATTTGAAAGATAAAAATTATAATTCTCTTTCCGGAGGACAAAGGCAGCGCACTTTGATAGCGCGGGCACTTGCCGTTGAACCTTCAGTTTTAATACTAGATGAACCGACAAACGGAATGGACACTCCTTCTCATTATTCTCTTCTCGATTTGATATCACGCTTACACGATGAAAAGAACTTAACAATATTTCTTGTCAGCCATCTTCTAACAGACGTAGCCAATATTGTTAAAAAAATTATTCTTCTCGACCAAAATTATTTTCAGTTCGGTCCTATCGAAGAGATCCTTTCCGAGGAAAATTTAAAAAAAATATATTCTTCCGATTTTCATGTATCGCAAGCTGACGGAGAATATATCATTACACCAAAACATATGAAGAAATTATAATGGAAACAGTACATCAATTAATCGAACTATTCCCCTATGCAATTGCCGGCAGTATCTTAGCGGGAATTATCTGCGGCTTTCTTGGAATCTTTATTGTATCTCAAAGAGTTGTTTTTCTCGGCGCTGTGCTAACCCAGGTTGCAATTGCGGGAGTTGCATTTTCTTTTCTGCACGTTATACACATCGAAACATTCATCGCTTCTTTATTAGGTACGACAATAAAAGAAGATTCTCTACTCCATAACTTCGAGCCGGCTTTTTACTCTTTATTGTTTGCCCTTTCAACCGTAATTGTTTTTTCTCAAACTCACCGGCAGAAAATTCTTACGCAGGATGGAATACTCGGGATTATATTTGTTGTAGCTATTGCAGTCCGGATCATGTTCATTCAAAAAAGTCCTATTGCTGATGTATCCGAGGTTGAATCAATTTTAAAAGGTGATATTCTTTTTATTAGTCAAACAGAATTTTTCACACTTGCAGCCATTCTGGTTTTCACAGTTTCTATCTTTGCATTATTTCAAAAGCAATTAAAATTCGTAACCTTTGATGCTGAATCTGCGAGTGCTCATGGAATTAATTCAAAAATGTGGCTCCTTATTTTTTATTTAGTAGTCGGAACCGGAATTTCTCTTACAACACGTTTTGTTGGTGATGTTTTTGCATTTGCGTATTTAATAATACCGGCTTCAATCGGAATATTGATTTCCAAAAAAGTTAAAAATGTTTTTATAATCTCTGTTTTAGTTGGTGCGATAGTACCGCCTATTTCAATCTTTATTGCATTCAAATTCGATTTTTCAAGCGGACCAACAGCAGTAGTGACGGCGTTTCTACTCTTTTTAATAGTCTTTGGTTACAAGAAGCTGAAAGGATAATCGATTAAAAATTTAGATGAAAAGAATTTTTCTCTATATAATTCATTGTTAAGTATTATATTTGCATCGAAAATTATTGGTAATGATATTTCAGCACGGAGAGATGGGTGAGTGGCTGAAACCAACGGTTTGCTAAACCGTCGTAGTGGGAAACTGCTACCGAGAGTTCGAATCTCTCTCT
This sequence comes from Ignavibacteriales bacterium, assembly GCA_026390795.1. Lineage (NCBI taxonomy): Bacteria > Pseudomonadati > Ignavibacteriota > Ignavibacteria > Ignavibacteriales > Ignavibacteriales bacterium. The sequence continues at coordinate 190,241 of JAPLFG010000004.1, forward strand.
CTCCGCCTTCTTCAGAAAAGCCTCCATAAGAGGCTTTTCTGTTTCTCACAACTTTAGTTTTTCCCACTTACTAAATTCAGCGATGATATCAGGATCGAATTAATTAAATTTTTGTCATCACTTTTGTCATCACCTATGATGAAGTCTCACAATCTAATGAAAGTTAGATATTTAGATAATATTTTTTTTGAGATACTTCATGAGATTTATCTGCATTTAATGTTTTTGTGTTTCTACGCCTTAAGAGAATTATTTTTATTGAGATCAACTTCTTAGTAAGTAAGAATAATCTTATGTTAATTTAAATTCCCAAACGGTCCTTCCAATATTGAGTAAGAAAAACGTTCGCCGATTCCAGCTTACTTTTGAATAATAGAAATTCATTCATCTTAGGATAAGGAAGAAACTTCAGCACCTTAAAATGGTCGAGCTTTGTGTCCTGGGCTTTGAATACATCACCCGGTTTCTCTAGAATTTTATAGTGATGAATCGTTTCACCGATTATAATTTATTTTATGAATTCTTTGAAACCCATAGCGGATGAATCAGTTCACCCGCCATAATTATTTTTCATTTAATATCAAAGCTCAAGTTTATTATTTTATTCAATGATAATTTTTGGCGGCGAGCCGCCGATTGCATTGACACTGTCTTTAATACAAAAAACAGAATATATATAAGTACCGGCTGCAGCACTATCTTTCACTTTTTGTTTCAATTTTTTACCATCTTTTACAAATTTAATTTTTCCCGGTTGAATACTATCATCACTTGTTACTGCATCTAACAAATTTGCTGGTAGCTGGAAATTGGCGTCGGTGCCTACTAGAGTCCAAACAATTGTATCTTTCTTTTTTACACGTGCTTCTTTAGAAGTAGAGTCTGTAACATTTATAACTTTCCAGATACCCCCGACTTTCATTACCTTTATCTCTACTACTTTTGGAGAAGGGGATCCTGGTAAAAGATTTAATCCCATTACTAACATAATTAGTATCAATCCTGACGCTAGGATTGTTAATTTGTTCTTCATTACTTCCTCCATATTTTGTGATTTGAACATGTTTTATTTATTGAATAAATATGACTTTAAGAAAAAATAAATTTTATTAATATTTACTAACAGAATAATTCTCTGATATTTTTTTATAACGTGCATCGGCAACTAAATCTTTCAATTCCGGTTGATGCTCAATTTCGGACTTTGAATACCCGTTCTCTATAGCCTTGCCAATCCACAATAACGCTTTCTCTCTATTGCCAAGATGTTCATAAATCGTAGCCGCACGATAAAATACCTGTATATCATCGGGAGCGATCTTCAGTGATCTGGTTAATAAGTTGAGCGCTTTTTTTCCATTTCCTATATCAGCATTGTAAGCCGCGAGATTAGATATAATTTCACTGTCATTTGGATTTATTTTTAACTGTCCTTCAGCCATTTCTATTGCATGTTTGTAAGTTTCAACTGCTTTCTCTTTTTTGTCTGGAATAGCATTATAAGCAGCTGCGAGATTTCCCCACGTTAAATAATTACTGCTGTTTAGCTCCAGTGCGCGATTATAAGTACTTGCCGCATCCTCAAATCTTCCCTCTATATAATAGAGTGTCCCCAGATTTGAATAGATACTATACGACTCCCGGATTTTAAGTGAATGCTCGAACATAACGCGTGCTTCCCCCCATCTTTCAAGCAGATAATAAATTCCTCCGACATTATTATATCCCTTGTAATTATCTGGGGTTAGTCTTATAACCTCTTTGAACTGACTGATTGCATCCTCGTAGCGGCTGTGCTTATAATAAAAAACACCAAGGTCATTATAGCCTGCCCAATAATCAGGTTTTAATTTGATTGCCCGTTTAAAAGTTGATTCCGCCTCAGAAATATCACCAGAGGATTCATATGCTTTTGCTAAACCGCGTAATGCCGCAGCATCCGACGGTTCAATCGCTAAAGCGCGTTTGAAAGTTTCGATTGCAAGAGTATGATTGCCTGTGCCTGAGTAAATCATTCCCAGAGTAACATTAATGGGCGCAAGAAGGCTATCAAGTTTAAAAGCTTTTTTAGCTTTTGTCATTGCGAATTCTGCGAATTCAGGTTTTTTTGTTATTTCATATTTACGCCAGTAGGCTTCACCTAAACCTGCATATGCCATTGTATAATTCTTATCACTGCCTGCAGCCAATTCGAAAAAATTTATAGCTTGATCAATATTTTCAAGATTCTCGTAGCGCTGCAGATTTCCTCTTCCCTGAACATAGTATTCATATGCTTTGGGTACAGTAGTTTTGCCTGCATCCATAATATCCTTTAGCTGCGGCTCCATTTCAATGTGAAGCATCTGGAGCAATTGAATCACGGCTTTATCCTGAGTTGAAGAAATTTCTTCAGATTTTATATCGATGATTGAGGAATTAAGTTGTCTCAGATTTTTAGCATCAACCAGATTTAAAGTAAGTCTCAATAAATTATTCATAAACTGAAGACTGCCCGTTACAACCAGATTTACTCCGAACATTTTATGAGCTTCACTGATGCTTTTTATTTTATTCTGTACAACTTCGCTCGAAGGAACAACCCATAATGAACTCTGAAATCTTTCTATTTGTGTAAGATTACTTGAAAGAGTTTCTACAAGACCGTCGGAGAAAGCCTGCCTGGTCGCGTCTCCACCAACTATATTCAGCGGAAGTATGAGTAAATGATTTTCTGCCGATGTTCCGGATGTGCTGAAGATTGAGAAAAAAATATTTTTACCCCCGGCAAGAGGAATAATTGCCGCAAATATTAAAATCGAAAGCGCGGTTATGTAAACTGTCCGTTTTCTTATCTTAATACTTTTAATAAGTGCTTTCACATTTTCGAAAAACGAAAGTTTTATTCCGCCTAACAGAATTTTCTGAATCATCTTCAGATCACTTGACAATTGCGCGGTTGATTGATAACGGGTCTTCTGATTTTTTTCCAGACACTTGCTAATAATATCAATTAACTGCAAAGGACAATTCTGTTGTTTAAGAATTGTCAGATCTGGTTCATCATTTAGAATAGAGTAGATAATCACCTGATCGTAATCTCCTCTGAATGGAAGCTTTCCTGTAATTAATTCATACAGAACAACACCGAATGAAAATATATCTGAGCGGTAATCTACATCAATTCCCGAAGCCTGTTCTGGAGACATGTATGCAATTGTTCCTATTGTGGTCCCCATCTGTGTAAGCTGATTCCCCTCTCTAATTTTAGCAAGGCCGAAATCCATTATTTTAGCCTTGCCATCTTTTGTGATCATTATATTCTGTGATTTTATATCTCTGTGCACAATTCCTTTATTATGAGCGGCTTCCAAACCATCTGCTATCTGCACGGCATAATTGATAATATCGTTTAATCCTTGCGATGAAAGCCGGGTTATCCGCTCACCGGAACTAATTCCGGAACTGATAAATGACTTTAATTCCTCTCCCTCTATATATTCCATCACAATGAAAATCTGGTCATGAGTTTCTTCAATAGAATATATTGTAGAAATATTCTGATGATTTAATGATGCTGCTGCCTGCGCTTCAACCGTAAACCGTTTTCGCTGTTCTTTATTTACAGCAACTAAACCGGGTAGAAACTTAATAGCGACTTCTCTTTTAAGTTTGGTATCTTCGGCTTTATAAACAACTCCCATCCCACCCTGTCCGAGTTGTTCAATTATTTTGTAATGCAAAATATTTTTGCCTACCAGACTATTCTCCAGCATGATTCATTCCCTCATTCCCATGGTTGGCTTTAACTTTCCATTCCTGCTGGAAGGATTTTCAGATATTTTCCGGAAATAAAATGTTGAGTCTTTCATATAACTCTTTTAAATAAATTAATAAAAATTTTACATCCATTTAAATTCCCAATCGATCCTTCCAATATTGAGTAAGGAAAATATTAGACGGGTCTAGTTTACTTCTGAATGAGAGAAATTCATTCATTTTGGGATATTGTTTTTTAAGATAATCCGGATTTATGGGCATATATTTTCCCCAGTGAAACCTGCAACTAAAATCTTTTTCATTCATCAATAAATCCCAAAATTGTGGATAAAAAACTTTTGCCGGATCGCCCTGGTTATATTTAAACCAGAAAAGATCAACACGAATAACATCACGGTTATATGAGGGGCTGAGCCAGAAATCACTTTTCTTAGCAGCATAAATTTCAGTAGAAAAAGAACCAGATGCAGCGTAGCCAGTTTTTGCATAGTAATCTCTCAACTTCTGCATTACTAATGCAGTTTTATCTATTGGTATCCATATCTCAGTAAACTCAACAGGAATAAGTTTGTCATTCACACGGTTATCCATCGGCAGTCCCCGATACCAAATATCCCAAAACTGTTGAGCACCGGGAGGAGTTTTTTCCGGATCCAATGGAACGAATAATTGAAGAAGTTTAGGAAGAATATGTTTAGGATAAAGCCATCCTGCCAATTTCATAATCCATTTAACATAAAAAGGAATGGATGAATCTTCCAAATTTTTCCAGTTGCCTACTACCGAATAATATAAACCTCCAGCAGATTCTTCAGGAATTTCTGTTCCCCACATCAACGAGAATTCTAAATACGGTTGAGGTTTAAAATCATTTGACGAAGGAATTTGATTTGCTTTCCAGACTACTATTCTCTCAAAACCGTTTTGCGGCCACCACATCAATCTCGTGTATTCGGTTTTAACAAGAAATTCTTGCAAACCAGGTTTTCCATTTGTTCCGTTACCGAATAGATCAACTTCGCAATCAACTACAGATGTTGTGGATTCACTTCCCTTAATATTGAATTTATTTACTAAAGCAAATGTTGCCTCGGTTATAATTCCGAAGAGACCGAATGAAACACCGGCTGCAAAGAAAAGATCATCGCCGCTTTCTCTTGTAAGAATATGAGTTTCACCGTTTCCGTCAATAAGTTTTAAAGCCATTATCTGATCGCTAAAAGCATGAATCACCGAACCGCCTGCTGAACCGGTTGAAATAAATCCTCCAACAGTCTGATGAATTATTCCTCCCATGTCGGGCACAGCCAAACCTTCCTGGTCAAGCTGGTAGAAAAGACTATTAATTAAATTCGATGTACCGGACGGATCGTAAGGATCTCTTCCAAGATGGCATCCCGCCTGCGCAGTTACACGCATATTTTTCTTATCAATATTTACAGCTAGCAATTTATCAAGCATTATATTAATTCCGTTTTCGCTTTTTGTATAAATTGAGTCCTTGACGGAATGAGCTGCTCCTCTAACCCGTATCTTCTTCCCTTCATTTTTTGCGTATAGGATTAGATCTTTTATTTCAGTTTCATCGGCAGGATGGTAATAACCATCGATGCCGGTTTGAAAAAGATTTCCCATTTTTCTCTCCTAAAGAATTTATAATTAAAAAATAAATAGACAATGACTGTTAGATTTCATTTATGTTAAGATATTTGATTAAATTTTTCAAGATCCCATTTTAGATTTAACTGCTCAAATATTTTTTGAGCCTCATAAAGGTAATAATCTGCACCTCTGTTTTTAAATTTAGAATTTGATTGTGAAAGGTATTTCCCCATTTCGAAATATGATCTTCCCAATTCCGGAAGAGCTCCCAGATGTAAAGCATATTCAATACTTCTCTGAAAATATGCCAATCCTTTCTGAGGATTTTTTTTGAATAAATAATATGTCCCGATAAACCTTTCCACTTCGGGTTTAATTTCAGCAACTTTATTCGAAACTTTTACCGCTGCTTTAATACATTTTTTAATTTCCCGTTCAAGATCATGAAGATCATTTTTTCCAACCGTATTCTCAGCACTTTTTTTTTCATAAATCATCACATTACAGAATAATTTATAAGCGACATAATATGATAACAGCATTGGTGTGAGTGCATCGGCTTCATGCAGTGTCTTCTCACCTAATTCCAGGGCTTCATTCGCGGCAGTATATTCATTTAATAAAATGTATGCCTTTGCCATCTTACCCGATAAACCGATAAGCCATGTATTGACGCCCAATTTTACGGCTAGCTCACATGCGTCGCTGTATATTGTAATCGCCTCTCTTAATTCTCTTCGGTGGAGCGCCAAATCACCGCTCATAGAAAGAATAAATAATTTTCCAAAATCAAAATCGAATGTTTCATTAATATCATTTCCCTTTTGAATGAGATACTCTGAATATGAATAATCGCCTCTGCATATAGTTATATATAAAGCCCAGCAAATTTGATATTGGACTTTGATTATTTCACCGGCTCTAAGATTATACTCTAGCAATTTTTCATTTATTCTTGAAAAGCTCTTCCAGTTTCCGCTCAGACAGTAATAAACTATTTCATCATAACCCGTGTCGTATATTTCTTCTGCTTTACTATTACGTGCAGATTCTTTGGCTTTCTCAATAAACTTTTTACTTAGGTGGAATGAAATTCCGCTGTATCCGAAAAGCGAGCTTGCTGATGCATAAGTTTCCCAACCTACTTCGCCATTCAATTGATACTTTATTTTTAGCCGCGTGAGATATACCAATTCAAAAAACATTTTTCTACCGTCATAGTTGGCATATGCCGTAACATTTTTATATAGAATATCGAACAATTCATTTTCTTTTTCGTTCGGCATTTTCTTCATGCCGGTAGGAAGATATAAATGCTTAACCAACATCGATAAATCAAATACGGCTTTTAATGTATCTGTAATATTATTTTTTTGAACTTTTACACCCCTTGCCTGTAAAGCCTTATTGAAATGTTCAACTGCGTCGTGAAAGTACCCTCTATAATAGAATGCAAAACCAATATTTTTTTCGAGCATAAAGATTTTTTCTTTATCTGCAGCCGCGCCGTATTTTTGCAGATATAATTTCAATGCTTCCTGGAAATAGTTTAACGCTTCATAAGACGCAGCCGTTCGCATTGTTCTCTCGCCCGCTTTTATTAAATATTCTTCAGCTTTCTCTTTATCATCGGCAAGGTTATAATGATAAGCGAGAGTTTCATAAAAGTCATTAAGTCTTTCCGAGAAGAGTTCTTCCACAGCATTGGCAACTTTAAGATGTAATTCCTGTTTATTCCTGGGAAGTAAAGTTTCATAAACAGCTTCCTGCACCAAAGCATGTTTAAATAAATATTCACGTTCTTTTGAACTTCTATTCTCATTTATCAATTCTAATTTTTCGAGTGACTTAATTTGCAGATTAATCTCACCGGGTTTGCCCGCTACTTTAGACAGAATATCAAAAAGAAAATATCTTCCAATCACAGAAGCTATTTTAAGAAGGTTTTTGGCCGGTTCGTCCAGCTTATCAATTCTGGAAAGAAGAAGATCTTTTATTGTTCCCGGTATAAAAATATTTTCCAAATGCTTTGAGATAACGAACTGATCATTTTTTATCTCAATTATATTGTCATCAATTAATGATCTGATTACCTCCTCAATAAAAAAAGGATTCCCTTCTGTAATTTTTGAAACAGAATTTTTTAATTGAACCGGGAGTTCAGTTCTGAGTAGATTCTGAAGAAGTAATTCACGCTCTCCTCCGCTTAACGGTTCTAATTTAATTTCGGAATACATTGAAGAATACTTAGCCTTGATACCAGAAATGATTCCGTCGCTTATCTCCTGAGAATTTGATCTCATTGTACTGATAAATAATATCCGGTTATTTTCAGTCACTCTTAAAAGTGATTGTATCAGTTCAATTGATGACTGATCTGCCCAATGTAAATCCTCAATTACAAAAATCACCGGTTCTATCTGCGAACCTTTTAATATGAGAAGCCTCATACTTCTCTGGATCAATTTATTCAGTGAGTCGCCGGAAACTTCTTTTACTCTTTTTTCATAATCTCCGCTTAAACGGAATCCGATTATTGTGGCAATAAATGGAAAGATTTCATCAGCTTCTTCATTGAACAATCTTTGAATTGAATTTTCCAGTTTGGAAAAAGCTAATTTTTCATCGTCAATTTCATTGATATGTGCCCACTTTTTAAGAATCTCAATTATGGGGTAGAAGCTGACATTCTTAGCAGTTGAAACAGCTTTCCCTTCAAGCAGAATCGTCTGCTGTAGAAGATCGTCTTTCATAAATTCGGAGAGCAATCTTGATTTACCTATTCCGGCTTCCGCAACTATTGTTACAATCTGTCCTTCTCCGTTAACAGCACTCTTTAGAATAGCTTTGAGTTTATTAAGTTCAACGGTTCTGCCAACCATCTCCGAATGAATTAGTCTCTTGATGCCGAAAGCTTGATCAGTTTCCGTCTTAAGAGATTCAAATTCGTAAATTTTTACCGGGTCTCTTTTCCCTTTTAATGTTAGAGTTTTTGCAAATTTAAATTCGAAATTATCTTTTGTGTAACGGTAAGTTATCGGTCCAACAAGTATTTGCCCGCCGCTGCTTAATTCAAGAAGTTTAGAAGTTATTTCAACCGTATCGCCGATTACAGTGTATTCCATTTTGGAGCCTGATGAAATACTTCCGGCAATAACAATTCCAGTATTTATTCCGATAGCGAGACTTAGTGATAGATTATTTTTCTTTCCCAAATCGGAAAATGATTTTGAAATCTCTATTGCAGCATTCAAAGCTTTCTGTGCAGAATTTTCTATCGTAACAGGCAAACCGAAGTACAATATTAAATCACTCATATGAGTTTTATTGATTGTGCCGCCGTATTTTATTGCAACCACGTTGACGATCTCATAACATTTTTCAAGAAGCAGAACAAAATCTTCGTGACCCAATTTATCAAGCATCTCCGAATATTCTTTGATCTTAATAAATACTATTGTTGCCTGCTTTTGCTCCGTCTCTTTTTTTATTTCTTTCTTTTGTTCATCAAGATAACTCCTCCTAATGCTCTCGGAATCAATTTCTTTCTTAACTTTTTTAAGGTCAGCAAGAAGCAGCTGAGAATCTCTGTACCTTTTCTCAATTTCTTTCTCTAAACATGTCATTATAATTTTTTCAAGGTCGGGTGTAATATCGCTTCGTAATGCAGAAGGCGGATCGGGTTCTTCACCAACAATCGAATAAATAATTGCTTCATCATATTCATGGATGAAAGGAAGTCTGCCTGTCACCATTTCATAAAGGACTACACCGAACGACCAAATATCTGAAGGAAATCCGGCCGGTAAACTCAACGCTTGCTCGGGAGACATGTATGCGACAGTACCGCTGAATTCTTTTGTGTGCTGATCAGAATCCATATTTCTAAATCGAGCCAAACCAAAATCCATAACCTTCACCTGGTTCTGGGAATTGATCATAATATTGTCCGACTTAATATCCAAGTGAGCAATCCCTTTCAAATGGGCTTCCGTTAAAGCTTCGGTAATTTGAATAGCATAATTCAATGCGTCATTAATTTTTTGAGGTCCTTCTTCATTTTTCTTTCGGAGTGTAGTGCCGGAAACATATTCCATTACAATAAAGAGTTCCGGACTGTCATTCTTTCCATTTCTGAATTCTTCGATTGAATGAATAGTGCACACATTAGAATGGTTAAGCGCTGATGCGGATTTAGCTTCCCTTGTTAATCTTTCTTTGCTGACTTCTTCTAAAGCAAGTTGGTGAGGCAAGAATTTTATAGCTACTTTTCTTTCAAGTTTGATGTCATCGGCTAGATAGACTTCACCCATTCCTCCCTGCCCTATTTGTCCTACAATTTTATAATGCAAAATTGTCTGACCGATCAGATTATTCAATTAATCAATTCCATGCAGATTTTTATTTCTCCGTTTAATAGAATTTGAATTCCATTAATTATTTGTACAATGATAGATCGATATATGAAATTTCTGTTTACCGGTTCATAAAGACGGAAATTGAGTTACCGATTAATTTTACAAACGCAAACCTTTACTTTTCATATTTAATGACCACGATTGTTTTATCATCCATCGGTTCGGTGTGATTCGAATATTCATTCACTCTTTTTAGTATGTTCTCAATAATTTCCTCTGCCGATTTATCATGCAGTTCCAAAAGAGATTTAATTAATCTTTCTTCTTCATATTCTTCTTCGGATTCGTTCATCGCTTCCGTTATACCATCCGAAAACAAAAATAAAAGATCGCCGTCATTTAATTGAACGGAGGTTTCCTGGAAAGGAAACTCCGGCATAATTCCGACCACAATTCCGCCGATATTAAGTCTCTCAATTTTTTTATCTCTAGAAATAAGGATTGGATTATTATGACCGGCGTTGCAATAACTAATTTGATTCTTCTTGTAATCTAAAATTCCGTAAAATAATGTTGCGTATTTTTTAGCATCGGTGTTAAGATAGAGTAGTTTGTTGGCGAAAGAGATACAATCCTTGCAAGAATAATTAAGAAGGGTTTGTCCCCGTAATGTAGCTTGTAAATTTGCCATAAGTAACGCTGCCGGAATTCCTTTTCCAGATATATCTCCCAAACAGAAAGCTAATTTTTCATCTTCAAGAGAAATAAAATCATAGTAATCGCCGCCGACTTCTTTAGCCGGGATGCTCTTTCCAGCAATTTGGTAACCGGAAATTTCCGGCGAGCGGTGCGGAAGAAGATTAACTTGTATTTCATTTGCCAGTCTCATCTCTTCTCTCAGTTTAACTAACGCATGTTCTTCCTCATGCAATCTCGCATTTTCAATAACCTGTGCCGACTGAGCGGCAATTATTGATAATAATTTTTGATCTTCGATTGTAAATTCTTTTTCGTTCTTCTTATTAAAGACTGTCAGCAATCCGAGCATCTCCCCTTTTAGAACAAGAGGAACACTTAAAAGTGAATTGATATTTATTGTATCCTGACCGATTAATTTAAATCGTACATCTTCTTTTAGATTATTTATCAGAAGAGGCGATTTGTTTTTCAGCATCCATCCGGTAAGTAATGTATTGAATCTGAATGGAAGTGTACCGACAACGGAATCCTGCTTTCTAATCATTGTTTGAAATGGATTATTTAAATCCTTTTCATTTAGAAGCATTACAACGGCTTGTTCAACTTTCAGATGTTTAACGCATTTATTAACAACCAGGTCAACTATTGAATTAAGAGTTTGAGCTGAGCTTACCGCGATTGCAATTTCATTAAGGATTGCCAGTTCTTCAACAGCATTTTTTAATCGCTGATTTTCTAATTCTAGAAAAGATTGATCATTCATTATTTTTATTGCGATACTTTAATTAGAATAAAAGATTAAAATTATTTGCATGATAGAAAGATCTTTTGCATCTCCATCTCTTTTTAAAAATAGAATGGATGAAAAAATATTTGCATAAGACACGTAGTCCTTTAATGAAGATATAGAAAACATTTAATTTGTCAAAGAAGATTAATGAAATAGAGGAATGAAATGGGACTATAAAGACCTTATTATTCTTAAGATCTTTATTTGCTAATTAAAGGCGAAGCATGGCACGCTGATTTTTTGAGATGACTCTCAAGTCGTCTCTACATTTATTCTTTTAGGAGAACTGCACATTAAAAGAATTGCGCTAAAAATCCGAGCGGAGTGAAGGCTAGGAAGAAAAATCTGTTTGATCCCGCATTCAATATTATATAATCAATAGCGGGTGAGTTATTTTTCTTCCCGGAACGAAGTGAGGATTTATCAATTCTTTTTAAGCCTGGCCCGTGCCTTTTACGAGGAGAGAAGAAAAAAGATTTGGTTTTTGAGATGCACCACGGTGCGTCTTTACATTTATTCTAATAAGAATTCCGCACATTAAAAGAATTGCACCCACCCGCCGTTCTTTTGGCGGGGAGAAAAGAAGAAAGATTCGGTTTTTGAGACGCACCACAGTGCGTCTCTACATTTATTTATTAAGCGGAAATTATTCGAATAAGAATTTGAGACATCCCGCGGGATGTCTCTACATTTAATCTATTAAGAATTCCGCGCATTAAAAGAATTGCGTGAAAAATCCGAACGTAGTGATGGATAAGAAGAAAAATCTGTTTGATCCCGCATTCAATATAATTTTATCAAAAGCGAGTGAGTTATTTTTCTTCCCAGAACGAAGTGAGGATTTAGCAATTCTTTTTAAAGTGCAAGTTCTTTTCGTTCTTTTCTTCAAAGAAAAGAACATGTTAATAATATTTGCAGTCTTGATATGGAGGCTGCCCCGAAATGTTTTTATGCGGGGGTTCCTTTCTTTCAAGCCTGCCCCGCGCTTTTCTTTCTGATTGGTAAAGACGTCGTATACCGGCCTGCCGACAGGCAGGTGGCGTCTCTACAAATAATATTTTTGAGACGGCTCTCGAGTCGTCTATACAATTATACTATTAAGTCTGTCGGAGATTCTTTGAGATTCTTTCTCTTCGATATTGTTATACATTAACTTTTCAAGAATAATTCAGGACTATATTGGAAATACTTCTATCGCGGCGGGATTTTTTCAAAAAGACGGAACGGCTCATCCTTTCTGTTTGGAAATTATTTGCATTTTATTGGTTGCTTTTCTTTTAAAATCTTCATCTGTTCCGTTTTTCAAAACCCAGTTAAAATTTTCTTCAGCTTTGAAATGATCACCCAATGAAATATAGCAATCACCGATTACATAGTAACACATGGTTTCTTCTTCCGGAATCAAATTACGGTTTATAAATTCTTTCAGAATATTAACTGTATTCTTAAAATCACTACTCTTTCTATAATTCATTGCCAACTGTAAATAAATATTCCCCAAGGTTTTTTTATTGACTTCGTTTAAATTATCATTTTTCGAAAGATCGATACCGTGGATCAGTAGTTTGTTTGCTTCGTCATCCATTTCATAACGCCTGAATTCATTAGCAAATTGATATAAATAAAAATATTTGGCGCTTGGAATTAAATTGACTAATTCATCAATATCCTTTCTGGCTAATGAGGTTTCGCCTTGCCGAATATAGAGTTTACTTAACATTTCAAGAGCTTCATAACGTGCTAGTCTTCCCTTTTGAATAACTAAAGAAAGATATTTAACAGCATTCTCCTCACTCCCGCTTCTTTTTAGGATCCATAAGACCGGCTTTAGGTACCACGGAACATCACTTGCGTAATAATTGAAAATGGCTTGGCCGAAATAGGCATCTGCCCAATCCGGGCACAATGAAATAAGTCTGTCATGGTAGTCCAACCCTTTTTTCCCTTCGGAGGCGGCTTTAAATTTATCACCATTTAAAGCATAGGATAATCCAATATAGCCATAAGATGCACCGGTATAAAATAATGCTACGGTATCATTAGGGTCTTTGTTAAGTATTACATCTCCTAAATGTGTAATCTCTTTGAATTCGAAAAAATCCAGGTCAGGTCTTCTATGGGACTTCTGTTCACCGAAATTTTTTATTTCCCCTTCAATTTGCAGATAGAGGCTTTTACGAAAGGTCACCATTGCGTGCATATATTTCCAGATTATACTTGACTGATCCATCGATAAATGGTTTTCGATCAAATTATATGCTTCATCAAAATTTAGCTCGTAGGTTAATTTTACCACCTTATCTAAATCCTGGTCAGTAAGGGCATTTCTATTATTCTGTGCCGGGCAGATATTTATTGAAATCAGAATGAAAAGTAGAATTACTTTTCTCATTATCAGGTCCTTTCTAACGTAGATCGTAAAAATTTTCATCAATTATCTGATATAACTTTCATGAAAAATGATTCATCTAAAGATTGAATTCTGCCTCTTTAACTTTAGTTTTCGACTTGATGAAAACTATTTATCAGATACAGTTTAAAACTTCATCCGATAGAATGTTGAGAACAACACCAACAAAGTTATAGAAGAAGCAGAACTCCTTAATTTGTCCTCGTACCTAACTAAAACCGCTCACAGGTTAATCTTTCTTTGAAAATAAATCTTTTATTCCTTTACCGACTGCTTTTAAATCACGGTTAAACCCTCTTTTAAAAATTACCCATTGATCTTTTCCTTCATACTTATACTCACTTATCTTTTTCTTCAGTTCTATATTTCTTTCTTCTAGTACAACAATTTTTTTCTCATACTTAATCTTGAATTTCTCGTCAGCGGTTTTGATCTTCACTTTGAATTCTTCAATACTTTTTTCGTTAGCAGCAATTTTAAGATCTACACCGGCTTTAAATTCACGGTATTCCTTATCGCTTTCTGCCTGTGCATCATTCAACTCAATTTTTGCAGCTTTAACTTTTTCTTTTGCAGTTTCTACTTTAGTTGCCTGTGCAAAGTTGACATTTGATAATGCTAGGCTGCTTATCAAAGCTATTGCCGTTACTATGATGCTTTTGATTTTCATAATTCTCCTTGATTGTAATTTAGAAATATTCATTTAGTTTATTCTTTTTGGCCGGATATTCTTCCAGCTGGAACTCATTAAATTTCTTCGCGCATTCTATAATTTTGAAATTATGTTGTGTAGCTCTTCTTTAGTTTTTTCAAGTTTACTTTGCAATCTTCCCAATAATTCTTCTTCCTTACCTTTTTTGAAAAGCTGATCATCGTCGGTCAGATTTGCGTATTGTTGTTTTAGTTTCCCTGCAAATTCCTTCCAGTTTCCTTTAAGTAACAGCGAATTCATTGATTGTCCTATTTTTATGGATAAATTATTCAACATTGTTTGTTGTTTTGTGTAGTATATTATGAAGGAATTAAGCAGTGTTCAATCGGGCAAAAGGATGAAAAAAGGACTACACCCTTTAGGTCAACTTCCGGATTTCGATCTTCTTGATGATCATTGAGATAAAATTAAGAGCTGATATTTCTAAATTATTCGAGCAAGTTGGGTTTTTGAGACATTCCGCAAAACATCTACTTTACATGTCATTCTGATGAGCAAAGCGAAGAAGAATCTTTTTATTTGAGACGCACCATAGTGCGTCTCTACAATTATGTTATTAAAATTCTTTGAGATTCTTCCTCTTCGACAAGCTCAGAGTCAGAATGACATCAATCATTTTCTTTTTTGAGACGACTCTCGAGTCGTCTCTACATTAATTTCTTACATAAATTATTCGATTAAGAATTTGAGACACACCGCAGTGCATCTCTACATTTATTTTATAAATGTGTGAAGATATTTCTTATTCTCTCCAATCCTTCTTCAATAATGTTGATTGGTGTAGTGGAGAATGAAAATCTCACATTATCGATAAAATAATCCCCGAAACATGAACCATAGACAGATGCGACGCCTTCCTTAAAGAGAAGATTGTAGATATAAACTTTCCGGTCCTCTGTATTAAGATTATTTGGAATAAAAGAAGAGAAATTAGGGAATAAATAAAATCCGCCGGCGGGTTTTGTAACGCTCATTCCTTCAATTTTAGTTAAACCGTCAAAAAAATGATTTCTTCTATTTTGAAACTCGGTTACCATATTTGCAATCGCTTTTTCACTTTCGGTTTTATTGCTTAATGCTTCTGCGGCGGCATGCTGAAGAAATGTTGTAACACCGGCAGTCTGTGTATAATTACCGAGCTTAAGGAGTTTTGGAATCTGTTTATTTCGGGTAACAAGATAACCTAAACGCCAGCCAGTCATTGCGTAGCTTTTAGATAATGTAAATGTGCTGATTATATTATCATATTCCAGAGAGGTTGGACTGAAGTGCTTAGCGTTGTCAAAAACAATTGCTTCATAAGCTTCATCTGAAATGAGGAACGCCCCGTGTTTCAAACAAAGTTCTGCTATAGCAGTCACTTCCTCTTTCGTGAAAAGTTTTCCGGTTGGATTTTGCGGTGTGTTGAGATAAAAGAAAGCAGCACCTTCGAGTTCTTTATCAAGACGGTCGAAGTCGATGCTGAAATCAGGTTCGAGAGGAACCTGTTTAAAATTTGTAGCGCAATAAGGAACAAAATTTTCGAGAACGCAGCTCCAGCACGGCGCAAACCCAACTCCCTTCTTCCCTTCAAATAATTTGAATGATAATTCCAGCGCTTCCTGACCGCCGTCGGTACAAACAATATTTTCTCTATCAAATCCTTTTGCCTGATTGAAATAATCAAGTTTGTAAATGATCGCGTCTTTAAAAATATCTTCACCGCCGGATTTAGGATATTTTGTAAATCCTTTATCGAGAGCTTTTTTTGCCGCATCAACAATAAATTGTGGAGTATTAAAATCAATTTCACCGCGCTGAAATAGAATAAAATCTTTTCCGGTTGCAGATTTATACTCCGGCGCTTTCTTCCTGACCTCTTCGCTAATACTAACGATAGGCGACATTCTTATGTTTTGTAAATTTTCACTGAATGTATTTGTGCTCATATAATACCTTTTTTATTGAATGTATTTTTTTTGGGCAGGGATGTAAAAATCAATTAATCCGAAAAGAAGATAAAATATTTTTATCAGTCTCTCAAGAAGTAGACAAGATCATTTCATAAATATTTTTGTAAATAGTATAATCGGGACAACTTTAGTGGATTACATCTACTGTATTCTAAATATGAAAATCACATTAGTTTTTCAGACGCCCCTCTAGGCTTCTCTACATTTAATAATGTCATTCTTATTAGAGAAGTGAAGCGAAATCTTTCATTTGAGACGCACCACGGTGCGTCTTTACAAATAATATTTCTGAGACAATTGAACCGATTGTCTCTACATTTAATATTCTTCATCCACTAAACTAGAGTTTATAAAAAGATGTGCTGAAATGTTCAGTTTGCTCTGAAGAGTGAAGTATTTCTTTTCTTCGATTTTTTATTTCCGACTGCCATTGCAAGGGCTTGTTTGGATCCTACAAGAATCATCATCTTTGATGCGCGCGTTACTGCCGTGTATAAAAGATTTCTTTGAAGCATAATGTAATGAGCAGTTGTTACCGGCATAATAACGCACGGATATTCCGAGCCCTGAGACTTATGAACTGTAATTGCATATGCAAGTGTTATATCATCGAGTTCGAGAAAATCATAACCTACATTTCTTCCGCCGAAGTTGATTTCAAGTTTCTGATCTTCAATTTCGATTTTTTCGATCAATCCGATATCTCCGTTATATACATCTTTATCATAATTATTTCTCAGCTGCATAACTTTGTCACCGATCTTAAATTTTTTTTCTCCGCGTGCAAGTAATATTTTTTTTGGATTCAATGCATTCTGCAGTTTATCGTTCAGGTTATTCGCTCCGGTATCGCCCTTATACATCGGTGTAAGAACCTGTATCTCCTTCATCGGATCGAAACCGTATTTCTCAGGTAATCTCTGCTGACACAATTCCGTTATAACATCGGCAATCCTAGAATTATCATTCTCCGGAATAAAAAAGAAATCAGATGATTCATTATTGAGAAGAGTTGGAAATTCTCCTTTGTTGATCTTATGAGCGTTTACAACAATCCGGCTCTCTTCAGCCTGGCGGAATATTTTCGTAAGCATTGCCGTGGGAATAATTTCCGATTGAATCAGATCATGCAGAATATTCCCGCAACCGACGGACGGGAGCTGATCTACATCCCCGACAAGAATTAATGTAGTATTTAGACTAACCGCACTTATCAAACTGTTCATTAATAATGTGTCTATCATTGAGATTTCGTCAATAACAAGAAGATCGGTTTCAAGCGGGTTTTCTTCATCACGCTGAAAGAGATGGTCTTGAGGATTATACTCCAGCAGACGGTGAATTGTCTTTGCTTCCATACCGATCACTTCACTCATTCTTTTTGCTGCTCTTCCGGTCGGCGCGGCAAGCATAATATTTTTCTTTAATATTTTATAAGATTCGATTATTCCTTTGAGTGCCGTTGTTTTACCGGTGCCAGGTCCCCCGGTCAAAATCAGAATTTTATTAGCAAGAGAATTGCGGATCGCCTCAAGCTGTTCTTCGGAATAGACTGAATTTAACCGGATCGATTTTATTTCTTTTTCAGAAAACTCGCTTGAACGTTCGGATAAAGCTTTTATTTTTTCCTCAATATTCCTTTCGGCTTCATAATAAAACGAGAGATAAATTTTTTCATTTATAATTTTAATCAGATTTTGCGATTCCATCTCTCGGAAAAGCATTAATGAATCGGTCAGATCGGTACCCAATACTTCGTAACACTTTGAGATAAGTTCTTCCAATTGAAGAAACACATGTCCGTCCCCGGAAGCTTCATTCAGAACATAAGTAATTCCCGCTTTAATCCTTTTTGGATGATCTTCGCTAAAGCCGACACTCTTTCCTATAGCGTCGGCAATTTTGAAACCGATTCCCCAGACATCGTAAGTAAGTTGATAAGGATTATCCTGAACAATTTTAACCGAGTTGGCGCCATATGTTCTGTAAATTTTTAAAGCATATGAGGAAGAAATATCAAATGATTGGAGGAAGATCATTATTTCTTTGATCGCTTTTTGTTCTACCCAGCTTTTCTTAATGAGATCAAGTTTTTTAATACCGATCCCCTCAATATCTAGAAGCCGGTTTATATCAACATCAAGAATCTCAAGCGTTTCTTCCTTGAAATAATTAACGATCTTCTCCGCTGTTGCCGGTCCAACACCTTTAATTAATCCCGAGCCGAGATATTTTGTAATTCCCGTGATTGTTGATGGATAGACGATGGAAAAGGATTCGATCTTAAACTGTTCACCATATTTGGAGTGAGTTTCAAACTCACCGGATAGTTTTAGTTTTTCTCCAACTTTTACATTCGGTAATATACCGACGGCTTTCAAGCCATTCGAGAATGATGCAATGCAGTATCCGGTGACTTCATTCTTGTAAAGAAACCCGTCTAATATTGCTTCTATTGTTTGCATTTGTTTTTCAATTTCATAATTGAAATATAATATTCAGCGGGCTCAATAGAACGCAGACGACACAGATTTTTTATGTTCTTCGCTGATACAATCGAGGTCAATGCAATTGCCACGTCTCGCTTTGCGGAACTTTCAATGACAGATAATAATTATTATTCAATCAGTCACACCAGTTTAGCCGGTTCAATATTTCTCATTACGGATAATTGTTATATATTCATATAAGCTAAACAGATTTAAATCTGGATAATAATAGATGATCGGTAGATTCCAAGAAGTAAGTGAAGCGTTCAGCCGTCAGTCTGAAATTTTTGACTCTTACGAAAAAGGAAATGAAATTTTAAGATGGATGCGCTCGGTAACACATGAACATCTTGCCCGGCATTTAAAAAAAAATGATAAGATTCTTGAATTAAATTCCGGTACGGGGCTCGATGCGGTTTATCTTGCAAAGAAAGGATATAAAATTCATTGCACGGATATATCGATCGGAATGCTGGAGAAGTTGAAACAAAAAATTGAAAATCAAAAATTAGGAAACTTGATTTCATATCAGCTTCTTTCTTTTACCGATCTGGATAAACTAGAGAAAAATAATTATGACTACATTTTTTCTAATTTCGGCGGATTGAACTGTGTTAATGATTTGAGCGCCGTCTTCGCGAATTTTGGAAAGATTTTAAAACCGGGAGGTAAAGTTACACTTGTAATTATTCCACCGGTCTGTCCGTGGGAATTACTTCTCGCATTGAAAGGAAATTTCAAAACCTCGTTTAGAAGACTTCATAATGCCGGTGTTGCTGCTAACGTTGAGGGAGTTAAATTTACAACTTACTATCACTCGGTTAGAAAAACAGTAAAGTCTCTCGGAAATGAATTCAGCATAATTGAAGTTCAAGGGCTTGCGTCTATAAGTCCGCCGCCATATATGATAAATTTCCCAAAGAAATATCCGAGATTCTATAATCTCTTAACAAGGATTGAGAATAAATTATCACATACATTTCCATTCAACCACTGGGCAGATCATTTTATTATAACTGCCGAATATCATCCCACAGTTTAATTGATCTCAAACGGAAACTGATATTCCGGAAGAAATTTATTGATAGATTCTTTGAGTTCTCTGATTCCTTTTGTAATATATTTTTGGACCGAGTTTATAATAATCAAATCAAACTTATTTTCAATAAGTAGCCTGTGTTGATCAGCCAAATTTTTATCAATGAAAACTATTAGGCCGTGTTTTAATATCAGCAGAATATCTTCCGGATTCGTGTCGTAAAAACTATCCCATCCATTTTTATGTTTTCTTTTAGAGACAACAATATCAGCAGAGTTATTGATTGAAATGGAACCGTAGGATTTGATATTCCATATTTCAGCCGTTGTTCTTGTTAAGCTATTATATAATTCTTCGTCACCAAGACAATTCATTTTTCGTGCAAGGCGAAGATGATTCCAAAGATTCCAATCGGCACTTAAAGGTGAATCTGTACCAAAGAGAATCTTTGTATTGATTTTTAACTTATCAATTGTCGCCGTTTTATCATAAAGGATAATATTGGAGTCCGGGCACCAAACCAATGCCTTGAATTCTCTGCTTTGTGTCTCGTTCATTGAAATTCCATGAACGGCTATGATCTTTTTCTTAAAAACATTCTTATTTATCAATTTATTAATCTCATTAAATGATTCAACATTTGTCCCTTCACCTAAATGGATTACAAAAGGTTTTCCGTTGAATAATAAATTCAGTTTATAGAACCAATACTTTTCCAATCTGATCGAGTGAAGATAATTATATTTTTTAATGAGGCCCGGCAAATTACCGTAAGAATTAGCGGGACCGTTTCCATGATGCGCCACATTTGTTACACCACAAATCAAATTCTTATAAAGTCCCCATTTATATTTTAACTCGTAAGGGACCTTCAAAACTTCTTTAATTTTTTCATTGTCAACGGAATGAATATCTTTCCCCCATTCTACATAATCATTATAAATTCGATTACCGAGTTTTGGGAAGAGACTAAACTCCAGGTGATCGTGTGAGTTTATCAATCCCGGGAATGCAATTGCATCATCAAAATTGATGACGATCCTATTTTTTTGATCACCATTTTTAGTTTTGATTGAATCAATAGAAATTATTTTGGAGCCAGTAATTTCTATGGACGAAGGATTAGTTTCCTTGCCGATTATGTAAACATTATTCAGAATCATGTTACCTGCTCAAATGTAGTCCGTAGATAAAGGGAGTCCCCTCAAATTTTTCATAAACCGGAAGTGCGTTATGCTCCACGTAAAAATGTTTTACATCTTCTTCAATCTTTTTTTCGATCAAACGGAGAGTTCTAAATCCGTAGGAGGAGAGTCGTTTTTCTATTTCTGTTATAGTGTGAATATAATTTTTAATTGTTAGCGACCTATTTTTATGAATAAAAGTTCTTGAACCACCTTTTGCCAGCATTGCAGGATGAAAATCAGTTATGATGATCTCCGAATTCTTTTTTAAGACTCTATTCCATTCAGCAATCATGTCATCAATTTTTTTTATATGGGCAATGACAAGAGTAGAAATAATAATATCAGTTTCATTATCATCCATGAGAGGCAATTTGTTATCAAGAATAAGATAGGTTTTAGCTGAATCGTATTTAGATTCTAATTTTTTTAACATGTTTGAAGAGACGTCGCAGCCAATAATATTTTTTGGATTAGATTTAAGAAAGAGAGGCCAGTTTCTTCCGGTACCACATCCGTAATCGAGTATTAACTTCCCTTTTAATTCCATTTCCGATAATAAATCGCGCAAAATTATATTATCATAATAGAGCATTAAATTATTTTGTTCTTGATCATAAGTATCAGCCCAAAGATTATATGCATCTTCAGCGTTGTAAATATTTTTCCCCTTTAAGAAAGCAGATAATTTTTTCATTCTACATAAAATCCTTCTATCTCCGGCTGACGGTACCGCAGCCAATATTTCTGCAAAATTTTTATTTCGTACGGCAATGTGTATAACTTCAAATTGTATCTGATCCTTGATACCAATTTAATCGTTGCTCGTTGAAGGGGCGACAATTTAATATCGGAAACTGTCGGATAAGATCCGTTCAATACGGTTTCAAAGTTTTTAATTTTATTGACCATTCCATCTTTAAGCCAAGGCGTTAAAGGGTTCTTCCTTAAATCAAATTTTTCCCAATGCGGATTGATCCAATCTTCCAGTTTTTCCGGAAATTTAAATCCCTTATTTGCTGCCTGCTTGAATAATTCCGAATCACCCATCGGTACCGGACTGTATATATAGATAATTATTTCTGTCTCTGGATTAATTTCCTTAATCGCGCGAATAAAATTTATGTCTTCCTCAATTTGTTTCATAACTGCTTCATCGGAACTTCCGGGAAGTCCCAGAACAAAAGAATATTCCGGGATGATATCAAAAATTTTCATTCGTGCTGCAAATTTTTTAATCTGTTCTTTTGATTGAGTTCCACCTTTGTTCATTTGTTTCAGTACTTCATCGTTTCCACTCTCGGCGCCAAAGAAGATCATCCTGCACCCGGCATCACGCATCAATTTAAGAGTTGAATCTTTGTAATTATTAACCGTGTCAATTCTTCCCTCACCCCACCAGATAATATTCTCATTTTTTATAAGCTCTGAAAATTCAATTGTTCGCTTCTCCGATACAAAGAAATTATTATCATGAAATTCTATTGCATTGCCGCCGTATTTATTCTTAAGATAAATAATATCATCGTAAATTTTTTGTGCCGATCTTCCTTTCCAGCGGGCATTATAGATCGGGACTATGGCGCAGAAAGAACAAGAAAAAGGACAGCCGACGCTTGAGTGATAAGCGATAGTCTTTGAGCCGAGAAATGTTTTTCCAAGATAATAATTGAGTGGATAGAATTCGTTCAACTTATCATACGGAAGTGTAAAGAGTGAATCCTGGTCGTACAATTCATCTTTCGGATTGATAATTATCCGATTATCATTTTTAAAGATCAAATTGTTGATTGAACCGTATTCAATTCCGGATTCAAGAGAATCAATAAGATTCGGGAATGCATGGTCCCCCGGACCATTAATAATAAAATCGACATAACCCGATTCAAGAACAACTTTAGGCTGATTTGACGGAAAGTAACCGCCCCAAATAATTTTAATATCATTAAATGATTTTTTAATTTCTTTCGAAATAATGATTGCCTGCTTTAACTGTGGTCCCGGCATAACGGTAATTCCAAAATACTTATAGCTACCGGATTGAATAGCTTTAACAATTTTTTGCAAAGGGTTCTTCTCGATATTTCCATCAATAATTAGGTAATCATACTTTCCTTCTACGGAAGCGGCAATAGACAATATAGAATTTGGAATTCTTGGTTTTGAATTAGCGCTGCGCGGATTGAATAAAATAATTTTATTGTTCATAATTAATTATGATGTTTGGCCTAATTCTATTTGTCCCACGTTTATTTTTTTAATCCCGACTAATCCAACTTTATTTTCGAAATAAAAATAAAACATAAGCGTAAGCAGTTCGCCGGCAACACCGGAAATCAATGCACCCGTTAATCCGAGGATAGAAATCAAATAATAATTAAGAGGGATACTCAACAGAAGAACCGTAATTCCGCTGACGAGAATTAATGATTCCTTCTTAATTTTATAAAGAAGATAAACTCTTATTGTATAATAAAAAATTGGTACGATGTAGATGAAAACCAGAATGATCATCTGCAAACTCAAATTGATTACGTATAACTTTTGAAGAACGAATGCGAGAGAAAGAGTTATTGGAATTGATGCAAGCAATCCTGTCAATGTAAATTTTAATGAGAATTTTGAAAGACTCGCTTGATTCATCCGGTAAATTTCTTTTAAGAATGGCTGAATTACAAATCCTGTTGCTGCCTGAATTAGAATTATATAATTAATTAGGATCTGGTAAATTGCCAATTCGGTTTTGGGGAGAAGCAAAGCCACAAAATAGAGATCAAGCCGTGTTTGAAGCATTCCAATCGTTCCTAAAATGAAAAAAATAAATCCGGCTGATAAGATTTTATAATTCAAAGAAAAAGAAAACTTAAACTTCAGCGATTTACGGAAATGAAATGCGTATACAATTAATCGAATTGATTCGTTAAGAGCAAGAAGTATTAAAACAAATTGAATAGTTATACTTTTCTGGAGATAAAAGAGAGTTCCCAAAAGAAGGAATGAGAGAATTATCTCAAGAATTAGAAAGATCCGCATTCTTATAAAAAATAAAATCAATACTTCGAATGATCGGCTGATAAAGAGTATTGATTGCCAAGTAATCAATATAACTTTAATATTGCCCGGTATATCAATCAGCAGAACTACTAATGAGAAAAATATCAAAAGCGGAAAACGCGCTTTTAGATTTTCAAACCAATTGATTCCTACATTCGCGGGATCAACTGCAAATTCTCTTAATAAATACTGCTTGCTTCCCCATCCGATCAATTGAGCTCCTAAATTAAAAATGATCAGGTAAGAGACAAGTTCGCCCCATGTCATAAATGACGAATATTTAATTACAAAAAGAGAAACAAGACTATTAAGCCCAACAGGAATTATATTTCTAGCCGAGTTGCCGAATACGGTGCTCAACCTTCTGCTCCACTTCTTATATTTTTTATAGTTGTTCAGCATGAACTTTCTATATAGGTCCTCTGTTTAAAATGCTAAAGATTGATAATTCTAACTCGTTGAAGCTCAAATCAAAAATATTTATAGACAAGCTGATTGGAATTCCTTTTGTATTCTCTTTGAATTTGATCTTCCAACTATTCTTATTATTCAAACAAGAAAAGGAACCGGATAATTCAACAATCAAGCGGATTGCGGTTTGTAAATTCATGGGAATGGGAAGCATAATACAAAGCACTCCGTTATTAATTTCACTTAGAACAAAATATCCGGATGCTGAAATAATATTTGTCACTATTCCCAAAAACATGCCGCTCTTGGAATGTTTCTCTTTCGTTGATACAATTCTGACTATAGATGATAAGAATGCCGTCTCTCTGGCGTATACTTCCCTAAAAAGCATAACAAATTTTTTGCGTAATAGGATTGATCTTTTTATCGATCTAGAAATCTATTCATATTTTAGTACTCTCTTTACTGTATTCTGTTTTCCAAAATACAAAATCGGTTTCTACAGAAAAGAGTCCCGGATTCAGCTCGGCGTTTATTCCAAAATGATTTACTTCAACACAAAAGCGCCGGTAAAAAATGTTTATCTTCAGGCAGCGCAAATGTTCGGTTGCGATTCGGCAGTAAATGAGATTTATGATTATTCTGACTTATTTAATAACGGATTTTTTAAATCAGCTTCTCAGTTCAAAAATTTATTCGATAAGTCTAAAGATTATATTGTCATCAATCCAAACGCTTCCGATCTAAGAATCGAAAGAAGATGGGATAAATCCAACTATGTTGATCTGATTAACTCGATTTCAGAAAAATATCACGATAAACAAATTGTCCTAACCGGTTCATCTGAAGAAGCCGGATATGTTGGATCTATCTATAATGAGATTAATCCAAAGTATCGCGTAAATGTAACCGATACCTCCGGCAAATTTTCTTTAAAGGAATTAGTTGTATTGATAGCCGGAAGTTCTTTGATGATCACTAATGATTCAGGACCAATGCACATTGCGTTTGCTTTGAAGAAAAAAACTATTGCTCTCTTCGGTCCTTGCTCTCCCTTAGAGTACAGCGAACAACAAAATGTATTTTTTATTTATAAAAACATTTACTGCAGTCCGTGCGTTCATCATTTTTCAATATCACCTTGTAATGGTGACAACCAATGCATGAAAATGATTAAGACAAATGAAGTTTTACAAGCCGTAGATCAAATCTATTCCGGAACAATGGTTTGGAATTCCGGTTATACCGCGAGCAATATTCTCTATAACGTTCAGGAAGAGAATTTGACATTCGGACTTGTAAGCCGGAAGAATTAGACTCTCTTTAATCTCTCCATTCTGTTACTTATTAGTAAATACCATACTGCTGCAGTAAAATATGCAACCGTCAACCACAAGCGATAAAAGAGAAGGATCAAAGAACCGATTCCAAGTTTAGGCAACAGAAACGGTGCAGACCCCACTAAAATGAAAAGTATAATGAATGTCAGACTGGATGCCGGGTAATCTTCATTCAGAGAACTTGTTATTAGTAACATTGCCGGAAATGCAAGGATGAGTAAATGATAACTTGCAGAAGCCGGAGAGAGTACCAATAAAAGAAGAGATGAAAGAGCTATTGATTTAGCGAAGGAATTTTTATCATTTTTAATTTTTATTGAAACTAGAACTGTGATGATAGTAAATGATAAATAAACAATTACTCTAGCAATATTAAAAAGGGCGGGACTATTAATAAAAGGAGTTTTATTTTCTGCCATATCATAGACAAATAAATTTCTAAAAAGTGAATTCCACGATTGAAACTGAACTGCATAATTAGATTGGCTGCTGAGTTCTCCGTTTAAATGGGAGAATAGAACTTTGTCAATAAATTGGCGGTAGATCTCCGGTCCTAGAATAAAATATGAAACCGTGTTTATTAAAATTAACGTCAAAAGCAAGGAGACAAGAATTTTCCATTTTTTGTTATAGAATAAAAGAGGAATGAAAACAAGAGGGAAATATTTTACTGCTGCACCTATTCCCCAGAATAATCCCGCGAATTGTTCTTTCCGCTTTTCGAGGAGCCAATAGCCGAGCACTATAAACATCAAGAGAAACAAGTAAAGCTGTCCCAGCAATAAATTGTTCACTAATGCCGCTCCCGAAAAAAGAATGAAATTCAAACAGACAATAATTTTTAGTTTAGAAATTCTTGCGAAGAGATATGCAGTAAAGAGAAGCACGATCAAATTGAGAACAAGAAAAATTCTTTTTGCTGTTAATGGATTGAAAAACGCACCGGGCAGCATAACAAAAACCGTTGGGGGCGGAAAGGGTGAAAATTTTCCTTTCTCTCTAATGCCGTAATCATTTATTTTTTGCTGGAACCATGAATCATCATAGATATTTGATAAATCTTTTCCTTCTATGAACAGTTTCGATGCAGAGTAGTAGTTCGGGAAATCCGAATTTATATTATTCCATGCGGGAATTATCCCATATTTTATATGAAACAGACTTAAAAGAATAAAAAGCAAAATGGGAAAATATTGATGCGGATGGGATAGATAATTTAATGGTTGACGGATATTCAATTCGATCCTTCAAGCCTCTTTAAATAAAATGAATCAATAATAACTTGAGGTAAATAGTAAAAGATAGAAAGCGCCGTCTTAAGAGTTGATATTTTTTGTCTAAACGGATTATTAATTATTGCCTTAAGAGCCGAGATTGCTTTCCGGTTTCGATAAACC
The DNA here is from genome assembly GCA_026390795.1 of Ignavibacteriales bacterium. Taxonomy (NCBI): domain Bacteria; kingdom Pseudomonadati; phylum Ignavibacteriota; class Ignavibacteria; order Ignavibacteriales; species Ignavibacteriales bacterium. The sequence continues at coordinate 217,437 of JAPLFG010000004.1, forward strand.
CGATGAATAAAATGATGCATTCTTTTATAATAGACCGGTTGAAAAGTATTTCGGAACATCATTGCAAGATCATCGGAATCATTCCAATTGGTTTTAGTTCCTAAATCTGCTTTGACCATTTCGTAAAATTTTGTTCCGGGCAATGGATAAGAAACTGAAATACCAATATCGTCGGGAAGCAATTCCGTAATCATTTCAATTGTTTTTTCAATATCCTTTTTAGTTTCACTTAAGTAACCAAGCTGGATAAAAAAAGCCACATTAATTTTTTTCTCTTTCAATAATTTAGTTGCACTATAGATCTGTCCAATTGTTGTTCCTTTATCCATCGCGTCAAGAATTCTCTGCGATCCGGATTCTGCCCCAACCCAAACTGTTTCTGCACCCGATTGAAATAGTGCGTCGATATTGTTTTCATTAAGAAGAAGATCCACTCTTGATTGAATCTTATACTTGAATTTCATATTACGTTCTAGGACTATATTCCGGAATTCGTTTATCCATCCGGGTTTTAGACCAAAGATATCATCACAGAACCAGAAATGATCCGGCTGATATTCTTTAATAAGAAATTCAATTTCATCCGAAACATTTTTAGGTGAGCGTGAATTATACCGTGTACCGTAAATCGGTTTTGCACACCAGTTGCATTTGAAAGGACATCCTCTTGTTGTAGCAATATTTAAAGAGAAATAACCATGATTATCCAACCAGATTTTTCTATACTTATCTATATCAATTAAATCCCAGGCAGGGAATGGAAACTCATCCAGAGCTGTTAGAATTTGTCTCTTGCCGGTGGTAATAGTTTTTGTTCCGGACCGTAAAGCAATTCCGTTTATCTTCTCTATATTTTTATTTCCGCTTTCAATTGATGTGAGTAGTTCATATAAAGTTACTTCACCCTCCCCCATCAAAATATAATCAGCACCATGATCAAGATATTTTTCATAATGATCTGTCGAGTCGGAACCGGAGACTATTACTGTACAACCGAATTGTTTTCCAATTTGGGATAACTGGAATGCGGATTCCCTCATTTTGGTTAAACACATTTTTGTCAAATAATTAAAACCATCATCATAAATTATCAAGTACTTAGGATGATTTTTTTCAAGAACTGGAATAATATCTGTAGCTGATTCCGCTAGGTTTGTATCGAACACACTTACATCGAACCCGTTACTCCGCAGATAGGAAGCAGCGTATAAAGTGCCCAACGGCGGATACGGTTTTTTAGTCTCCCATTGTTTAGGATCGAACCGGTAGAAATATGAATGAGTTAATAAAATATTATTCATAACATTACTTAGCCAATGCCTGGATAATATCATTAGTGTTTTTAGACTCTATGTATCTAGACCATTGTATATCAAATTCCTCTAATATTTTTTTTCTATAATCCTGAGTATGGAGTTTAATTACATGTTCGGATAATATTACGTTGCCGTCGCCAGAACTATTGATAAATTTTTGATACCATTTACGGTACATTTTGTTTAATGCCCAATTAAATAGCGAATTTATTCTATACAATGAGGAACTTTGAATATGTGAACTTTCCGGAATCTTATAATTTGGATAGAAATTTGTTACCCAATTATTCTTACTAATAAAAAAGTTAAGGTATTCATCATTTTTAAATGGTTTCAGACTCATGATTTGATGAGCTACATATAAATCATTAGGGGTATTTATCACTATTTCCTTTTCATCAATCAAATAATTAACACACACTATATTTCTTGATTTGAAGAGAAGCGATATAGCATGGATCAACAGATAAACAATATAAACCGAATAAGGCTTTGTAATTATAAAGAGATCAATATCATCATGATTGTTGATACCATAATTGGCGGTTCCTCCGCTAAAAGCAATCAGAGTTATAAACGGAATTTTATTTAGCACTTTTAATAATCTTTTTACCAACCGCGGATCGATCGATTTATTTTTTTTAGTATAGAACGAATCAATTTCCGTATTAAGAATCATTTTGTTGTTATTGATTGTTATCGCGTTCTTCATAAGTAATGATTCGGTTGCGTCATCTATTTGCTCTCTTGTTACTTTTATATCATGCAGAAAAGGATGCAAACTTTCAAATTCCAATCCGCTGTTAAAAAGTTTATAATAAAGAAGAGTTTTTTCAATTGCATTTTCAACTTCATCGTGGTGCGCTCGATTCAAGTAGAATATTATATTTTCTTTTTGGATTACGGTTGATAATATTGAATTTAACTGGTCAGCCATCTGTTCCGGCGAATATTCAATCTTATATTTTTGTTTTTCCGATTGAGCGGCAATATATAAACGGTCAAATCCCATTAACATCTCATTACACATGGAAGGATGGAAAGTAAAAGAATGTGGTTGCGAAATTTCTTCTGTACTCGTGCCTGAACTGCAAAGAACGGGCAATCCGTAATGCATCGCTTCCAACACCGGAAATCCAAAACCTTCTACAAAACTTGAATGTACAAATCCCGCAGCGTTTTGGTAAAGTTGGTGAAGTTCAAGCTCTTCAACATACCCGGTAAATTCAACATCGGGATGATGAGAATAGCGTTTCATCATGTTTTGAATTTCTTCCGAATTTTGCCAGATCTCACCGGCAATTTTCAATTTCATTTTGACACTGTTTTTCGATTTCCAGCTAACAAAATTTTCAATCATGAATAATAAATTTTTCCGTGGTTCAATATGCCCGACATATAAAAAATATGGGCTTTCAGCATTGATATGATTCGTCAAATGATTTTTTGAGAAAATACTTGCGTCAACATACGGCTGCAGCAGATGAATTTTATTTTTATCTACTCCAAGATATTTATTAATCATTTCCTTTGAGTGCTCACTTATAGTGACAATCAACGGATTCTTTTTCATAATCTTTGTCAACTGGTTTTTGTAATAGAAGACAAATGCTTTTGAATAGAAATCTGGATGAGAATAAAAAGAAAGATCATGAATGATTATTAAAGATGGTTTATTGAAATTGAGAGGCATTAAATAATTCGGGAAAATTCCGAAATCCACTTTGGCATTATACATATCCGAGGAGAGCAAAAATGTTCTGTAAAGATGGCGGTTAATCCCGCCTCTTTTTATGAATGGAATTGAATTTAGAATGTTACTTTTTGGTAATCGATCGATTGATTGTATTGGAAATGTTTTTATCTCATGTTCAGTTTTATTTAATTGAGATAGCAGACATTGTATATATCTTGAAGTGCCGGTGTTTTTTCCGCCCATCGCGGAAATGTCCAAACCGATAATCATGGTACCATCCAAGAATTATTTATTATTATTCAAATTGACAATCTTACTAAGGACATCACCGCCTGGATCTGATTACATTATCTTTACAAATCAATCTATAGATGTATTCATTTACTTATGTGCTTGATGGAATGTTGATCTCTTTAATACCATGATCTAATTTGGAAAACAACAAACCGGCTTATGAAGTTCATTTAAATTCATGCGGAATAAATTGCACTATTGCCCTAACATTAAAAACTGGAATTATTCTGCGTTGAAAAGATGTATCTCGGAGTTTGAGATCGTGAGATGTTTATCGCCATACATTAAAATATTTTTATATTTGGTTAATGGAGCAATTAATGGAGTGAGATATTATAGATCGGGATGCTGATATCCCCTGTATTATTTTTAGAAGCCGAAATTTTATTCAATTCATTCATGGTAAGTTTTAGCACACCGAGAGAACGCTGGCTTAACAGATCAATTTTAATCAAACCAAGTTCTTCCGTGGAATACATATCCGGCTGTGTGATCACTAGACCGAGCCCTTTGTTCTTGGCGTATTCCATTGCAACGTAATTTGTAATTTTTTCTTTTGTAATAATTATTCCGCTCGGGTGAATGCTTAAGTGACGCGGGAATCCGGCAAGTCTGGATGCAAGGTTTACAATTGTTTTCCAAGGTTCATTTTTAAAATCTAAAGAACGTGTCTCCGGAAATTTCTCGGCAATATTCGGAAGATTGTGTGCCGAAGTCCACGGAATAAATTTACTGTACTTGGAAATTTCGGAATCGGGGATACCGAATGCTTTGGCAACTTCTCTGAAAGCAGAACGCGCGCGGAAAGTAACTGTTGTGGAGATCATTCCGACCCGATCATAACCATACTTTTCAAAAACATATTTTATAATTGAGTCTCTCTCCTTCCATGAAAAATCCAGATCAACATCCGGCGGAGAAAGGCGGCCGCGGTTAAGAAATCTTTCGAAGTAAAGATTATGTTTTACCGGATCAACTTCCGTAAAACCAAGACAGTAAGAGACAAGACTATTTGCTGCCGAGCCGCGACCGATATGAATTATTCCGCGGCTCTTTGCTTCACGTATAATATCCCAAACAATTAAAAAATAATCGCTGAAACCAAGTTCTTCAATTACTTCTAACTCATAATTGAGCCGTTTAATTGCCTGCTCTGTAATTTTATCGTACCGCCTTGTAAGACCTTCAAAAGAGATTTTCCAGAGAGATGAGAAAGCGCTGTCGTTCAGCTGTACTGAAAATGTTGGGAATTTATATTCGCCTATTTTAAGATCAACATTACATTCTTGCGCAATCTTATCGGCATTCCAGAGAGCTTCGGGAAGTCCTTTCCAAGTAAGTGAAAGCTCTGCCGGAGATTTAAGATAGAATTCCTCGTCAATAATATCTGCGCTCTCCAAATTGGCAAGAGTGGAATTACTTCTAACTGCAGAAACAACTTTGTGAAGAAGAAAATCTTCGGGCGAAAGAAAATATGCCGGATGAGTAGCGACAATTTTAAGATGATTCGCTTTTGCAAAATCATAAAGCACACGAGTATTATTTTTTTGTTTCTCCGTCACAATAAGTTCTACAAATAAATTTTGCCTGAGCGACAGATCAATCTGCATCTGTTTCAATAAACTGATAGAGGAAGTAAGAATGAAAAGATCGTTTAAAGGTTCTTTGAAAAGATTAGGCAAGGAAAAATCGTCTTTTAATTTACGGGTTGTAATAATTCTGCATAGATGGGAATAACCGTCATTATTCCTGGCAATAAAAACCGCGGATAAATCTTTCTCTTTGGGATCGTCAATAAGAGCGCCGAGAATAGGTTTGATATTATTTTCTTTAGCGGTTTTGAGAAACTGGATTAAACCGTACATGGCATTTGTATCTGTAAGCGCTACGTAAGTACTGTTCGATTTTTTTGCGAAGCCGACGAGTTCATCAATCTTAATTGTTGATTGAAGCAAAGAATAATTGGAATGTGCGTGAAGAGTAAACATCTTAATCCTTCCCTTCCGCGCCGATATGAATTGACTTAGAGCCGAACTTGTCTCTGATTTTAGTTACGGCATTGAGCATCCGTTTGCGGATGATGTCTTCATCTTCAAATAAAACTCCCTGTTCGGAAGAATGATCGAGATTGCTAAGGTGAACACCGATCAAGCGGACGCCGACTCTCCGCGAATAAGCGTTGCGGAAAAGTTTAGAAGCGGTTTCAAATATAATTTTATCATCATCGGTTGGTTCGTGCAGAGTTTTTGCACGCGTAATTGTTGAAAAATCCGAATAACGGAGTTTTATAGAAACAGTTGCAGCATGAAAATTTTCATTCCGGAGAAGCTGGGCAACTTTTGCAATTAGTTCGAAGAGATGATTTTCAATTTCTGTTTTGCCGACTATATCCTGGTTAAAAGTTGTTTCTTTCGAGATGCTTTTTCTATCATGTTCAGCATAAAGAATATCGTTGCCAAAACCGTTAGCACGGTTCCAGAGATCCGTGCCGAACTTTCCGAGAACAGTTGCAAGATAATCCGGCGAAGCATTGGCAATATCTCCGATTGTTTTAAATCCGCGCGCCCGTAAAATTGGGAAAGTTTTTTTGCCAACACCGGGAATTCTTTCAATTGCAAGAGGCGCAAGAAACTCTTTTTCCTTTCCGTGAGGAACAAAAGTAATTCCGCACGGTTTCTTAAAGTCGGTAGCAATTTTACTTACGCCTTTATTCGAGCTGATCCCCATAGAACAAGGGAGAGAAAATTTATGCTGGATTTCATCCTGCAATTCCTTGGCAAACTTTTCCGGCTTGCCGTAAATTTTTTCGCATCCGGTAAAATCAAAATAAAATTCATCAACAGAAGCCTGCTGCACGAGCGGAAATTTTTCTTCTAAGAGTAATTTCACCGCGTTTGAGTAGCGCACATATTCTTTGTAATGACCGTGAAGAAAGAGAGCTGTTGGGCATAAGCGGTAAGCGTTTCGAATCGGCATTGCCGAATGAATGCCGTATTTCCTGGCTTCATATGAACAAGCGGCAACAACTCCGCGCCCATGCGGATCTCCGCCAACAATTACCGGTTTACCTTCGAGCGAAGGATCTAAAATCCTTTCGACCGAGACAAAAAAAGCATCCATATCTAAGTGGAAGATGGTTTTCATAGAAAAATGTTGTTTTTAGTCAATTTTGCCCTTGAAATAGTCGATAATAAATTATAATATAGTGCACAAATGTTCACCATTAATATGATAAAAGAAGAGAATATAAACAAGTCAGAAGTGCTGGATCTGGCAAAATATAAATTGCCGGAAGCCAGAAAACTGAATAAAATTTTTGACGCCGTCCCAAGAATTATTAACGAGACCGGCTTCGATATATTCAATTATGAAAATGTATTTGCCGATTTTGCGACTCAAGAATTAATCCGCACCGGAAATACTATCGGCTGCTTTTATATTGAAAGTCCCGGCATGCGTTCACTGCTTAAGCGCACCGACTGCCGCACATTTGAAATGCTTACGGCCGTATCATCAATCATCCGTCCGGGTGTTGCCGAAAGCGGAATGATGAAAGAATTTATTGAGCGGCATAAAGATCCTAAGAGAAGAAAATATTTAGTCCCAGAGATGGAAAAATATCTTGGTGAAACATACGGCGTTATGATTTATCAGGAAGATGTAATAAAAGTCGCTCATCATATTGTCGGATTGACTTTGGAAGAAGCCGATTTGCTCAGAAGAGCGATGAGCGGAAAGATGCGTTCTCATAAAGCAATGCAGATGGTAATGGATAAATTTTTTATCTGCTGCAAAGAAAAAGGATATTCCGATAAAACAGCCGGCGAATTATGGAAACAGATAGAAAGTTTTGCCGGATACGCATTTTGTAAAGCGCATAGCGCTTCGTTTGCATTACTCTCCTTTCAAGTAGCGTATCTCAAAACGCATTATCCCGCGCAGTTCATGGCATCGGTGTTAACAAATCAAGGCGGTTATTATTCTGCCGCTGTTTATGTCTCTGAAGCAAAGAGACTTGGAATAAAAATTTTACTTCCGTGCGTTAACAACAGTTATTATGAATACAGCGCAGCCGTTAAAGAAATAAGAATCGGTTTAATGGCAATAAAGAATCTTGAATCTTCCGAAGCCGATTTGATAATCAAAGAGCGCGAAGCCAACGGCAGATATGTTTCTCTTGCCGATTTATTAGTAAGAACAAAACTCGGCTATGAACGCTGCGAATCTCTGATCAAGTGCGGAGCGATGGATTGCTTTAATCAAACAAGACCGACACTTTTAAGATTGCTCGATGTCTATTTCAACAGCAGAAAATTGCTTGACGAAAGTTCAAACGATTTGTTTGTGAATGAATCGATCAAATTGGAAAAAGAAGTTGTAACTGGAATCGATTTCAGCATGGAAGAAAAATGTCTTTGCGAGTTTGATACTTTCGGCTATATGGTTTCCCAGCATCCGCTTGAATTTTTTGAAGAGATAAAAGCTGAAGAGATCGTTCCGTCTGCCGGCATGCTGAAGTATAACGGCAAAAAGATAAAGATGATCGGTTGGTATATGGCATCGAAGAGAATTAAAACAAGCAAGGGCGAAATAATGAAATTTCTTTCCCTCGAAGATCTGAGCGGAACATTTGAAGCGGTGATCTTTCCGCAAGCGTACGCAAAGTTTGCTGAGCTCACTCTTTCCATGGGACCGTTTGTAATTGAAGGCAAAGTTGATGCGGAGAGCGGCAATAATATAATAGTCGATAAACTCAGCGTTCTAACCGAAGCGACGGCGAAATCGATCACGCAAAAAGACCGGAATGCTGCCGACTTCTTCGGCGATGCGGAAAAGCCGGCAAGTTATGAAGAGATAATGCTGGTTGATTCTCTCGGTAAAGAGAAATTAATGCATGCTTACTTGTAGAATTAATTGAGAGAAATTTTTCCTAATCTTGGATACGCTTTCAATGTAGCCGGTGGAACCGGGATTTTAATTCTTTCATTTAACAAGTGAATCAGTTCCAAAGCATTTGCAACGGCATTGCCGTGCGGATGATTGTTAAGAATCAGATAAACTTTCTTTACGGTATCAAGAACTTCTTTGATTGCTCTTTCAAACTCCAGCAATTCTCCGGGTGAATAAAGATAATCGTAACGCTCGCTTTGCTGCTCGTAAGTCTGATCTTTCTCGAAATTATTTAATGATTGCTTCCATGCTTTTTCATTCCGCCCGTGCAGTCTTATATAAAGATTCTCCCCCGCTTTAACTGTTTTGAACTCAACTGCCTCGCCGATATTCGGCTGATCAATTGTGCAGAGCGAACTTTTATTTTTTGCCGCAAAGTTATAGAAGCGTTCAATCAACCATGATTTATGCCGGACTTCGATAAACTTTTCATATTCGGAAAAGATATCAACCAGATCTTTTACATAATTGGCATTTTCCTTTGTTAATGTGAATGAGTAAGGAAACTGAATGAGCAAACCCCCGAGCCGCTCGGCATTTTTCAGCTGGTTTAGATTTGATTTTATGGCTTCAATTTGAGCGTTCTTAAAATTGTGTTTATGTGTAAAGTCTTGATGAAGTTTTATTGTGAAGAGAAAATCATTTTTGTCTTCTACTTTATTTATCCATCCCTCAACGGTTTTTGGAGAGATATAAGTATAATAACTTGCGTTTACTTCAACAGTATTGAAATATTGCGAATAGAATTCGAGCCAGTCGAAAGATTTACTTTGTGATTTGGTATAAAAACTATCGATCCAATCCTTATAAGACCAACCGGCTGTACCGATGTAAATTTTTGTTTTAGACATTTTGAATTATTGGGAAGATAGTCCATTCCTTAATGCGATAACAATTGGATTCGTCAACATTCAATTACCGCAATTATTTTATTTATTAAGAGAAACTCAATATACTCTGCAGCCAAATTTAGAACCGGCTAATCCTAAGTCAGTTCTTAGAACCCGAAGCAGCATTCTGTCGCCGTCCACATTTGCCTTAACTTCCCTGCCAATGAGTTTAGATTCAATAAGTTCATCCAGAATGTTCTCTGCATGAAAAAAATATTTTTTATTAATTCTTCTTTTTTATTTTTTGACCCAATTATTTAACGTTACCACAAACCCTTTTTCAGATTCTTTGAAAGTTCTAATCATTTGTGAAGTCGGTGGCATATCACTCTCCTGCAATAAATTTTGTAATGAAGAAAAAGTTCTTAAATATTTGGAAAAGTCTTTTCCCATCTCAGAAAATCTTGCATCTTTTTTATCAGCAATTTCTTTTAGCGCACTTCTGCATTTAATTACATATGAATAACATGCTAAACTCAAATCATACTGAAGCTGTAAATCTTTTTTACTTGTTTTAACTCTGGGATCCATCTTGATCCTAAATGTCTGTGAAGATTCTTTGCCATCAACAACCAATCTAACTGTATACGTTCCGGGCATCACCCACGGAGATGTTGGAACTGGCGCAGTGTTCATATAAATCGCAGACATCGGATACGACGGCGGAACGTTTTGAGGTGTGTATCTCATATCCCACATAAATCTATGCGAGCCGGATTCTGCAGAAGGAATCTGCTGGGGACGGATCCAATAAAGAGGAATATTTAAATCCGGTATCTTGTAGAGCGGATCTTTATTAGTATACTTTCTTACAACAGTTCCTTGTGAATCTAATATTTCCAGACTAACATCGGCAGCTTTATCATCTAAATAATAATTTATAATTGCGCCTTCCGGAGGATTTTGCCCTGCCGGTTCTTCCTGCGGTAACGGCGTATCAGTATTCATATTCCAACGAACTCGATATGAATCTTGCGGTTTAAATAGAATAACATCCACTTTTTTTGATTCAGCATTAAGCTGTCGCAATGGAGTTATATCATCCAGTATCCAAAAACTTCTTCCGTGTGTTGCTATAACTAGATCGTCATCCTTAATTATCAAATCTCTTATAGAAGTAGCCGGCATGTTCAAACGTAAAGATTGCCAATTTTCACCATCATCAAATGAAACATAAACAGCAGTCTCACTTCCGGCGAATAATAATCCTTTTCTGATTGGATCTTCTTTAACAACATTGATCGGATCACTTGGCAAACCGTTTACAATTTCTTTCCAGGTTTTACCGCCGTCTTTTGTTCTATAAATATGAGGGTGCATATCATCTAGCCGGATTCTGTTCACCGCAGCATAAGCAGTATTTACATCTGTATGACTTGCATCCATCAAAGAAACCTTTGACCAGCTTGTAATTTCCGGAGGCGTAACATTTTTCCAAGTTTTACCTCCATCTTTAGTAACATGAATTAAACCATCATCAGTACCGCACCAGATTGTATTTATATCTACATATGATGGAGCCACGGTATAAATGACTCCGCGTCTCGGCATTTTTTTCATTTCATCTTTTGTATAAATTCCGACGCTGGCGGGTATCTCCCAATTTTCTCTTGATAAATCCGGACTAATCACTTTCCAACTGTTTCCCTTATCAATTGTTTTGAATAAAACATTTCCGGCATAGTACAATGTTTTGTTATCAATCGGATTGAACAATATTGGTGCAGTTCTTATAAAACGGTATTTACCACCGCGGCTGATTTCCGGTGAAATATTTTGTGTCTGCCCTGTTTGTTTATCATACTTAGAAATTTTTCCACCGTAAATAATATTCGGATCTTTCGGATCTGCGACAACATACCCATATTCTTCCGCGCCGACCGGATGCCATTCTCTAAAAGTTATTTCTCCATCATTTCCACGCGATGCAATTCCCACTGAACCGCTTTCCTGTTGTCCACTATATACGTTATAAGGAAAATCATTGTCCGCACTAACATGATAGAACTGAGCCGTTGGCTGATTGTACCAGCTCGAAAAAGTTTCACCGCCATTAACAGTTATGATTGCTCCTTGATCTGCAGCGATCAGCATTATCTTATTGTTATCGGGATTAATCCAAATACGATGATAATCATCTCCGCCGGGCGCTCCGCGGAAGCCACTCCAAGTTTTGCCTCCGTCAATACTTTTCCATACCACAATATTTGCAGAATAAACTACATCGGAGTTAGAAGGATCAACACTCACTTCAGCAAAGTCGTCACCTCTTCCCCAAAGTCTTCCATCAGAATTTATATTAGCCCATGATTCTCCCGCATCATCACTTCTATATATTCCGCCTAGTTTTCCAGCATCAACGGATGCATACATTCTGTTAGAATTGGAAGGAGCGATGCAAACCCCTATTCTTCCCAAACCTTGCGCGGTTGTTGGTAAACCTTTTGTAATTTTATTCCATGTCGTTCCGCCATCTATAGATTTGAATAAACCGCTTTCGGGTCCGCTCCATTCACCATTTTCCCATGGACCTTGTCTAGCCGCCCAAAGATCTGCAAAGACGATATTGGAATTGTTCGGATCAATCGTAACTTGAATAGCTCCTGTATTTTCATCTTTATACAAAACTTTTTCCCAAGTATTTCCGCCGTCGATTGTTCTGTAAACTCCTCTCTCAGTATTAGGTCCGTAAGGATGACCGAGCACTGCGGCAAAAACACGATTTTCATTTTTGGGATCGATTGCAAGTCCACCAATCTGCTGCCAGTCATTCAGACCGGTATTCTTCCAAGTTTTGCCGGCATCAGCCGATTTATAAATTCCGTTACCAACCGAAAGATCCGGGCGCTGAATACCTTCACCGGATCCGACATAAATTACATTGGGATTCGAAGGTGCGACGACAATATCACCGATTGAACCGGTTGACTGTTCATCAAAAATCGGTACCCAGACTCTTCCGAAATCAGAAGTTTTCCAAACACCGCCATTATTTACACCGATATAGAAAACATTCGGCTGCTGTCTTACACCGACTGCGCCAACAGTTCTTCCGCCCCGGTGCGGACCGATCATTCTCCACCGCATCGAGTTGAAATATTTTTGTTCAAAAGTCTGAGCGTTTATGATGTTTAGAAAAGTTATTCCGAAAAATACAGTTACAAGAAATTTACTAGTTATATTTTTTCTCATTTTTTTTCATTCATAATTATTGATTAAAATATTTTTAAGTAACGGAAATTATTCTTACTACTTTATCAAAGTAATAATTTTGGGTTACAAAAACTATATGAGCGACACATTAATAAATGTTTTATGAAATTATTCTTATCAACAAAAAAAAAGGTTCGAAAATAATTATCTTCGAACCAATTTAGTATATGCTTTTTGTTTTAATTTATCCCCATAAGCGTATTCAAGTTAATTCTTTTAAAAATATTACTAAATAAACCGCATCAACTATTTTGAGAAGGTGACAGTAAATTTGCTCCCCTTTCCCTTCTCTGATATAACAGAGATCTCTGCTTTATTAAGCTCACAATACTTTTTCACAAGAGATAGTCCTAAACCATTACCTTCAAATTTTCTAGAGTATCCGTGATCTTCTTGAATAAAAGGTTCGAAGATTTTTGTTATGTAGCCTGGAGCAATTCCAATTCCCGTATCTGAAACAATAATTCTCATTCTTTCTTTCACATCTTTTTCTATTACCACTTCCACACTTCCTTTTTCTGTAAATTTAATTGCATTATCAATCAAGTGGGTAAGAATTAGCCGGATACTTCTTTTATCACCGAATATTTTGGAGCCATCAGATTTATTAACAATGTTGAAATCAATTCCTTTATCATGACATTGATCAAGCAATCCACTTTTTATCTCCAGAAAAACATCATTTATCAAATCAATTTCTACAAAATTAGCTTTATAAGTTCCGAGCTGTATTTCCGACATGTCCAAGATCATCTCTACGGTTCTAATTAATCTCTTATCGGCAGTTTCAATTGCATTGATACTTTTTATTGTTTCCGGTGTTAACATATCTCCGAGCTGGTCTTTGATTATTGTTGTATGTCCCATCGATATTGCAATCGGAGTTCTTATTTCATGCGATATCTGCGCAAGAAATTCTGTCTTTAATTTGTTTGCTCTCTCCGCTTCTTCCTTTGCAAGATTAATAAAATAGATTGCTTTGCTAATCAAATAATAAAGGAATATGGAAGTAAGCATAACATAAGACCAAGCTTTTAAAATCACTATCCATATTTTATGTTCTGTTAATGCAAAGAATTTTCCCAGGGTGGAATCTGTTAGGAAAATCCAAACTGCGCTTAGACATACATAGATAAAAATAATTCTAAGCGTCATAATTGAAGAAAATACTTTTGGGGAATTTTCGTCCCTCTTTTTCACCTAGCCTCCAAATTATTTTTAATGGCCTTAGTCTCTTTATTATCGTATTAAAAATTAAATTATTTATTAAGTAAAACTTACTAAAACTTTTCCAGTTTATCTTTTAATAGAGAATAAATCCAAGTCATTTAGCAAAGAGGAGTATAATTTTTGAAGGCAAAAGAAAATGAGGTTATATGAAATTAAAAAGAGGTATTTAAAATAAAAAACCCGCCTGAGCGGGTTTGTAAAAAGAATTATTAATTCTTGCTTATTAAGCGAACGTCGGCAGCTTGAAGCCCTTTTGGACCTTGTGTAACCGAAAATTCAACTTTATCGTTTTCTTCTAAAGATTTATATCCATCTCCAACAATTGACTGAAAATGTACGAATACATCTTCTCCGCCCTCTTGTGAAATAAAACCAAAACCTTTTGTGCTATTGAACCATTTTACTGATCCTTGTTTGCGCTCTGCCATAACAGATGCTCCTTTTTGTGATATAGTGATTGTTAATTTTGACAGGGCTTTATATCTACTGAAGATTTTCGAATTGCTTCTACGTCTACATCTACTTCTAAAGTTACTGCCTTTGTTGATGTAAACATACGGCAACTATTCACCGTATCCTAATTATAATTTAATTGATATTCCTATCTCACAAAGCCGAATAACGATATAAACAATATCAAATTTTATGAAAAAATATGAGAGACCTTGCTTTAATTTTTTTACTCTACTGTCTAATAGTGTTTTCCCTTATTATAAAAACAAACTAATAGTAAAACACATACTGGGCACTTTGTCTTAGTGATTTATCCAAATAATTATCCAAAGGATTGCTGACTGTAGTATTCAAAGATTTAATCCAGTCGATAACCGGCTGGCGCCAATTTACCTTATAATATATTGGTACATCATCATACTGTTGAAGAATTTGCGTGATAGAATAATAAAAATCTGTAGTTAAAACCCTATAAGTCTTAGAAAGATTTACTGAAGAGCCGTCTTTTAATGTATAAACACCTATTGTAGAAATACCTCCTACGAAGACCTCATTCTTTATACTATTTAATGCTGATATTAACTGAGCACCTGTAAGTTGAAGTTCAACTATTTCATTGTCAAACGGTAATATACCCACTATCGACGCAAGAGTTATATCGCCAGCAGGAATAGATTGTCTTACTCCGCCTCTGTTGGAGATTGAGATGTCGGCATATGGGAAAGAATATAGCCATGAGTCAGTTATCAGATTATACATGCTGGCCGAACTAATTCCAATATCACTTTTTGTATAACCGATTACTTTGGAGAGTTCATTATTTGTTTGGATCTTCCATGAATCGACAATGCTCTTAACGTCTAGATCCGAATTACCGCCTATGTTGTCCTTTATGTTTGCGGAAATACTAATTACCGTATCAACAACTGCATCTAAATGAATTGAAGCAACTGAATATGACATCATATTAGATCCGCTTTCAATAATCGTAACTCCATTTACAACTTCCAATATTGTTTCATGAGTATGACCTCCGGCAATAAAGGAAATACCCATTTTCTTAGCAACTGGTGCCAAAGTCCTCATTTCCGCTTCACCCATATGGGAAATAATTATCAACAATTTAGCTCCTTCGGATTTCATCTTTGGAACAACGGTGTTTAGTGCTTCCTGATAAGATATTAATTCAAGGTTTTCAAGATATTTAGGGAACACAATACTTGTAATATAAACAGATGTTAGTCCAATGATTCCAACTTTAACACCGTTAACTTCTTTTATGATATATGGAGATGCAAAATCGGGATAACCGCCATTAATTTTATTTTTCATATTTGCTGAGAGAAATGGAAACTTAGATTGATTTTTCCTTTCTAAAAGTTTATCAAATCCGAAATCAAATTCATGGTTGCCAACTGCTGCGGCACTGTAATTCATTTTATTCATTACTTCCGTCATAGATTTACCTTCGAACCATGTTGAGATAGATGGTCCCGTCCACATATCGCCCCCGCTTAAAATTAAATAAGGTTTATTTTCGGCATAGCTTTCATTCTGCTTCCAAAGACCCATCATACCCGCAGCACCTCCGCGTGTTGATGTTGCTTCCATCCAGCCGTGTTCATCATTAGTATAAATTATAGTGATATCTTTGGTTTGTTTGTTGGATGCCGGCTCTGTTACTGTGTTTTCTTTGCTGCAGCTTATTAAGAAAAGAAGGAATAAAGGATAGATTTTCCACGTTTTCATTTCAGAACCCCATCTATTTTTTGAGAATTTTTTCGAATATGAGATTTGATGCCGGACTAACTTGTTCCCTCAACTGATTTACAAATTGTTTAAAATTACTCTCAATATCAAGTAAATAGTTTTTCTACATTTTTGAAGTCATGGTTGTACAGATTTTGAGATAGTGGCATGAATATTTGTTATTACAGTATATGAACTCAGTATGCCTTTTCACTATAATTTCGGCATTACATGTTTCTAAGTTTGAGATGACAGAACGGTTTGTTATATCATTTATGAGCGAATTTAGCAGAGTATTTGCTTAACAAAAAAACTTGATCGGATAGATTTTAAGAACTCGACGATGATTTCTAATCGGGAAATGATTTAATTCCTTTCCATTTAATCAAAAATGAAAGCTGCTAATAACTAAACATTTTAACGGCTATAATATATTTTTTGTAAGACGCTGAAGTTGCCTTTCAAGCTGTTGAATTCTTTGCTGAAGCTCTTCTATTTTTTTCTGCTTTTCTGAACTGCTGTCCGTCTTATTTTGACTTTCAGCCAGCATCTGCTGCTTAAGGGCTTCTACTTGTTTCTTGAGTTGTTCAACATTAGTGCTTGAATAGTCAGTTGAAAAACCGATTGAAGAAATACTTGGTACTTGCATATTGTCCCCGTCTTATGGTGAATACTCACACAATATTATCGAAGAGTTTATTTTTTATTTTAATCGTGAAAAAGTCTAAGATTAATTTCCAGTTCTTAATGTTGTCTAATATTTCGGTACCGTAAATGAAAAGGTACTTCCTTTGCCTTCCTCGCTTTCTACCCAAATTTTACCACCATGTTTCTCAACAAATTCCTTACAAAGTATCAATCCCAAACCTGTTCCTTTTTCTAATGACTCCCCGATTTCACTATTCTTAACATCTATTCTAAATAGTTTGTTTAGATCACTGTTCGATATGCCGATACCTGTATCAGCTATCTTGACCAGTACCATTGTTCCGGAATCGGAAGCAGAAATTTTTACATTACCGTTTTGGTTTGTAAATTTTATAGCGTTCGAAATTAAATTCCGAATAATTGTATCGAGCATATTACTGTCGGCAAAGACTGTTGTAATTTCATCGATCTCTGATATTAGATCAATGTTTTTATTTTTTGCATGTGCGAGTAGAATACCTAAAGATTCATCTACAATCTTTTTAAGATTGATTTGTTCTGGTACAAAATTAATTCCGCCGGTCTGACACTGTGCCCAGTTAAGCAGGTTATCCAAAAGTCTATGAGCCGATTTTGCTGACTGAGATATTACTTCAACATATTTCTTTTTTTCTTCTTCAGTTAATTCAATAAAATCTTCTTTCAACATTTCAGCAAAGCTGCTGATTATTTGAAATGGGTTTTTTAGATCATGCCCTATTATAGAAAGCAACTTATCTTTAGCACTATTTGATTCTTTTAACTCTCTTTCAGATTCTTCTAAATGTTGACGATAATTTCTTAATTTATCTTCAGTAAGTTTACGTTCGGTGATATCACGTTCGACAAATAGAATGCTTTTAGGTTTGCCGTTGGAATCCAATAAAACCGTAGAATTCACATCTATGAAAAACCGGCTGTTATCTTTTTTTACTGCCAGGTATTCGGTAAGCTTATTTTCGGCTTGACCGTCAATTAGTTTGCGAATATTAGTTGATAATAATTGGTGAGAAGAAGAATCAATAAAATCTATTACAGGTTTTCCGAGGAATCCATTTATTTCCTCTTTTGAATATCCATTCATCTCTGCTAATCTATCCGACACAAATTGCATCTTCCCATCTAACGATATCATACCTATTCCATCAGGTGTAGCTGAAATTATTGCTTCCAATTTTTGATTGCTTTGCAGTAACGCTTCAACTGCCTGCAAATGTTCCGAATTCTTTTGTGCCAATTCTTCATTTGTCTTTTGCAGATTATCATTTGCGTTGGACAGTTGAATCGTCCGTTCAGCAACAAGTTCTTCTAGATGTTGATTCCTTTCCACTAATTCCTTCAGAGGATAGATTTCACCTTCTCGAACCAAGTAGTATGGAATTGAAATACTGCTGTGCGAAATTTTCCAGCCATTAGCTTCTTTGCGAAAAATCAATACAAGGCGTGCTGTCTCTCGTGACAGAATATGATCTTTGATTGGAAGATGGATTATGAAGAACCCGGTTGCAACCGCAATCGTTTCGGCTAAGGATTGAATTGCGACATCTTTCAGTTCAATGCGGATTGGATCTTTGACCTGATCGAAATCCTGTCTCGTGATCGCAACCCATTCATCCTTATCTTTTACTAGAAAGTCCCCACCGCCTGTAAAACCGGAAAAGTTTTCGCTGAAATAAGTAGTGAGCCGGTCATCACGAGAAGCATACATTTTCAAGTAGTCGTCAAAAAGTTGCCGAATTTTCTGCTCGTCACTCAGTAATATAGTATTGTCGTTTGATTCAAAAGGAGGTGTTAATTTCATATTCTTTGATTTCATGATTTCGATTTATTTTTCTTGTGATCCAAATACTATTGAACGTTGCGCATCATTTATTAGCTTATTTACAGACTTTCCCATTATCCAAGCCAATTGATAATCGAGAATTTTAGAAAAAAGTTTAATCGGTAATTCCGAAATGTTGGTCCGTTAAAAATTCACACAAAATCCTAATAGCTAGATGAATGTAATTTTTTGTACAAGTTTCCGTTTTCTAACACTCAAACTATCATCTCTTGGAAATCAATTTGGGCTTGTACAATCCTTTTGGGTCGGATCCAATAAAGCAAATTTCTAAAACATCCTTATCGGCTGGACTAAGTGATCTGATAGACTTTGGATCAAGTATTTTGTTATGCTTAATGGTGAAAAGATAATCACCTATAAATTCTAAGTCATTTTCAGTCGTCATCCAATTAGATTTATCGAATCTTGAGAGATTAACCGGATTAGAATAACTCCGAAGAGATTTATCTCCTAGTGTATTGATATAAAAATCGAAATAGCTCATTACTAATTCTCTTATTGAGCGGTAAACGGGTTCACGAAACCTGAGAGTTGTAGTATTTGATTTTGCTACTGCTCCATATAAGTTGTTCTCTTTGAAAATTGCAATGACGTGATCATCATCGTTAAAAGTCATAAAATCTACTATTAGCGGTTTATGACCAAGCATTCTCAAGACTGCGGCTGCAAATAGTGCTCCTTCAAAACAATTTGCCATGTTACGGTGCATTATCATGCGCGGGGAATAAGTAATATAATCCGGGTTATATTTTACGCTGTTCAGAAAAAGCTGAATTTGGAAAGGAGTTTTAAATTGTTTGAAAAATTTTAGTTCTTTCTCATTTAATAACTGAATATAAGGTTTGTGATTTTTTTTCAATTCCCAATTTCCTCTTATAATTTATATTTCTAAGTCTCTCTTCAAGGTCAAACTAAAAGTTTTGCTAACACAAATGCTTCTTCTGCCGTTAATTCAAATGGGAAAGCAGTTCCATCTGCCATTCCAATAAAAACATCTCGAACAAAATCCGATGAAGTAAAATGTTTTTCAACGTGCTTAGCGTCCGGTCTATTGCAATCCTCTTTTATTATTGATTTAAAACTAAGGAATTTTGTTAAAACAATTTTTATTGTTTATTAGAAATTAAGTCCGGTTCAGCTATCAATAGAAAATGAATGTACTTAAATTGGTTATAGAATAGAAATATTTGTAATTGCAGACGTTTTTGGTTTTTGTTCCTATTAACCTTAATTTAACGACCAAGATTTAAGAAGCTATGTAAATGAGGTGCCCTGAGGTTATTTTTTGTTTTCCATTCTCTGCAAAAGCTTGCCAAATTTGAAAGCATTATTATTTCTAATTTCAAAATAATCTTGATGATTTCTGCAGTAATTTATTAATAATGGAGTATTTGTGGCTGATATAAGAAATATTGCCATCATCGCGCATGTCGATCATGGTAAAACAACATTAGTAGATCAAATTTTAAAACAATGCAGTGTATTTAGAAAGAATCAAGTAGTTCGTGAAAGATTTTTGGATTCTAACGATCTGGAAAGAGAGCGCGGAATTACAATCCTTGCCAAAAATATTAGCATACCTTATAAGAATTTTAAAATTAATCTGATTGACACTCCCGGACACGCTGATTTTGGCGGTGAAGTTGAGCGAGTTTTAAAAATGGCGGATGGTGTTCTGCTTTTAGTTGATGCATTTGAAGGTCCGATGCCTCAAACACGGTTTGTTTTAGAGAAAGCATTGGCGCTTCATCTTAAACCGATTGTTGTAATTAATAAAATTGACCGCCCTGATAACCGTCCTGTTGAAGTACTTGATGAAATTTATGATCTGTTCATTGACCTTGATGCTCATGAAGATCAACTTGATTTTCCGGTGATCTACGCAAGCGGACGCGAAGGATGGGCAATAAAAAATTTGGAAGACAACAGAGAGAATATTACTCCTCTTCTTGAATCGATAATTAATGATCTTCCCGCCCCGCCGGTTCTTGAAGGTACAACTCAAATTCAAGTTACTTCTCTTGATTACAGCGATTATGTAGGAAGAATTGGAATCGGTAGAGTATTCCGCGGAACATTGCAAAGAACTGAAAAATTATCAATCATAAAAAGAGATGGTTCAATACAAGAAACGGTACCCAAACAAATCTTCGTATTCGACGGTCTTGCTAGAGTTGAAGTTGACGAAGTTCAATGCGGAGATATTTGTGCTATTGTTGGAATTGACGGAATAGATATCGGTGATACTATTTGCGACTCTACGAATCCTGAACCGCTTGAAATTATTTCAATTGATGAACCGACCATAAGCATGACTTTCACAGTTAATAATTCTCCGTTTTACGGCAGAGAAGGAAAATATGTAACATCCCGCCAGTTGAGAGAAAGGCTTTATAAAGAATTAGAACACAATGTTGCTCTAAAAGTTAACGATACAGCTTCACCTGATTCTTACAAAGTATCGGGCAGAGGGATTTTGCATCTCTCGATTTTAATCGAGAACATGAGAAGAGAAGGATATGAATTACAAATCCGTGAACCGAAAGTAATTTATAAAGAAATTAATCACAAAAAAGCTGAACCAATTGAAATTCTTGTTGTAGATGTACCTACTGAATCCGCGGGCAAAGTAATTGAACTTGTTGGACAGCGCCGCGGTGAAATGATTAAGATGGAAAATAAAGGCAACCTGCAAAAATTAGAGTTTCATATTCCTACTCGCGGAATAGTTGGACTTCGTACAAAAGTTCTTACCGCCACTTCCGGGGAAGGTATTATGCATCATAGATTTTTTCAGTATGAATATTTTAAAGGTGCAATTAACAAAGTTTCGAACGGCGTTATGATCTCTATGGATGAAGGACCATCAACCGCTTACTCAATTGATGCCCTTCAGGATAGAGGTAAATTTTTTATTGATCCGGGCGACATAGTTTATAAAGGTCAAATAATTGGCGAACATACAAAAGAAAATGATATCGAAGTGAACATACAGAAAGGTAAAAAATTATCTAACATGCGTGCTTCCGGTTCCGATAAAGCTGTTAAGATTACTCCGGCAATAAAATTTTCTCTCGAAGAAGCATTGGAATATATTCAGGACGATGAACTCGTTGAGGTCACTCCGAAGTCAATTAGGCTGCGGAAATTGCATCTGGATACCAATGATAGAAAGAGATATAATTTGGGAAAAACAGTTTGATTTCTCGTTAGAGTAATTTAACTTATGTACAAGAAATTCTTACTTCAGTTGGTAAGAATAAATTAACATCAAAAGGAGAGCAGTACAGTATGGAAAAAGGAACAGTAAAATGGTTCAACGACAAAAAAGGTTTTGGTTTCATTACACCTGAATCTGGACCAGACGTTTTTGTTCATCACTCAGCAATTCAATCGGAAGGTTTCAAAACTTTAGCCGAAGGTGACAAGGTTGAATTTGAAATCGTTAACGGCGCAAAAGGACCTGGAGCGGCAAACGTAAAGAAAATATAATATTGTGTTAACACTTTAGCTTTTTTGCAGCGAAAGGCAGACAAATTTATGTCTGCCTTTTTTATTTTAAAATGTATTGACAACAAAAGATGATAAAGGTATGTTTTCGGTAGGCATAACGGTCTAGATTATTTTTGAAAAAATTACTTATCCCAGAGATATTTCCAAAATATATTGCGGGTATAAATTGATAGTTGATTTATCATTGCAAAAATAATTTCGGAGGGAATATATGTTTGCTAATAGAAAAGACCTATTTTTTCTTCTGATTATTCCAATTTTTATTTCGTGCGCATCTAAAAATTATATTATTAATCCTGAATACCGCGATAAAAAAATCAGCAACGCCAATCTTATTATTCCTACAATTAAAGATGTTAATTTTTCCCAGTTTTCAAATATTTTTAGTGAAGATGAAGTAAAAAGAATTAAGCATGATTTTTCATTACTTCTGAGTGAGAATTTGAGAAATGAATTGAAATCAAGATCAACGTTCTCTGATATAAAATACGCCTCATTCAAATCCAAACCTGAATTTGGATCAAAAGTATTCGATTTGAATGAGAAAGAAAAAATCTCTTTCAGTCTTCCTAAAAACCGTATCGAATCAGATATTGCAGAAAATGTTTTTCTTCTCTTTCTCGAAGATGTAACTTTATCTCTCATAAATGAAGAGAAGGACACATCCGATCCGGCAAAACATTATTCCGTTACTTCTACCCCGGGTAATGACCCGCTTCTTAATCCGGCCAAATTTTATAATCAATCATTGCATCTGGATTTGAAGTATTGTCTTTATGATAACAACAATGGTAAGACGGTTCTTTTCGGCAGGTTTTCTGAGAAACAAAAGTTTACGGAAATCAGCGTGGCAGAAAATATTATTAAAAAAGGGATAGAAAAGTTCGCGAAAAAAGTTTTTGAGAATACTCCATTCGAGAAAGACTGAATTTGAAGAAAGGTTTGTTATTAAACTGCAAGGATATCTAATTCATTATGAAAAAATATGATGGCAAATCTCCGGAAGAAGTAATGAAGTTAGTTACTGTTGAAATTATTAAAAGAGCAATTTCACTCGGTAATAAGAAACACAGATCAGTATTCATAAGCAAGACATCCGGCGGGAAAGGGACGGATGTTAATACTCTCAATCCAAGCACAATCGAAGGAAGAGAAAATCTAGAAAAATATCTAACACCTGTGCGAAGATTTTATACATTTAGCGGTTTGGGTTCACCGGAAGAAAGAGGTTCGATTAGTTGGAGAGTACTCAATCTTCCTTTTTTTCGAAGGATGCTTTTAGTATTTCAAGTTGCAGTTTCAATTTTCTTAAAAGGAAGTCCCGCCAAAAATAAATTATATCGATGGATGGGTGCGCACATCGGTAAAGGAGCCGAAATAATGCAAATGGTTTGGCTCGATCATTTCCGTCCTGAACTTATTTTTATTGGCGAGAATACTTTACTTGGTGCGTTCACGCAACTTACAGTTCATGCATACGAAGGATCCGGAAAATTCCGTTACGGATTAATCGAAATCGGCAACAACTGTGTAATTGGAGCCGGCACGGGTATGGGACCGATTCAAATTGAGGACAATGTTAGAACCTTACCGGGTACAACATTGTCGCCTTATTTTTCAAAAATAAAATCCGGATCAATCATCGGATGGGATCCACCGAATGTTAAAGAGATAAAAGTAGAGAACTTGAAGAATCAAGATTCATCAATAAATGACTCGCTATAATTCTTTTTAAGTAAAGAGTTTCATTAAAAACCAACCTTTCATTTGACAAATACGTCTAAACTTCGCCGGAGTTTTTTCACTAAAACATCTTATAAAATAGGGAGCCATCTATGAAAAAAATTTTAATGATCATTCTTCTTTCCCTCCTATTTATTGTTAATTCATTTGCTCAGGAAGGAATGTGGTTACTCAATCAACTCGATAAACTTAATCTGAAAGAAAAAGGTTTGAAAATCGAGGTGAGCGATATTTATAGCAAAGATAAACCCTCACTCTATAACGCGATAGTACAATTAGGAGGCGGTACTGCATCCTTTGTATCATCTGAAGGATTACTTGTAACAAATCATCATGTTGCTTTTACCGCTATCCAGCGTTCATCCAATGTGAATAGCGATTATTTAACTAATGGATTTCTGGCTAAAAATTATTCCGAAGAGATTAAAGCACCGGGTTATGTAGCCCAATTGCTTACTGAAATGAGAGAAGTTACTTCAGAAATTTTGGGAGTAACAAAAAATATTACCGAGCCAATCGAAAAAGATAAAGCAATAAATAAAAAAATTGCTGCTCTAACAGAATCAGTCCGAAATGGTAGAGATGATATAAACGCTGTTATATCGGAAATGTACAACGGCAAACAGTATTTTCTTTTTGTATATAAATTATTTAAAGATATTAGAATTGTGTACGCACCGCCGGAATCAATTGGCAATTATGGTGGTGAAATAGATAATTGGATGTGGCCGCGTCATACAGGAGATTTTTCATTCATGCGTGTTTATGTTGCACCAGACGGATCGGGAAAAGAATATGCCTCAGAAAACGTTCCCTACAAACCAAAAATTTGGCTCAAAGTTGCAAAAGAAAATTTGAAAGATGGGGATTTTACATTCGTTATTGGCTTCCCGGGATTTACCACACGCTACAGATCATCCACGTCCGTTGACTATAACCAAAATTTCAACTACCCGTTTACGATTAAAAATTTTAAAGAAATAATTGAATTATTGGATAGCGTCACTAAAAACGATCATGCGGGTGAACTTAAAGTTGCGAGTCTTAAAAAAGGATTGGCAAATACTATGAAAAATTTTGAAGGAAAAGTCAGCGGTATGAAGAAAACAAATTTCCTTCAGAAGAAAATCGATTTTGAGAAAGAATTCATGACCTGGGTAAATAGTAACCCAGCTCGTAAAGTGAAGTATGGAGATATACTTATTAGAGAGAAAGAACAATACAAACTTATCTCCGGCACAAGAGAAAGAGATAATGTACTAGGCGTTCTAACAGGACTTGCCGGAACCCAGTTGAGAGTTGCTTCATTAATTTATAACACTGTTAAGGAGATGGAATTACCGGAAAATGAAAGACAACCGGGATTCACAGACAAACTTGTAGAACGAATTATTGATGGATTACAATATACTTATTCAAATTATTATGAACCTGCCGATAAAGCGTTAACAGTACGCGGCTTAAAAATGGCAAATGATCTTAAACAAGATCAACGAATTCAACCAATGGAATTTATCTTCAGCGATAAATCAAAACCTATCGAGCAATTTGTTGAAGAGGCGTTCAACTCATCCAAGTTGAACGATCTTGAATATGCGAAGACACTTTTTAAAAAATCCACAAAAGAACTTGAAGCAATCAATGATCCATTTATTAAGATTGCATCAAATATTGATCCTTTGCTGAGGAAAATTCAGGCAACAAATCAGCTCTTTGGCGCTAATGTTACCGAATTAAGAAAAATTTATTTAGATGCTCTGTATGATTGGAAAGGGACGGGAATGTATCCCGATGCAAACGGAACAATGAGGTTTACTAGTGGAAATGTCAGAGGATATAGGCCTGCCGATGCTGTATGGTATTTTCCATTTACGACTTTAACAGGTGTTATTGAGAAAAATACAAATGAAGAACCATTCAATGTACCTCAGAAATTAATTGATATCAGAAACAATAAAGATTTTGGTAGATGGATTAATCCGGACTTGAAAGATGTTCCGGTAGCGTTTACCCATCAAGTTGATATAACCGGTGGAAATAGCGGCAGTCCTGTTCTAAATGCGAAAGGAGAAATTGCAGGGATAGTTTTCGATGGGAACTACGAAGCCATGATTAGCGATTGGCAATATGATTTTGATTTGCAGCGCTGCATTTCTGTTGATATACATTATGTTTTATTTATTACAGAAAAATTTGGCAATGCCGGATTCATTCTTGATGAAATGGGAGTGAGCAGATAATATTTTGATTTCAATTAAAGGCAGACATTATGTGTCTGCCTTTTTTTTATACTATTGACAAGCTAACAAACTAAAGTTATGTTGCTCACAATTAAAGTTGTCAAAGAAAAATGATAATTGTTTATTCAGCCATTAAAGAATTAAGCAGATGAAAGAGGAAAAGCAGTCGTTTGATTTTGATTATATAATAATCGGTTCCGGTTTTGGCGGTTCTGTTTCGGCACTCCGGTTATCAGAAAAGGGTTACAAAGTTCTTGTAATAGAAAAAGGAAAATGGTTTCGTGCAGAAGATTTTCCAAAATCCAACTGGAATGTGAAAAAATGGATTTGGCTTCCGACTTTCAAATTTTTTGGATTGTTTAAGATAACACTTTTCAAAAATGTTACTGTTCTTTCAGGTGTCGGTGTTGGCGGCGGATCACTTGTTTATGCAAATACATTACCGGTTCCAAAATCTGATTTTTTTACAGCCGAAAGCTGGGCACATTTAGCAGATTGGAAAAATGAATTAAAAGATTTTTATCCAGTCGCATTGAAGATGCTCGGTGCATCTCAAAATCCACGTTTGGAAAAAGGCGATCTCGCACTTAAAGAACTTGCAAAAAAAATTGGCAAGCTGGATGAGTTTGAAGCTACAGAAGTAGCGGTATTTTTCGGTGAACCTAATAAAATTGTACCAGACCCATACTTTGAAGGGAAAGGGCCGGACAGATCCGGCTGTACTTTTTGCGGCGGCTGTATGGTCGGCTGCCGTTTCAATGCAAAGAACACTCTCGATAAGAATTATCTATACTTCGCTCAAAAGAATGGAGTAAAAATTAAAGCTGAGTCGGAAGTGTATGATGTTCTCCCGCTCGATTCCAAAAACGGATCGACCGGCTACAAGGTAATGTGGAAGAGATCAACATCATTCATAAAAACAAAAGGCGAATTTACATCACGCGGAATTATTTTTGCCGGGGGTGTACTGGGTACGATAAAACTTTTGTTAAAATTGAAACGTACTTCCCTACCAAATATTTCAGATAAACTTGGCTCGGGTATTAGAACTAATTCCGAAAGCCTAATTGGCGTCACGACTTTTGACAAGGATGCCGCATTTTCAGACGGTGTGGCGATCGGTTCGATTCTTCATACAGATCAGTATAGTCATCTGGAACCGGTTCGTTATCCGGCAGGCTCCGGATTCTGGAGAATTCTTATGTCTCCGCTCGCTCATGGTAAAAATATTTTTATTCGGCTGGTAAAAGTAATCTTCGATATAATTTCCCATCCGGTAAAGAATTTTAGAATTTATTTTGTAAGTGATTGGGCAAAGAAAACACAAATCCTTTTATTTATGAGAACTATTGATTCAACACTTCATTTTAGAAAAGGAATTTTCGGAATGAAATCCTATATCGAAAAAGGACAAGGACCAACAGCATTCATTCCCGAAGCAAAAACATTATCTGATCAGTACGCACAAATTGTAAACGGGAAGACCACAGTGCTTTTATCTGAAACAGCATTAGGAATTCCAACAACGGCACATATTCTAGGCGGTGCTGTAATGGGAAAAAATAATTCCGAAGGAGTAATTGATAAAGACAATAATGTTTTTGGTTATGAAAACATGCTCATTTGTGACGGCTCGATGATAAGCGCTAATCCGGGCGTGAATCCTTCTCTTACAATTACAGCTTTATCAGAAAGAGCAATGAGTAAAATCAAAAAAAACAATTAATAATTATGGATCAGACTTCTTTCTGAACCGGGTTTATTTTTTGTTGGCGCTTCAATTTGTATCTCGCAAAAAAACGTCTGCATTTTACAATGAGTTTTTTTTACTCTCATCACTAAGTTATAAATCGATTTATATTCCGAATAGGTATTGTATTTTAACAAAGTATTGCTGATCCACATTTTTAATTCCGTAAGTACCTTCGTAATTCAGATAATCGCTTGTGGCGCCGGCATAAAATGTTGTGAACGCACTCAATTTATAACTGAATAACGGATAGACTTGATATGCTTTGGCAAAAGAATCGTACTGCAAAATTGTACGGAAGAAAAATTCCGGATTAAATTGATAAACTAGGACCGCGCGGTAAATATTTCCATCATAAAAAAGTTCTTTGGTCGCTTCGCTTGAAAGTCTGGCACGCGCATAATCAAAAGAAAGATTTAATTGTGAAGTTGGTTTAAGAGTAAGCGAGACATCAAGGTTATGTCCGACTCCCATCTCTGGAGAATCTGAACGGTATATAAATTTTCCGAACGAACTACTTATTGAAAGTGCTATTTCGTTGATTGGACGCGAATTGATATTAACATTAAAACGATGTATTCCGTAAAACCATATCCCGTGGAAATTTTCATCGTTCACTAATAAATAACTTGCATTTAGATTGGTCTGCCCTTTTAATGTTAAAGAAGAATACGTTTGAATAAACTGTTCTTTTTTTACTCCATAAAAATCGGAACGCATCTCGGAATTAAAGCCGAGAGATCCAAAATCTATGAATGAACCGGTAGGATAAAAATCATATTCGTGACCCATATAAACTTGCCTGTAACCATTCTGGTCAAACAAACCGTTGTATGTTTGATATGTAGGAGAAAAGTTGTTAAACGTCAGATTGAAATTATAATTTCTTGACGAATGCGAAAGATTCAGGTGAATACCGTTTCCCGAATACTCTTCTCCGTTGAATGCGGCATTAAAAGATGTACGGCCGAATTGCCGTGTGGAATTGAGAGCATCCAGATCATTCAATTCTTTTGTTTGAGATAAAAAGCCTTCACCCGAGAAGTACCAGTTTTCCCAAAATTTATAATTCCAGTCAATACCAAGGACATAATTGTGTCCTCCGGATAAATCTCTAGTCATCATCTGCGTTCCGATATATGATTCATTGCCAATGTCATAACGGAGTCTGCCGATGTTTGCCAATGATTTTAAATGTGTACCGACAGTATTGCTTCTCTCTTCACCTGGAATTACAAAAACAGTATTTCTATCGTATGCAGTCATAAAGATATAAGAGAGCGAACCGCTCTTTCCATTTATACGTGCAGCAGCAAGCGGATCATTAATAGATCTTGAGTAATACATAGAGTTCATTAATAGTTCTCTGCCAATCAAAAAGAATGGGCGCTTCTCAGGATACGAAAGTGCAAACGTAGTATTCACACTTATCTGGGCGGCATCAGATTCAATTTGACTAAAATCCGGATTAAGTACAGCATCGAGAGAAAAATCCGGACTAGGAGAATATTTTATACCACCGCCAATGCGGCTTTGAAACGAATCAAATTTAATTCCTGCATTCGGATTATCCGGATCGGATAACTTTCCTAATTCCTGACCCATCGCATAAGGTAGAAGTTCAATTGAACTACCTTGATGAATATTTTTAAGACCATCTAAATAACCGGCTTGAGACATTATTCCGGGAATGTTTCTATCAAATGGAACCCATGAAAGTTGTGTACGGCTTGCTCTTGGAATGGTGCGTAGAACATTAATACGCCAATTTTGTACATCGGTATTCGGAAAGCTTAGACTTGAGAAAGGGATTGCCATTTCTGCGGTCCAGCCTTTGCCATTTCGAGATGCTTTGGCAAACCAGATCCAATCAAGACTTGAATCCTCATTATTTAGGATGGCGCCAAGATCACCTTGTATACCATACGGGTTCACAACAAATTCATATGATTTCTGATAATCGCCGTATGTATCAATACCAACAAAAACCCAATCATCTTGATACATTTTATCCCTTTCGGAAATATTTGCTCTTATTTGTTCCGGATTAGTATCGAAGCATTGAAAACCGAAATAAATATATTTGTCATCATAGAGTGCTCTTACAATTGTCTTTTGTGGGGCTGGAGTGTTATCTCCTGGTGTTACTTCGTAATTTATTTCTATCGGTTTAGCATTAAGCCAAACCGGATTATCAAGTTTTCCATCAATTTCAAATGCTTTATCTAAACGGAAAGCCTCCATAACTGGCTTAGAAACATTAGTCTCGGCTTGACCAAACGCAGAAGAAAACATGAATATTAAATGTAGAAAGAGAATTTTAGAAATAAATTTTTCACCCATAGAAATACTCCGATTAGAGGTTATAGCCGTAAATGATTTACACATATGACGCACAACCCGGCAAAAAGGTTGGCTTGTAATCTTATTTTTCGAAAGAAAAAAGTTTGAATAATGATGTAAATATTTTGGGATTTACCTATGATAGACTGCAGTCAATACATTTCCACTAAATAGATAGATATTATGAAAGAAGATTTTTTAGGTTTTCAAGTTCTTCCCATCTCACAAACAACCGTTTTACATTCGCTTTAGCTTTTTCAAGCTGCTCTGAGAGTTCGCTTGTTTGTGTTGCATACTTTTGATAAAAATCGGGTGAAGAAAATATTTTTTCAATTCTTTCCACTTCTGTTTCAGCTTTCAGAATATCATCTTCAATTGTTTCTAACTCTTTAGCTTCTTTCCATGTTAACTTTTTTATCTTCGGCTTAATACGAACAACTTCTTTTTTCTCCTTTGTTACCGTTTCAACATCATTTTTAAACCGTGCCTTCCTCTTTTCGATATAATAATCATAATTGCCTTCACTGAAATAAATTTCTCCATTATCTTCGAACGCAAGGATACCGTTACAAACACGGTTTAGAAAATACCTATCATGGCTTACTACAACAACACAACCGTCAAAAGCAATTAGCGCTTCTTCAAGAACACGTAATGTCGGAAGGTCAAGATCATTGGTAGGTTCATCGAGGAGTAAAAAATTTCCTCCATTCTTCAAAATTCTTGCAAGAGTCAATCTACTTTTCTCACCGCCGGATAATCTTCCTACCAGAGTGTTAATCCTATCGTCTTCAAACAGAAAGCGGCGTAAATATGTCCATACACTAATCTCGCTTTTACCAAACTTAATTGACTCACTCCCTTCTCCTATTGCTTGAATGACTGAATCCTCATCATTTAGTAGAAGGCGAGCTTGATCGATATAGTTGAACTCGGTTTTTTCACCGAAATCAATTTTCCCCGATGTAGGAGAGAGTTTTCCTAAAATGATTTTGAGAAGTGTAGTTTTGCCAACTCCGTTCTTACCAACAATTCCAAGTTTTCTTCCGGGCTCAAAATTGAAACTGAGTCCTTCAAAAAGATTTTTATCACCGATCTTAATACCGATATTTTTCAATTCTGCGACTTTATTTCCTAATTTTTCTGCCGGAGGAATTATCATTTCAACATCTAACTCAACTTCGGTATTCTGCTGGGAAGCAACTTCATAATATGTATCGAGACGGCTCTTGGCTTTTGTTCTCCGTGCCCTCGGTCCGCGTCGAACCCAATCAAGTTCCCGGCGTAAAAAATTCTGGCGCTTTCGCTCTTCAATTTCTTTTACTGTTTGTCTTTCAGATTTATTGATCAAGTAATCGGTATAATTTCCTTGATGCGAGAAAAAGACACCTAAAGATAACTCAACAATTCTGTTAGCAATTCGGTCTAAGAAGTAACGATCGTGAGTTACGAATATGCATGTACCTTTATAATCAGCGAGAAAATTTTCGATCCATTCAATCGAATCTGTATCAAGATGATTTGTTGGTTCATCCAGAATCAGCAGATCGGGCTGCGATATTAAAGCTCGGCATAATGCAACTCTCCTCTTCTCACCGCCGGATAAAGTGGCTACATCTCTTTGAGGTTCGGGTGCATGTAATGATTTTATAAGTAGATCAATTTTCCGTTCGAGATTCCATCCGTCAATTTGTAAAATCTTTTCTTCAATAATATGCCGCTTAGGAGAATCATGATCAAGATTTTCATATTCTTCAATCAACTGAATAATACACTTGGCGCCGTCCAAAATATTTTCTTGTACGGTTCTAGTTTCATCAAGAGTAAATTCTTGTGACAGAAAACCAATAACTAGATCTTTCTTTTTGGCAACTTCGCCGGAATCAGATTGAATTACACCGGAAATAACTTTAAGGAATGTGGATTTGCCCGCTCCGTTTCTTCCCACAAGACCAATGCGGTCGCCTTCATGAACACTTAGTGATGCTTTATCAAGAATGATCTGTTCACCGTAGTGAACCTCTAGTTCCTTTGCAGTTAGTATTACCGGACTTATATTATTTTCCACTAAAACTTTTTTATATGTGATTGGGGCTGCAAATATAAGAAATATAGAATTGTGGTCATTAATTGAAAGTGTTGGCAAATTCTGTTAGTTTGAATCAAAAAATTCCGGTCATTATGAATTCAATCGAATGGACATTTCAACTAAGATTTATTGTTGCTCTTGCTTTGGGTTTACTAATCGGCTTAGAACGGGAAAGCAACAAAAGTAAGCACAAGGTTTTAATCCTTGGCGGTATTAGAACATTTCCAATAATAAGCATGCTTGGATTTGGCTGCGCATGGCTCTTTCAGTTGGGCGTTACTGCTATGCTTCCACTCGGGTTGTTAAGCATTTGCGCTCTGGCATCTATCTCATATTTTTCAAAAATACAAGCCGATCATTGGGGAGTAACAAGCGAGGTATCGGCTCTTCTAACATTCGTTATAGGCG
The DNA here is from genome assembly GCA_026390795.1 of Ignavibacteriales bacterium. Taxonomy (NCBI): domain Bacteria; kingdom Pseudomonadati; phylum Ignavibacteriota; class Ignavibacteria; order Ignavibacteriales; species Ignavibacteriales bacterium. The sequence continues at coordinate 249,844 of JAPLFG010000004.1, forward strand.
CGTTAGCTTTGCTGGTTGATATTTGGGCTGCAATGGCATTAGGCATTATTAACACTATGCTTCTTTCGGAAAAAGCGGGATTAGAAAACGTAGTTGAAAAACTTGACAAGTCGGAATTTACTGCCGTTTTGAAATTCCTTCTGGTTACTCTAATAATTCTTCCAGTACTTCCAAATAAAGATTTTACTCAATTCGAACTCAACCCTTCTAAAATCTGGCAGATCGTAATACTTGTGTCATCAATTGGATTTGTTGGTTATCTTCTTTCAAAATTTTTGGGATTGAAAGTTGGATTCTGGCTCTCAGGTTTGGTTGGAGGACTTGTTTCAAGCACCGCGGTTTCAATCGCTTACGGTAGAGTTGCACAAAATAGTCCGCAGAAAGGACCAAATGCTCTTCAAGCTACTGTTGTTGCAAGCAGTGTAATGTATCTTCGCATCCTTGTATTGGTCTTTATAATTAATCCGCTTGTAGTTTATTCTCTTTGGTGGAAACTGGTGCTCTTAAGCATAATTGGGTTTGGTCTTTCATTGATAAAAACAAATTTCGCCAAAACAGTGAAGTCATCAGAAAAAGATTTTCAGCAATTACAAAATCCATTTGAGCTTAAACCGGCGATGGTTTTCGCAATTTTATTTGTTGCGCTTACCATCATTACAAAATTGGCAAAGCAGTATATCGGTTCTCAAGGATTGCTCTCACTTTCCGCAATTGTCGGTCTATCCGATATTGATCCGTTCATTCTTTCTTTGATTCAAGGCGCACAACTTGATATTCCTCTGATCACTTCAGCGATAATAATTGCATCAATGAGTAATACAATTATCAAAGGAATTTATTTCGGTTATTTTGTTCCATCTTTAAGATTAAGAACAGCCGAACGATTCGGCATTCTTGCACTTGCTCATATCCCTTTATTATTTCTTTGACTAAAAAGTGATCACGGAGAATTTTTAGTTTCTAATCAAAAAAAGAAATGATAGTTTTGCCATTAATTTTTCTAAATCAATAATAAGATTTGAATGCAGCAGCCGAAGGATAATCTTTTCAAACATATATTTAACACAACTGTTCTGGTCGCCTCACTCGGGTATTTTGTTGATATCTACGATCTGATCCTTTTTGGAATTGTACGCGTGCCAAGTTTAACTTATCTTGGAATTAAGGGCGATCAATTGATAAAGGTTGGAGTTTTACTTTTAAATATGCAGATGGGCGGAATGCTAATAGGGGGAATAATTTTTGGAATCTGGGGCGATAAAAAAGGAAGGCTCTCGGTTTTGTTCGGATCAATTTTCATTTATTCAATTGCAAATCTACTAAATGCATTTGTTTCATCCGTAGAAGTGTATGCAATTCTAAGGTTTGTTGCCGGAGTTGGTCTTGCGGGTGAACTTGGCGCCGCTGTAACATTGGTCAGCGAAGTAATGACAAAAGAAACACGCGGATATGGAACAGCGATTGTTGCAACTATCGGTGTAAGCGGTGCGATATTCGCCGCGATTATTGGCGAAATATTTAGCTGGCAGACTGCATTTATAATTGGCGGTGTCCTTGGATTAATACTTCTCTTAACACGTATAAAAATGTTCGAGTCGGGAATGTATAAATCGCTCGAATCGTCAAATGTGCGCAAAGGAGATTTTCTAAAATTATTTACTTCTAGAGACCGTTTCTTCCGTTATCTCTATTGTATACTAATCGGCTTGCCAATTTGGTTTGTGGTAGGAATTCTGGTTACCTTCTCGCCGGAATTCGGAAAAGTTTTAGGCGTAACAGAACCATTCAAAGCCGGAAATTCTATTTTATTTACTTATTCCGGATTGATCTTCGGTGATTTTGCAAGCGGATTTTTAAGTCAAATAATCAAGAGCAGAAAAAAGGTTGTGATGATCTTCATCTCTCTAACATTTTTATTTGTTCTGGTTTATCTGTTCACAAGCGGCTTGACATCAACGATGTTTTATGGTTTGTGTGTTTTGCTTGGATTCTCGATCGGCTACTGGGCAGTGTTTGTTACAACTGCTTCCGAACAATTTGGAACTAATTTAAGATCGACTGTTACAACAACTGTCCCAAATTTTATTCGAGGTTCTGTTGTTCCGATTACACTCGTATTTTCCTACCTCAGAGTTTCGATGGGAATGATCCACGCTGCATTAGTTGTAGGAATTATTTCGGTTCTGATAGCATTTTTTGCAGCTTATAAATTGGAAGAGACTTACGGAAAAGATTTGAATTACCTTGAACAAATTTGATTAACCTTTTCTAAAATAATTTATAATAAAATTTTTCTTACTATGGAATATCTAATCGACCTCTTTCTTCATCTTGACAAACATCTTAATGAAATAATTCTTCAGTATGGCGCGGTTACCTATGTTATACTCTTCCTCGTAATCTTTGCAGAGACGGGATTTGTATTCACGCCTTTTCTTCCCGGCGATTCACTTCTTTTTGCAGCAGGTACATTTGCCGCAATAGGATCATTCAATATTCATCTTCTTTTTCTGATCCTTTCTCTTGCAGCCATCATTGGAGATTCGGTTAATTATTGGCTCGGCCATTACGTCGGCGTGAAGTTATTTGAAAAGAGTAACCGCTTTCTGAAAAAAAAATATTTTGACCGTACACATAAATTTTACGAGAAGCATGGCGGTAAAACAATAATACTCGCTCGTTTTATTCCCATCATAAGAACCTTTGCGCCTTTTGTTGCGGGTGTCGGCGCTATGACGTACTCCAAGTTCATTGCTTTTAATATAATCGGAGGAATTCTTTGGTGTGGATTATTTATTTACGGCGGATATTTTTTCGGGAATTTATCGTTCGTAAAAAACAATTTCTCTTTCGTTATAATTGCAATAATCCTTATTTCAACACTCCCAATATTTGTTGAATTTATAAGGTTTCGCTTATCGAAAAATAATACAGATCTTGAATGAACTTAAATCAATTCTATTTTGCGTATCTTTTCTGGAAATAATTCCAACCGTAAAAAACCGGAATTCCGAGCAATACAATTATTAGTCCCGGCCATGTGTATTCCGGCTTGTAAAGAAGTAGTATAACAGCAACAGATGCCGCTAAGAATATATAAAGAATCGGCAGCACCGGATAACCGAAAGCTTTGTAAGGTCGCTCGGCATTCGGTTGTTTTTTCCGAAGAATAAATATTCCAACAACTGTAAGAATGTAAAAGATAAGGACAGCAAAGACAACGTAATCAAGAAGTTGTGAATATGAACCGGAGAGACAAAGCAAACTTGCCCATACTCCTTGAATGATCAATGCTTTTGACGGAACTGAATTTTTATTCAATGTACCTGTTGATTTGAAAAATAATTTATCTTTTGCCATCGCATAGTAAACCCTCGCACCGGCAAGTATCAATCCGTTATTGCATCCGAATGTTGAGACCATAATTAACAGAGCCATTATAATTGCGGCGGGTTCGCCAAAAATTAAATTTGCCGCCGCCGTTCCAACTCTATCTTCTGCAGCAAATTGAATCCCCATACTCATTACATCTTTTCCAGCCGGGTTTCCTACTAATGGAAGAACAACCAGATAAGCAACGTTAGCAAGACAGTAAAGAGTTATTACAATCAAAGTTCCAAAGAATAAACTTAGCGGAATATTTCTTTTCGGGTTTTTAATTTCGCTTGCGGTGAATGTAATATTTTCCCAGGCGACACTTGAGAAAATCGAACCAACCATAGCAACACCGATTGCCGCTATAATTGAAAATCCGGTTAGAGATTCTACCCACCCGATTTTTCCATCAACAAGGTGAATCCACTTTCCTTGCCAGATATTTGAAAAGTTTGCGCTGATTGCCTGTGAGTTCGATCCGATAAATAAACCGAGAAGAATCAATCCAAATAGTGCAAGAGTTTTTGCAGTTGTAAAAAGTCCTTGAACAATCTTAGCTTGATGCAATCCGCGTATATTTATATAAGTTAGAACAATTATTGAAGCAATGGCAAGAATTTGTCCGGCATGTATTTTCAAACCTAAAGGCGCAAATAGAATATTTGTAGAACTAAACCAAGGGAAAATAACCGCGGTAAATTTTGCAAATGCAACAGCGACTGCAGCTATAGTTCCCGTTTGTATTACAAGGAATAAAGTCCAGCCGTATAAAAATCCGATTAATGGATTGTAAGACTCGCGGAGATAGACATACTGCCCGCCGGCATGCGGCATCATTGCGGCAAGCTCGCCGTAACTAAGAGCACCAATGATTGTTATTACACCGGTGATCAGCCAGACTAACAGCAACAAACCGCTTGAACCAACTGTGCGCGATATATCCGCACTTACAATAAAGATTCCCGAACCGATCATTGAACCAATTACAATCATTGTGGAATCGAATAATCCGAGTTCGCGTTTAAATTCTTGTGTTGTTTCTCCGGTCATATCTCCGCCTTGATATTTTGATTGGAATTTAATTCTTCGCGCAATCAAGAGCCACAAAAAAATGCCTTGCAGCAAGCAAGGCATTCTCATAAAATCACCGGACTATTTTTGATTATAGTCCTCTAATTAATTTTTTTAACCTCCACATACCATTCGCTTGACTGTTCCAACGATTTATTAAGTCGTTGAATTAAAGTATGCGGATCGTCCAGACTTCCTTCCTGGAGAAGTGCTGATTCAAAAAGTTGTTCTGTTACGTTTACAATGAAATCATCGTTCGAATCGGCTTTAAATACCTTTATCAGGTTTCTTACCAATTTATGATTTGGATTTACCTCGAATATTTTTTTCTGCTGTCCCATCTCTTTATTCGTCATCCTCAAAATCTTCTGCATTGCGGCGGATAAGCCTTCATCCTTAGAGACAATGCATGATGCGCTGTCAACCAAACGGTCGGATTTCACAACGTCTTCAACCCGGTCGGATAAGATTGATTTCATTTTTGAAAGAAGACTGAAGAAATGTTTCTCATCATCCTTTGTCAGTTCTTCAATATCGTTTTTCTTTTCTTCGACATTTTTTATATCGCTCATTTTCTTTGAATCGGCTGAATCGGCAGATTTGAAATCAAATTCCTTGTATTTACGGATTGATTGAACCACAAATTCATCAATCGGATCAATGAGATAAAGAACTTCTAATCCCTTGTTTTTAAAGATCTCCATATGCGGATCCAACTTAATTGCATCACGATTTGTACCGGTTATAAAATAAATTTCCTTTTGACCTTCTTTCATACGCGTTGTATAATCGGCTAATGACGTAAGCTCATCTTTATCTTTGCAGAAAGAAGAATTGAAACGGATCAAATCTAAATACTTGTCGTGATTTGCGAAGTCACTGTAACCAAGTTTAAATATCTTCCCATGTTCTTTCCAAAAATCATTGTAAGCGGTAGAATCGTTCTTAGCTTTTTCCGATAGGTAATTAAAGATCGTGCTTGAAACACTCGAAGCGATTTTTGTAAAGACAACATTCTCTTGTAGCGTCTCACGCGATATATTAAGAGGTAAATCTTCTGAATCCACAACACCTTTTACAAAACTTAAATACTCCGGCAACAATTCTTTATTCTTGTGCTGGATCAAAACACGGCGGACATAAAGATCCAAACCGTAATTCTCTCTATCCTGCCAGAAGAAATCATTACTCTTTTTAGGAATGAAAAGCAAAACGTTGAATTGAATCGGCGCGTCAACAGATTTGTGAATAACATCTATCGGACCTTCAGAATCGTAACTCAAGAATTTATAGAACTCATCATATTGTTCTTTTGTAATTGAACTTTTAGGTTCACGCCAGAGAGCACTGACCGTATTAATTTTTTCTTTTTCCAAAAATATTGGGTATGATATAAAATTAGAATGCTTCTTAATTATGTTTTCAAGGCGCCACTTCTCCGCAAACTCAGCGGCGTCATCTTTTAGATAAACTTCAACTTTAGTACCGCGCGGAAGTTTTTCGTCGAGTTCAATTATTTCATACTCTCCAAGTCCATCGGATTTCCACTCTACAGCTTTCTCATCATTGCGGAAAGATTTTGTTTTAATAATTACTTCATGCGCTACCATGAAAACGGAATAGAACCCCACTCCGAATTTTCCAATTATATTGCTCGCATCGGCTTTAGTCTCTGCGATTAATCGTACAAATTCCTCGGTGCCGGATTTCGCGATCGTCCCGATGTTTGTTATTAATTCGTCATGTGTCATTCCGATTCCCGTATCGGTAATTGTTAGAAGTTTCTTCTTCTCATCGAATTCTATTTTTATTTCGAGCGGTAAATCTTTGTCGAACATTTCAGTTCCGCGGTTCGATTCGAAGCGCAATTTATCCAATGCATCCGAGGCATTAGAAATCAATTCCCTCAGAAAAATTTCTCTGCTTGTATATAATGAGTGAACGAGTATATCAAGAAGTTTCTTAACCTCAGCTTTGAACTCATATTTTTTGGTGCTTTCAGTCATTTGCTTTTCCTTTTTTCAGTTTAATTCTATGTTTTCCGGTTCAAAAATAAAATTCACGGAATTATTTTTCAATTACTTTTTAACATCGTATAATTTTCTAATCGCGGTTTTAACATTCTCATTTTCCATTTTAATGACTTTCCTATCATAAGTCATTACTCCGTTTACTTCCACTTCCACGTCGGTAGTTTGAGTGTAAACAGCAGCCGATAGTCCTTTTGAAATCAATGCGGGAATTTTTTCAATAAGAGTGATAAAAGCTTTTTGCAATTCATCCAAATCTTTGTAAGATCTGTAACCCCAATTATCTTTTTCCTTCCATGTATGTCCTTCAATTGGTAATCCGAGTCCGCCGAACTCACCAAGGACCAAAGCGCGGTTATCTTTCTTATCATTAGGCATTGACGGACCGGGATAGTCATGGCGGTCCTGTATATTTCCTGCAGCCGGTAGATCGGTCCATCCGCTCGGTCCATCTACCAAACGCGAACTGTCATAATGAGTAATCCAATTACAAATCTTTATTGTGTTTGATTGTCCCCATCCTTCATTGAACGGAATCCACGCAATGATTGACGGATAATTATAATGCTCATCAATTATTTCTTTCAATTCCGTTTCGTATTGATATTCCGATTGGGCGCTTCTCAATTGTTCTCCGTTATCACCGTACTGAAGATCCATATCGCCGCTCGGCATATCCTGCCAAACAAGAATTCCAAGTCGATCGCAATGATAATAGTACCGCGCCGGTTCAACTTTTACATGCTTACGGATCAAATTAAATCCGAGCTCTTTCAGTTTTACAATATCGAAAGCGAGCGCTTCATCGGATGGCGCCGTATATAATCCGTCGGGCCACCAGCCCTGGTCTAAAGTTCCGAACTGAAATAAAAATTTATTGTTCAGCATCATTCGCGGAATTCCATTTTCATCTTTTGCTAGAGAGATCTTTCTCATTGCGAAATATGATTTCACTTCGTCTATAACTTTTCCGTTCCTCATCAGAGAAATTTTTAGATCATAGAGAAAAGGACTATCGGGAGTCCACAATTTTTGAGCATCAATTTTGAGAAATAAATTTTTAGATGAATTAAATTCTCTCTGTACTATTACTTTACTGCCATCAAAAGCGGCGACATTTATTTTATCCCCTTCCATCCATCCGGCAACATCCGTATCTATGGTTAATTGATTTTTATCGATATCGGGAGTCTGTTTGGTTCCTCTAATATAACTTTGATTAACCGGTTCGAGCCAGACTGTCTGCCAGATTCCCGTTACGGATGTATACCAGATACTTCCCGGTTTTTTAACTTGCTTTCCTCGCGGCTGGAATCCGTCGTCGCTCGGATCCCAAACGGAAACTTGAATTTCCTGTACATCCGTTTTTACAAGTTGACCGGTTATATCGAAATTAAATTCATCATATCCGCCCCGGTGCGATCCGACTTTAATATTATTTACATAAACATCTGTCTCCCAATCCGAAGCGCCGAAATGAAGAATGATTCTTTTCCCTTTCCACTTCTCCGGAAGGTCAAATTTTGTTTTGTACCATAATAAATTTTCTTTCCCTACAATTCTCCCAGCACCCGATAATGAAGACTCAATTCCAAACGGAACTAATATTTTATTCGAGAATGTTTCGGGCATTCCGCCGAATCTCGGTTGAATCGAATAATCCCATAATCCGTTTAGATTTTTCCATTCATCACGTACTAATTGCGGGCGAGGATATTCGGGCAATACATTAGAAGGATTTAATTGTTCACCCCAAATTGTTTTGATCTTAACATCTGCCGCTTTCCATTGCTGCGCCGTAACCTGTACAAAGATCAGAAAAGAGAGAAGAGAAAAAAATATTTTTTTCATCTGGGTCTCCGGATAAATTTAATCTTGATTCCAGATTAATGGAGTGTATAGTAATTGAAGAAATTCTCTTTGAAATACAGATTTCTGTTTACCTGGAATGTGTAATAAGAATCGAGCATCGAACAATATAAATTATGTTTCTACTCTTTGGTATCTTTCTTTTTATCGTCCTCGTTCAATCCTTTTTTGAATTGTTTTACTCCTTCGCCGATTCCTTTCATCAACTCGGGAATTTTTTTACCGCCGAATAATAAAATAAGAACAAGTACAATTAGAATTATCTCTGTAGGACCTAAATTTCCCATTTTAACTTTTCCTTTAATTTTTCTAATGAAAGATAAAAACAAATAGACCAGTTACAAAATGCGATATTGCCGGTAGATCATTGATTTAATCAATTTACGAGGTTTGGAAAAACATCCGGCGAATAAAGAGTAATTTTTGGAATCAGATTCGCAGCTTTGGCTGTCTCCCCTCTCGATTCGTAAATCTTCATAAGGTAATAGAGAGCAATCGTATTTGATACATCGCTTTCGGCTGCTTTCAAGAGATAATTTTGCGCTATCAGAAAATTATTTGCATGATAAAAAGCAATTCCCTTCAACGTATTTATTTCGGAAATTTTTTGAGGACAAATTTGTATTACACGGTCGCATTCATCGAGCACTTTCTTAAGCATCGATCTGTCGTTTTGTTCAATCATTCTTAAGAAAGTATTATTAGCTTCTATGTAATACTTTAAATACCTGATTCCGCATTTCATACTGAGTTTTCCAATTCCAACATTTTCTTTTCTTGTAAAGACCGGAAGTAACTGATGTAATTCATCCGAATAAAAAATTTGAGTATAATAATTTTTGGTGAATTCATCTTGAACGAATAAAGCGCATTCGGCAAATGCACTCGGTTTGGCACCGGCGGGAAAAATAATATAATCCGGCTTCTGTGATAAAACATATTCGGCGTTGTAGTGCCTTTCTTTCCATATCACGGGTAATTCTTCGTCTATTCCTTCCACTTCTTTCGGATGATGGGAAATATATTTATCTGTCAAACCAACAATATCAATTACATGCACATCGGGAAAATATGAGAACGCTCCAATTGTCGACATTGCTACAATTATCTTTTTCGCGCTCGTGCTCCTGCTCATGTTCTGTTTATTGACCCACTCTGCATAAATTTTCATCTTTTGAACAAGACCGGATTCATATGCGCGCTTTTCCATCATCTTCGGTTTTTGAAGATTATAATTCATCAATCCGGCAAACGCCATTAATACCAATACTATCAAAGAACCAATCGTTGCGAATATTTTTTTTCTTGGTAAAATAAAATTCACAGCATCCGGAATTGCTTTGACGAACAAAATAAAAACAAGAGGCATGATCGGAAGGAAAAAACGATGTATCGGCAGAACATCACCTCCGATGAGAATGTTAATTATCGTCCAGCATATGATTATCAAATAGAAAAAAGAGATTTCAAAAAGGTTTTTTTTATTTCGAAAAAGAATTAATGGGAATATTAATACAAAACCGTAAAATAAATATGCGGCGGCGAATTCCGAAAAGTAATTTAAACCGCGGATTATAAATTCGGTCGAGAATTCAGTCTTTGCATAAAAAGTGTTCGGTAAAGGATAACCGTAGTAAATTAATCTAAACACAATAAAAACTAACATTGCGACAGTGTAGAAGATAATTTCTTTCTGAAGAGTCCGGTCAATGGCAGAGCGCATCCTAAAGATAAATTTTCTTTCCCCGCTGCTGTAATAGTTATAAAATATTTTGTGCGTTATTATTAGAATGAAAACAATCAAACCTTCCGGTCTTACGAGTGAGTTTAAAACTAAAACAAGTACTAACCAGATGTTGGGATTTTTCCTAAACGGATTTTTTAGATATAGAATTATCGAAAAAAGAGTTAGAGAAACGAATAGAGTTGTTTCCATAGCGCTTACACCCCAATATACCAAAGGTGTTGAGAATGCCAGTATGAAGACCGGGATAAGAGAAATAACTTCATCAAAAAGATTTTCACCTAACGTCTTTTGTCCAATATCTATTATTATAAAGAGCTGTGCTAAATAAAAGGTAAGGATTAATACAACTATTGAGAAGAAAATTGAAAGAAATTGCGCGGTATGTTCAATACATGCTAGTTCATGCTCTTGTTCCTGATCTTGATCTGCTCGTACAAAGCGATCAAGATTATGGGAAAAATTATCATCAATATATTTTTCACCGCTTAAAATCATAACCCAGAGAAAATTAGTATATCCTTCAACTTTTTCTCCTTCATTGAAGACCAACCCCTTTCCTTCCGCGAAATTCTTAGCGTAACGGAATGAGGTGTAAGCATCATCTTGAATAAAACGGAGATCAATTAGATTGCTAATATAAAAAGTGATGATTATGAGTAATCCGAAGATTCCAAAATATTTTGGAATTGTTTTACCGCTAAGGATTTTTTCCGTGAACGTCAATTTCATTTCGACAATTATTAATGGCGAGTTGCATCATTAATTTAATGATTTTTGGTTTAAGTAAGCCGTTTATTTGTAATTCAACATTCATCTCGAACATTGGCGAACTGAAGTTCGCCCTACATAAATTTTATTTGGAATAAATTTCAAATAGTACCCGTATAAATTTCAGTGTCAAGTTCAAAAATAATTTTTCCTTCCGACTGAAATCTATTGAATGCCAATTCAAGTCCTTTGAATAGCGGTTCATAATTCTTTTCACCGGGGAGCGGGCAATAAGACGAAGAAGTTGCTCTTCCGCAGAGTGATTCAAAATCAAAGATCTGCCTGTTCGGCAAAACCGTTTTATCATATGATCTGAAAAATTTGTCGTAATCATCTTTCGTCAGATTGGTCTGCGAAACTTCATTATAATCATTCGCGTATTTTTTCAGCAGCTCTTCATATTCCATTAAAAATGGATTATCGATTTTCCGGTTATTAAAAAGTACGGCAACATTTTTTTCTTTTTTTAGTATCCGCGTGAATTCCTCTTTCGCTTTTTTTTTATCGATCCAATGAAATGCTTGGGCGCAGACAACCGCGTCAATTGTATTCTCCGCCAGACTCGTATTTTCTGCGTCCCCTTCCACCGGCACATAGTTCTTCTGATCCGACAGAAAAATTTTTGACGCTTCTCTCATCTCATTATTCGGTTCAATACCGTAAATTGTCTTTACACGATTGTTGAACAACTGTGTGAATTTACCTGTACCGGAACCAATATCCGCAACTTCAGAATCTTGGTTCAGATCAAATTGTTCAATTATTAGATTTACCGATCCAACCGGGTAGTCCGGTCTATACTGTAAGTAATCTTCTACTCTGTTTGAGAATCTTCTTCTTGGATCCATATAATAATGATCTTTCACTTTTATGCAGCATTATCATTTAATGTTGTTGAGACGCAGCATACTGCGTCTTCTTATTGTAATATCCTAATTCATCTTTATTTGAGACGTTGCACGCAAAGCCTCTACTTTACAATTCTTTTATGGATTTCTATTCTGAATTAGGCTTATCCATTTTTCGATTTGATCAATTACTTTGCCGGTATTGTAAAACATTTCATCATCATCGAAGCATAAAAATTTTATTCACTCCGCTTTTCCAAATTTCAATCAAAAAATGATTTTAGATTTCTTTAGGACAAGTTAATAAAAATCCTAGTTCATTTTATGAAGATCAAAAATTGACACTGGGAGAAAGATTTTTTTAAAATTGCATTACTCGAAAGAATTTACAATTACAAGACAGAATTATTATTTTCTTAGTTTGATAGGGCTGTAAATTCGATAGCATATTTTAGCAGATGACTTGGTGACTTGAGATTTAATTTGTCAATCAATTGTGAGCGGAGAGAATCAACTGTTCTTTTATTCAAGTTCAGTTTTTCGGCAATTTCCTGGCTGGTCATCCCTTTAGCAATATGAATTAAAACTTCTTCTTCACGCTTTGTTAAACCATTATATTCTATTTTACTTTCTTCGTTATCAGCCAGAAAAGATTTCTTTTTTAATTCTTCAATTTCTTTTTCTGATTTGCCCCAAAAATATTTTCCGCCGTTCGAAACGCATTCAAGAGAACGTCTCAATTCATCCATACTTAAACTTTTATTAACATATCCGGAGGCACCAATTTTTAACGCTTTTAATAAGTAATCTTCGGTTTCATGCATTGTAAGAAAGATTATCTTCGCCATGCTATCCAGATTAATTATACTCTTTGCCGCAATTAATCCATCCATGCTCGGCATTGATATATCGCACAGAACAATATCGGGCTTGTTCAATTTATACTTATTGATCATTTCAATACCGTTTTGGGCTTCTGCTACGACGAACATATTCTGGTATGAATTAAGATAATAAGCGAGTGCCATTCTTGTAATAGCCTGATCCTCAGCAATTAATATTCTTATATCTTTCAACAAAAGCCTCAAGATTTAAAGTAGACATTTTAATAAGATTGATTTACAATCAATTTTCTAACGATTTTCAATAAATTTGCGGTTGAATTGGAGTAGTTTAAAATACAGCATTTCAACCCGGTGTAGGTTGTTTCACCTCACATCATCAATTTATAAGCCAAATAAAATGTAATAAGAGATTTTCAATAATATATTAGTAGTTCTACTAATGTTTTTAACTTTTTACCTCATTTTTGGCTAAAAAGTTTAGTACTTGTACTAATAGACGGGTATTTCGATATATATGAATTGGAATCTCAACTGCAATTCGTTTTTTTAAAACCGGAATAATTGACTGGCAGTCAGGAATAAAAATCAGCCGACTTTCTTCTTTGTATTGTCTTTACTTAGCTGACTTGATACTGCATTTTTGGTAAATTGCTTCAGTAAAAATTACATGGTTTTATAATTTTGTTCAATAATGTTCTACTTAAACTATTATAAACTAAAAATCGAATATAAATAAGCAACGTGACTCTTCGAACGCATATAAAAGAAACAATAAAACTTGCACTTCCTATTTCAGTCGGGCAACTAGGACATGTAATGCTAGGAGTTGTTGACAGTGTGATGGTCGGAAAGGTCGGTTCTGCTTCATTGGCTGCGGCATCCTTAGTAAACGGAATCTTCTTTTTGATCCTTGTGATCGGAATTGGACTCTCTATGGCGGCGACGCCTCTTATAGCAATGGCAAAGGGCGCGGGTAAATTAGATGATTGCGGAAAAATCCTTAACCATTCCCTAGTGGTAAATTCTGTCTTTTCAATTCTCCTAATAACCGGTACATTCGGATTTTCTTTCCTTATCCCATATCTTAATCAGCCGCGTGAAGTAGTCAAAGAAGCGGTTCCTTATCTACAAGTTTTATCTATTTCGGTAATTCCGTTCATACTTTTTCAGACTTACAGACAATTTTTAGAAGGTCTCTCTATTCCAAATCCTCCTATGTATATTGCGATTTTCGCAAATCTATTTAATGCATTTTTCAATTGGATCTTTATTTACGGAAAATTCGGATTTCCGCCTTGGGGATTATTCGGTGCGGGGGTAGCAACAACATTAACACGCTGGACTATGGCTGCGGTCTTATTCTATTTTGTTCTTAACTATAATAGAGTGCAGATATATAAACCTCAAATAAAAATCAAAGCGTTAGATTTTTCATTAATTAAAAAACTTATAAGCATTGGATTGCCAAGCGGCTTTCAATATTTTCTTGAAGTTGCAGCATTTTCATTTGCCGCTATAATGATCGGGTGGCTTGGAAAGGCGCAACTTGCTGCACATCAGATTGCAATTAATCTGGCATCGATAACATACATGATAATACTTGGTATTTCTTCGGCAGGAACAATTAGGGTTGGAGAAGCAGCCGGGAAAAAAGATATCACACAAGTAAGACGCGCCGGATTCAGCACACTCGGGTTAGCCTCCTCATTAATGTTTTGTTTCGGTGTTTCTTTTATTTTATTAAGAAATTTTTTACCAACTCTTTATATCAAAGAGATAGAAGTAATTGCAGTTGCGTCTAAACTTTTAATTATAGCCGCACTTTTCCAAATTTTTGACGGGCTTCAGGCAACTGGTATTGGCGTTCTCCGCGGTTTAACCGACACAAAGATTCCAATGTTGATCTCTTTTGCGGCATACTGGATGATTGGAATTCCAATTGCAATAATTTTAGGATTTTATTATAAGCTCGGTGCGGTTGGAATCTGGATCGGACTTCTTATTGGATTGGCTTCTGTTGGAATTACAATGCTTTTTAGATTTAACAGCAAGAGTAAAATTATATATCAGAACGGATCAAACTAAATTACATTTACATATAAAATAATTTTTATCTTTGCCCACAAATTTTTAAGAATAATTTTAAGATAGAACAACTGATGAGCCGATTTGCCCCGATATTTGTAATAGTAGCCGCAGCATTATGGGGAATTGATGGAATAATATTGAGACCCGCTTTATACAGTTTACCTGTACCGCTTGTTGTACTAATAGAAAGTTCAGTAGTGGCTTTAATCCTTTCACCAATTTTTATAAGACAATATCCAAAATTAAAATTACTCAACAGAAAAGATTGGCTTGCATTTTTAGGAGTCGCATTATTCGGCGGTGCAATTGGAACAATGGCAATAACAAAAGCCCTCTTCTATGTAAATTTTGTAAATCTGTCGATAGTAATTTTGATTCAGAAACTGCAGCCGGTCTTCGCATTAACTTTTGCTGCATTTATATTAAAAGAAAGACTTCCTAAAATATTTTTCTTTTGGGCTGCCCTAGCCGTTATTGGCGCTTATATAATGACGTTCGGATATTCTCTTCCGGTTTTGGATACAGGAAATAAAACATTAATTGCTGCCGGACTTTCACTCATCGCCGCGATAAGTTTCAGTTCTTCAACTGTTTTTAGCAAAAGAGCATTGCGAAATGTTGGATTTGAGTTGGGGACTTATCTAAGGTTTTTACTCTCGGCAATCATAATGTTAGTAATAGCTTCATCCATGGGAGATATTAAGAATATTGTAAATGTTTCGTCAACTCAATGGTGGATTTTTCTTTTAATAGCTTTTACAACCGGCGGTGCTGCAATATTTCTCTACTACTACGGCTTAAAAAAAATTACTGCTTCTGTAGCAACTATTTGCGAATTAGCATTTCCAATGACTGCCGTTGTACTTGAATATTTTATTCATGGGAATATTTTAAATCCGGTTCAATGGATGGGTGTGGCGCTTCTTATTTTTAGTATAATTAAAGTATCGGGAGTAAAATTTATCGGTCCGGTTTCAAAATAAATCAGCTTTACTTTTCTATTTTATTTGCAACTTCTGCAAGGATAACCCAGTTTTCTCCATCATTCTTCCAAACTCTCATATAATTGTACCGTTCGGATGTCATACTGCCGTTACTGATTTCCATTTCACCGTAAGTAAATCCAAGATCGTTCGATGAAGAGACCTTACCTCCAACCGGATTGAATTTATAATCAATCTTTTTTTGTGAAAGATAATTAATGATCTTCGTTGTGCCAATGAATGGGTATTCGCCGTCTCTCAACAAACGTGAATCCTTATTTATAAATTTCTTATATGCAGATTCAGTTCCAATTTCTGCAATTAATTTAGCGAATGTACGATCAAGTTCAAACAGTTGATCTGCTTTTAATTCATTCTTTTTTATTATAGTTGAAGCCGGCTTTGATTTTGCGGCTTCATATTTAAGAGGTTCAAATTGATCAGAGGGTTTTTCATTATTATTCCCGTAATCAATTACAAATTTGAACTCACCGTCCGATTGTCTTTGCCAGACTGTGCAAAAATTACCGAACCAAATTGCAGCGCTGTCTTTATCTTTGCGGAATTCTGCCGGTCCGGTTGTAAATCCCATATCACCTTCTTTCGAAATTTCTGCATGAACCGGAAACCAGCTAAGCAATCCGGGTCTTTTTGGTGCATTGGTTAAGAAAGTTTTACCGTTCACAGGTCCGGGTCTAAATATAATTCCGTCGTCGGCAATAAATTTTAGAAATGAATCCCTTGTTCCAATTTCTGCCGCACTGGCAGCAAATGAAAATTCTGTTGATATTAATTGATTCTGATCCATTTTCTTTTTTTGTGCGAATATCTGTGAAGTGACAAACAAGAATATAAATCCTAAAATTAAATGTTTCATCTTTACCTGCAATTTTGTGTCAAACTTAACTCAACAATCTTTTTTCAACAAGGTAATAATAATGGAACTTACTTTTCTTTTTTCTCCAATTTAATAGAAACTGAATTTATGCAGTAACGCTGACCTGTCGGTTTTGGACCGTCATCGAATATATGACCGAGATGACTTCCGCACGTAGCACACATTACTTCGATCCTGTGCATGCCAAAACTATAATCATCTTTGGTAATAACATTTTTATTATTCATCACATCATAAAAACTCGGCCAGCCGCAATCGCTGTCAAATTTTGTGTCCGAGCTGAACAATTCAGCACCGCATGCTGCACACTTATATATTCCTTTACCTCTCGAACTCCAGTATTCGCCTGTAAATGGCTGCTCTGTTCCCTTTTCACGTAATACGTGATATTGTTCGGGCGTCAATATTTCCTTCCATTCTTTCTCGGTTTTCTGGATTTTAAAAGACATCTCTTTGCCTTTCGATTGATTTGATTTTTCATTTTGTTGTGCACAAGCAGAATATAGAGGAAGACTGATAATTATCATTAAGAAAATTATCCTTCTCATAATTATTCCTTTCTGTTATATAATTATAAACGATGGTGATTCTGGAAAAGTTCTTTGGAACGGAAAATAAATGAAATCAATTCACTAATTTATTTTCTTTTTATACTCTTCAGTTTCTTCAAGTGAATTAAAATAACCGATACGGACACGGTACCATTTAACACCTCTCAGAGTTCCTTCTGTTAGAAAAGCATTGTGTCCTTTTGCTTTTAGTCTTTGGACTTCTTTTTCTGCTTTTGGCTTATTCTTCCACGAAGAAACTTGAAAAGAATATTTTGTTCCTTCCTTAAAAATCATTTCCTTAGGATTTGTTCCAACAGGTAATTCTTTTAACCTAGAATCGATGACCGGTTTTTGTTTTTCAAGGTTTGTGGTTTGTTTTGATTCAGATGGATTTTTTGTTTTATCAATTATTGGTCTGGTTGGAATTGATTTTACATCTTCTTTTGGAGCAGTTACTTTTTGGACAGAATCTTTTTTACTAAGATAAAGAGCAACTCTGTCGTTACTTTTATTATTTTCATTTTTCAAAGTCTTTGAAGGATCATCATTTGATTTCTCTTCTTGCTCTTTAACAGCCAATTTGTTTGTATTATTTGTGTTCTGAGATGAATCTTTTTGTTCAACTATTCCGGTTTCAATTCCTAAATATTCAACAGCTTTATTGAATATCGCCGTCATAGTTTCATTACCCTCAATTTGGATGGAAAAATTTTCACTCCCGGAAGCAAATCCCGGTAAGGATGTTTCACCGAGTATTTTTTGATTTTTGTCATAATATAATGTTCCAATCACAGTGTATTTGCGTGAATTTGAGTTGAATAAGAGTTGTGTCTTAATACTTGTTGCTTCCTTTCCTAATGAAGTAATAATTTGAGGTTTTTTATAAACTGTAATACTAAGAACTGTGATTTGATTTTCAAATTTTTTGATACTCGATGTATCAACATATACTGTTTGATCTTTGGCTTCAAAAACTTTTTCCCACTTTGGTCCGGGAGATTGAGCAAATATTCTTATTGTAGAGATTAAAATAACCGCAGCGATTAAAATTTTTCTTTTCATCTTTTCTTCTGTTTTGGTTTCTATACTAAGTAAATTTAGTTAAAAATTTACTTTCATTGGAAAAATGTTACACTTCAATAAAATGTTTTTATAGATTTCTTGACAAAAATACTTTGATATGCTATTTTCACAGCAACTTTTTTGAAAGGTTATGCTCACTGAATTTGGCAAAATTTTAATCTTCATGATGCTTGCAGCTATTTTCGTAATAGTTGTATTCATTATTTCTAAACTTCTAAGTCCGGATCGTCCTACAAAAGAAAAATATTTAACCTACGAATGCGGTGAAAATCCTCAAGGATCACCTTGGGTTAAGTTTAATATTCGTTTTTATGTTATTGCCCTAATTTTTTTAATCTTCGATGTGGAAGTAGTTCTTCTTTTCCCCTGGGCACTGACATATAAAGAATATGGTTTTTACGGTCTCGCTGTTGGATTGATTTTCCTGCTTGTCCTTGGTCTTGGAATGGCATATGAATGGAGAAAAGGTGATTTGGAATGGGCCCGTCCGCAACCTAAAGCACCAAAACTTGACGAAATACTTAACTCAAAATCCTAAACCGGAAAGAGAAATAATAGATGGGTTTACTAGATAAAGAATTTTCCGACGGCAACATTGTTATAGCCAGAGCAGAAGATTTAATGAATTGGGCACGCCTCTCATCTATTTGGCAGCTTGGTTTCGGTCTTGCTTGCTGTGCAATCGAAATGATGGCAACTTCAGCTTCCCACTACGATTTTGACCGATTTGGTGTTATACCTAGAAATACTCCACGACAGGCAGATGCAATTATTATTTCCGGAACCGTAACTTTAAAGATGGCTACACGAATTAAAAGATTATACGAACAGATGCCGGACCCTAAATACATTATCTCAATGGGAAGCTGCGCAAATTGCGGTGGTCCTTATTGGGAACATGGTTACCATGTTTTGAAAGGAATAGACAGAGTTATTCCAGTTGATGTTTATGTCCCAGGCTGCCCGCCAAGACCAGAAGCATTATTAGAAGGTTTACTAAAATTACAAGACAAAATCCGTCATGAATCTATGAGAAAGAAAACGGTATGAAGAATCCGGAAGAAATTTTCGATTTATTAAAAAAAGAATTTGGTGAAATCATTCTTGGATTAGATAAAGAGACTCCAGTTGATCCGGTAATTTCAGTTGATCCCATGCAAATACATAAAGTCGGAGCATTTTTAAAGGATAGTGAAGAGCTTAAATTTGACAGCTTGATGGTTCTCTCCGGGGTGGACGATGCAAATGGCACAAAAGCCAAAGATGAAGATGGCACAGATGTTATAAGTGGTGGAACTTTAAGCGTTTACTATCATTTACATTCCACAACTCTTAAGCACAAAATTGCAATAAAAGTCTCTTCTTCCAGAGAAAATTCAGTAGTTGAATCTGTATATAATATTTGGAGAACATCAGATTGGCACGAACGAGAAGCCTTCGATATGTTCGGGATCATATTTAATAATCATCCAGACTTGAGAAGAATATTGATGCCCTACGATTGGGATGCAGGTTTTCCTTTAAGAAAAGACTATAAGAATCCGGAATTTTATCAAGGAATGAAGGTTCCTTATTAGCTGCAAGCAACAAGGTTTGAGATTCAAGATAGATGCATAATTTCAAAGATTTGAAAATTTGGTCTAAATCTAGAGTTCTTGTTAAAAAAATATATGAATTGACGGAGGAATTTCCTTCCGATGAAAAATTTGGGTTAATTTCTCAGATGAGACGAGCGGCAGTTTCAATTGTATCAAATATTGCCGAAGGCTCTGGGAAAGAATCTAATAAAGACTTTTGTAGGTTCTTGGAATTGGCTTATTCATCAGCATTCGAATTGGAGACTCAATTGATTTTATCTGTAGATTTAAATTTTATCAAGCCGGATGCAACAACTGAGATTCTCAATTATGTTCAAGAAATACAAAAAATGATTTACAGTTTTATTAAGACAGTTAGAATTAAAAATTAATTTAACAATGATCTTGCTGCTTGCAGCTTGATACTTATGGCTAAATAGAATGGCTTTGAAGACCGAATCAATGATACTGAATATGGGTCCCCAGCACCCATCAACACATGGTGTGTTACGGCTTGAATTAGAGATCGAAGGCGAGCTTATTCTTAGCGTTAAGCCGCATATCGGTTATCTTCATAGATGTTTTGAAAAGCATGCCGAAGCAATGACTTACCCTCAAGTTATTCCGTACACAGACAGACTTGATTATTTAGCAGCGATGGGAAATAATTTCGGTTACGTTGTCGCAATGGAAAAATTAATGGGGATTCAAGTTCCAGAACGTGTTGAATCGATACGTGTGATTATGGCGGAACTTCAAAGAATTGCTTCACATCTTGTTGCAATCGCTACTAATGGTGCCGATATAGGCGCACTAACTCCATTCCTGTATCTATTCCGTGATCGGGAATATATTTTAAGTCTATTCGAAATGACTTGCGGCGCTAGAATGCTTTATAATTATATGTGGATCGGCGGTTTATCTCATGATATTCATCCAGACTTTGTTAGAAAGACTAAGGAGTTTTTAAAACATTTCCGCCCAACCGTAGTCGAACTAAATAACCTTCTTACATTCAATAAAATTTTTATAGAAAGAACTGCCAACATTGGAGTGCTTCCTATTGATACCGCTATTAATATCGGTGCAAGCGGACCGGTTCTTCGCGGCAGCGGATTAGCATTCGATGTTCGAAGAGAAGATCCTTATTCTATTTATAACCGATTGGATTTTGAAATCCCAACCGGCAAAGGATTAGTTGGAACAGTTGGAGACTGCTGGGATCGTTATTATGTACGCGTTCTTGAGATGGAACAAAGTGTTCGGATAATAGAACAACTTATAGATAGTATTCCTGAAGGTGATGTTCAATCGGCAATTCCAAAAAGAATTAAACCGCCAAAAGGAACAGTTTACGCACGTATTGAAAATCCACGCGGCGAATTAGGATATTTTATAATCAGCGACGGCAACCTTAATCCATTTAGAGTAAAAGTTCGTGCACCATCATTTGTAAATCTTGAACTCATGGGAGAATTATGCAAAGGTCATTTGGTAGCAGATGTTATTGCAATTCTCGGAAGCCTGGATATTGTCTTAGGAGAAATAGATAGATAATGTATCAATTCCTCTACAACTTAATTGGTAACGAAATAATTGCTGGATTCATCGTAGCGGTTGTTCCCCTTTCCATAATTCTTGTTTTTGCTCTCTTTGGTATTTGGTTGGAAAGAAAAGTCTCAGCACATATGCAGGATAGATTAGGTCCAATGCGTACCGGATGGCACGGCTGGCTTCAAACAATTGCAGATTTGATGAAGATGTTACAGAAAGAAGATATTGTTGCTCACGATGCAGATAAATCTCTTTATAACTTAGCTCCTATTCTTGTTTTTACAGGAAGTTTTGCAGTTTATGCAGTAATCCCCTTCTCAAGTAAATTACTTGGCAGCGAAGTTGAAGTGGGACTTTTTTATGTTCTTGCAATCTCCAGTATAGTTGTTGCCGGTATTTTGATGGCTGGCTGGTCTGCAAATAATAAATATTCACTCCTTGGTGCAATGCGTGCCGCAGCTCAAATTGTTAGTTACGAAATTCCAACTGCTTTAATTGTTCTTTCGATGATTATGCTTACGGGCACTCTCAGTCTTGATAAAATCAGTCAGATGCAAACATCATCATTTTGGAATTGGAATATATTCGGCGGTGCAACAATAGGATTATCAAAATTTTTATTGATTCCTTTTATGTTTATCGGTGCACTTATTATGTTTATAAGTACCCTTGCAGAAGTAAACAGAGTACCGTTTGATATACCCGAAGCAGAATCTGAATTAGTTGCCGGATACTTTACTGAATACTGCGGAATGAAATGGGGAATGTTTATGCTTGCGGAATATGGAAATATGTTTGCTGTCTCTGCAGTCATTTCGATTTTGTTCTTTGGCGGATATCAATCACCAATCGGTTATTTCGGAAATACAATTGGTGCTTCCTGGCTTGTTCCTTTTGAACAAGGATTCTGGTTCATCGCAAAAGGATTGACTCTCGTTTTTGTACAAATGTGGTTAAGATGGACTCTCCCGCGTTTGCGTGTTGATCAGCTCATGACCGTTTGCTGGAAATATTTAATTCCTTACGCATTTATAAATCTAATTATTATTGGAATAATTTCTATACTATAAAACTGATGAAACAATACTTTAAAAATACTTGGGATGGAATTTTCACAGTACTTGTTGGAATGAAAATTACATTTAAACATCTTTTCGTTCCGGCAGTAACTATACAATATCCTGATGTTAAGGTTGTGCTTCCCGAGCGTGTTAGGAACAGATTGTACGTCAACATGGATGATTGCATAGGATGCGATCAATGTTCCCGTGCTTGCCCCGTTAGTTGTATCGAAATTGAAACTATAAAAAGTGTTCCAGGTGATGATCTTGGCATCACGTCAAACGGAAAGAAGAAAGCTCTCTGGGTTACTAAATTTAATATCGATATTGCAAAATGCTGTTATTGCCAATTATGTGTTTTTCCTTGTCCAACCGAATGTATTTACATGACAAATGTTTATGAATTTGCCGAATTCGAAAGAAGTAATCTGCTCTATAAGTTTGCTACTTTAACCGATGAGGAAGTATCACAAAAGAAAATCAATTACGATAAAATGCAGGCTGAGAAAGAAGCTCAAAAAGCTGCCGCAGCAGCAAAACCTAAACCTGAAGCACCAGCAGCTACTCAACAAGAAAATAAAACCGAGTAAATAGAGAAAAGATTTTATGAATATTTACGACATCATCTTTTACGTTTTTGCAGCGATAACAATTCTCTCTGCTCTGTTTGTTGTTACAACACGCAATATCGTTCATTCCGCTTTCTATTTATTATTTACATTCTTCGGAGTCGCCGGAATTTATGTTCTGCTCGGTGCCGATTTTATAGCAATCGCACAAATAATGGTTTATGTCGGCGGCATTTTGATATTAATTCTCTTTGGTGTGATGTTAACAAACAAAATTACAAGTGTAGAGATAAGAACCGGAACTGTGCAGATGCTTCCCGCTGCAATCGGTGTTGCAATATTTATGGGAGCGGTTATTTCCGTAATGATAATGACAAATTGGAAATCAGAACCGGGAATGATTCCTTTAACCACAACAAAGGATATCGGTCATCTTTTACTAAACGATTATGTTTTAATTTTTGAATTACTCGGCATTCTTCTGCTGATAGCTTTAATAGGTGCCGCTTCTATTGCGAGAAGAGAAAAGGAATAGATATAAGATTCTTGATGCTGGAAATCGAAATTTGTAATGTTTTTTGAAATGATAGAACTAGAATAATGGCAAATCAGAATAATTTATTGAATTGATCTGCGTTCTATTAAAAATTTTTAGGAGAATTAATTTGTTAACCGTTGGATTGAATCATTTTTTGGTTATAAGTGCCGTTTTATTTTCTCTCGGCATTTATGGAATTGTTACGCGCAAGAACGCTGTAATGGTTCTAATGGGGATTGAGCTCGTTTTAAATTCAGCAAATATAAATTTCATTGCATTCTCAAGGTTCGGCAACTTCGGATTAGGTGGACAGGTAATTGCGCTATTTGTTATAATACTTGCGGCTGCAGAAGCAGCAATTGCACTGGCAATAGTTTTAAATATATACAAGACGTTTGCAGACGTAAACGTTGACGAAATAGATCACTTAAAAGAATAGGTTATGAGCGAAAGTTTACTGATCAATATTTCCATAGTTATTCTCTTTCTTCCACTTCTTGGATTTACTACCGTTATTTTCTTCGGTAAAAAAATTCCGAAACTTTATCTTTTTGAAGTGGCAATTCTCGGATTAACTCTTCTTCTTTCCATTATTGTTGCATATGCAAAGCTCTCTTACTTCAATACAAAAGATATTATCGCTGCATTCACATGGATATCTCTGAGCAATGCGCCTTCTACTGGCGGGTTTAATATTGAGCTTGGTTTTAAGATAGACAATATTACCGTTATGATGCTCTTTGTTGTAAATCTTATAAGCTTCCTTGTTCACGTTTACTCAATTGAGTATATGCGCGGTGATAAAAGATACACACGTTATTTTGCTTACCTGGGAATATTCACTTTTTCAATGTTAGGAATTGTTCTTACTCACAATTTATTGATGATGTATATCTTCTGGGAATTGGTTGGTCTTTCTTCTTACTTGTTAATTGGTTTTTGGTTTGAAAAGAAATCCGCATCCGATGCCGGCAAGAAAGCATTTATTGTTAATCGTATCGGTGATGTTGGAATGTTTATCGGTATCTTAATTCTCTTCACACAATACAAAACATTTACGTTCGATGTTATATATCAGCAAATAGCAGCCGGCAATCTTCCTTTTGGAAGTAACTGGTGGTTAACCGCAGCGGGAATATTAGTTTTCATGGGCGCTGTTGGAAAATCCGCACAATTCCCTCTTCACGTATGGCTGCCAGATGCTATGGAAGGTCCAACTCCTGTCAGCGCATTAATCCACGCAGCTACAATGGTTGCCGCAGGTGTTTATCTTGTTGTTAGAATTTTTGTCATGCTGACGGCAGACGCAATGTTAGTAATTGCTGTAGTCGGAGCTGTTACTTCTCTTGTAGCCGCAACTATTGCGCTCACACAAAACGATATTAAAAAAGTTTTAGCTTATTCAACAGTTTCGCAACTTGGCTACATGGTAATGTCGCTTGGAGTTGGCGCTTATGCATTCGCATTCTTCCATCTTGTTACACATGCTTTCTTCAAAGCATGCTTGTTCTTGGGTTCCGGTTCTGTAATTCATTCAATGCACCATGAACAAGATATACGCAATATGGGCGGACTCAAGAAGAAAATGCCGATTACTTATTATACTTTTTTGGTTTCAACATTAGCTATATCCGGCGTGCCGCTCTTCTCCGGTTTCTTGAGTAAAGACGGAATCCTTGCCGGAACTCTAACATTTGGTAAGCTTACCGGTCATTGGTTGATTCCGATTATTGGTTTTACTGTAGCGGGATTAACAGCATTCTACATGTTCCGTCTTGTTATTTTAACATTCCACGGTGAACCAAGAGATCATCATAAATTTGAACATGCGCATGAATCACCTTTTGTTATGACTATGCCACTTGTTGTTCTTGCTACACTTTCAATTTTTATCTGGTACACCCCAAACCCGATCAATGCAAATGCAGGCTGGGTATTAAGCAACTGGATTAAAACTCCTGCGCAAGTTACACCTGTTGATACAAGGTTTGAATTCATGAAGCCGAGCAGTGAAGAAGCGAAAGCTGAAATTCAAGGTCCGGTTACACATTCAGTTGAGTATACCGAAACAATGCACTGGGCTCATTATCCGGCAATGTTCTTGTCACTCATTTTGGCAGGTTTGGGAATTCTAGTTGCATTCATGTTCTATCAATGGAAGAAATTAAACGCAGATAAACTCGCTGAAAAACTCAAAGGTTTGTATAAATTCTCTTTGAATAAATGGTTCCTCGACGAACTTTATGACATGACGGCAATTGCAGGTACATTAAAATTCAGTTCTATACTTGCTTGGTTTGATAACAATATTGTTGATGGAATCGTTAACGGATCGGCAACAGTAACAAGATTCGCATCAAGAATGAGTGGCTGGTTCGATACATTCGTTGTGGATGGCGCAGTTAATTTCACAGCATTCTTCAGCGGATTCGTCGGCTTATCATTCAGAAGATTACAGACTGGAAAGGTTCAGACATATATAATCTTTGTTGTTTTTGCGATAATTATTTTATTAATGTTCTTTAAACCGTTCTGACGGTTTACGTCATCCTGAGCGTAGCGAAGGATCTCCTAATTAATTGATTTAGAGATTCCTCAGTATGACAATTATAAAAATTATAAATATAGGTCTTTAATTATGATTGGATTTCCGATTCTTTCGTTAATCACTTTTCTTCCGATTCTTGGAATGTTCTTAATCATGTTCATGAAAAAGGAACAGCCCAAATCAATAAAGTACTTAACGCTGGGTATAACGGCTTTTCAAGTTGTTCTTGCTGTTATTCTTCTTGCAAACTATAATTACTCAGCCGGTGGAATTTATCAAGAAAAGTCATTTCAGTTTATTGAAAAATTCAAATGGATCAATATTAGCGGTATTTCATGGCTTGGTAACGTTAAGATTGATTACTTTCTTGGTATAGATGGATTAAGCATGCCGATGGTTTTATTGACTGCACTAATTACTTTTATTGCTGCAATTTCATCATGGACAATCGAAAAATCAGTTAAAGGTTATTTCGCTTTGTTCCTTCTTCTCGATGCGGGTATGATGGGCGTTTTTGTTTCTCTTGATTTCTTCCTCTTCTATATCTTCTGGGAATTAATGCTTCTGCCGATGTATTTCTTAATCGGTATTTGGGGCGGTCCAAGAAAAGAATATGCAGCTATTAAGTTCTTCATCTATACTTTATTCGGCAGTGTGTTCATACTTTTAGTCATGATCGGTTTATATTTCAGCGCCACTGAATTAATGGGAGACGGAAGCAGAGTTCATACATTTAGTATGCTCGCCTTAATGAATCCGGCAAATTATTCCGCTGATGGTATTCTTTCGATGATGAACCCAAACAATTTAAGATTGGTTGCATACATCGCATTATTCGCTGGCTTTGCAATTAAAATTCCGATGTTTCCATTCCATACATGGCTGCCCGATGCACACGTTGAAGCTCCGACACCAATTTCAGTTATTCTTGCCGGCGTTCTCTTAAAGATGGGCACTTACGGTATTTTGAGAATCAGTTATCCAATCTTCCCCGATATTACACGTCAATTGATGTGGTACATTGCTCTTTTTGGTATGATCAATATAGTTTATGGTGCACTTGTAGCGCTTGCTCAAAAAGATTTCAAAAAATTAATTGCTTACTCATCGATTTCTCACATGGGTTATGTTTTGCTTGGAATGGCGTCTCTTACAACAATCGGAATCAACGGTGCAATCTTTCAAATGTTCAACCATGGAACAATTACAGCAATGCTCTTCTTGGCTGTAGGGGTTGTTTACGACCGTGCTCATACAAGAGGATTAAATGATTTCGGTGGACTCGCAGCACAGATGCCTGTGTATACCGGCTTTGTAACTGTAGCATTCTTTGCTGCAATCGGATTACCGAGCATGAGCGGATTTGTTTCTGAAGCACTTGTCTTCATAGGCGCTTTCGGTGTTGATTCAATTAGAATTCTTACAATAATTTCAACACTTGGAATTCTTCTCGGTGCTGCTTACATGTTATGGACTATGCAAAGAATTTTCTTCGGACCTCTTAACGAAAAATGGTCTGCTCTTAAAGATCTTGATGCAAGAGAATATGCAATGTTTATACCGCTCACAATAATTATCTTTTTCTTGGGAGTATATCCTTCCGGTATGTTAAACATTATGAATTCTTCGGTGAACTCATTAGTTCAGTTTGTTTCAACAACTATTAGCACAACTTCACTAGGTGGATTATAATTTTAATGATGGCAAATACTAATTTATATCAATCGCTAAATTTAATCGTACCGGAAATAGTTCTTTCTATTTCACTTATTGTTCTAGTTCTGGCAGATTTAATTTTTCATAAAGATAAAAAAATCATCCCTTATTTAGCAATTACCGCAATTCTGGTTACCGGTTACTTTGTAATAAACCAGTTTGGAAATTATGGCACTGCATTCCTAACAGCTTCCGCCACAAAGAATAATTTTGGAATGATCGCGGTTGATTCGTTCGGGATCTTTTTTAAGATGATCGTCCTCGTTGCCTCTCTCTTTATTGTCTTCTTCTCTTTTGGATCCGGCGAAATTAATAAAATAAAAGCTCGAATCGGCGAGTATTATGCATTGATCTTCGGAATGATCTTAGGAATGTTTTTCATGATTTCGGCAACCGACTTGATTCTAATCTATCTTTCAATGGAATTAATGTCATTATCATCCTATGTTCTTTCCGGATTCACAAAATTAAGAGAGCGCAATAGTGAAGCAGCATTAAAATATTTGCTTTATGGAGCCACTTCTTCTGGCTTAATGTTATTCGGTATCTCTCTCATTTACGGATTAACTGGAAGCACAAATCTCTATGTAATTAATGTATTGATTCAAAACCCTCAAGTAAATCTTTTTACGCTGGCATTTGCTTGTATCTTAATCTTTGCCGGTATTGGTTATAAAATTTCTTCTGCACCATTTCATTTTTGGACTCCGGATGTTTATGAAGGCGCACCGATCACAATCACGGCATTTCTTTCTGTAGCTAGTAAAGCAGCAGGATTTGCTCTATTGATTCGTTTCATTAAAACAACTTTTGTTTCTTATGTTGATCCGTTGGGAATGTGGCAGTTAATAAATGTATTCGATTGGAAGTCATTCCTCGTTGCTATTTCAATTCTTACAATGACTCTTGGTAATTTCTCAGCACTATGGCAGAATAATTTGAAGAGAATGCTTGCATATTCTTCAATTGCTCATGCCGGTTATCTTCTTCTTGGATTGGTTGTTCTCTCGAACCAAGGTCTTCTTGCAATCTTAATCTATTTTTCTGTTTACCTCTTGATGAATCTCGGTGCATTCCTTATTGTAATGTTGATTGCAAATAAAACCGGTTCGGAAGAAATTCAAGATTATAACGGACTTGGTCACACTTCACCATTCCTTGGAATTTCCCTTGCTATATTTTTGGTGTCATTAACCGGATTGCCTCCAACAGCTGGATTTATCGGCAAACTTTATCTCTTCATTGCTCTTGTAGATGCTAAGATGATTGTAGTTGCAGTGATTGCGCTTCTTAACTCTGTTGTTTCTCTTTACTATTATATCCGCGTTCTTAAACACATGTTCTTGACTAAAGCTGATAAAGAAACACAAACCGTTACTACTTCCCTTCCGAATACAATTCTGGTTTCTGTATTGGTCACGGCGGTTTTTGTTTTCGGAATTTACTTCGGACCACTAGTTGATGCAGCTAAAAGTTGTCTGATGATTCTAGGTTTATAAGAGATTTGTTTCTTAAAAGTTTTAGAAAAGCCGACGTGAGTTGGCTTTTTTGTTTTAAATACTTTCGACATGATTTCGATTCTGTATTATCCTAAATCATTCCTCGAGAGTACTATTCAACTTTGAAGATAATATTTTATCTGTTGTTTTTTAAAACAGCATCCGGTTATACATTCTTCAAAATTGATGAAAAGCTAAAAAATAATTTTGGACCTCGAGATATATGGAATCCGGCATGTTCTGCTTTTCCAATTGTTACATTAAATTCTTTTTTAGATACGTGGAATAATTTGGGTTCTACAATTAAAAATTCTCCTTTTTCATTCAAAATCTTTTTCATTGTTTCAAAAAATCTTTCTTTGTTTGGAACCTCATGAACCATATAAAATGCCAATATAAAATCGACCTTTTCATAGATAATGATTTCGTCTTGTTCGCATTTTACAAGTTCTATTATTCCTTCAAGAGGTGTCCCGTAAATTTTATTTCTAAGTTTTTGAAGCATACCCTCTTGCAAATCAACAGAGAATACTTTTCCGGTATTACCAACCATTTTCGCCAATTCGATAGAAAAGAATCCAGGACCACATCCAACATCAAGAACCCTCATTCCTTCCTTAACATAGGAGGATAGTATTTTTCTTGGGTTTTGTATCCATTTTCTTATTTTATTGTCGAGTGAATGAGCAAACTCAACAGGGCAGACCCTATTTCTTCCATCATTCATATTATCTCAATAAAAATCTCTTAGTTCCAATTAGCCGGTTGAAGATTCTCTCGCCATCATTTATTTCTTCTTAAAAATGGAAAGGAAATATTTATTCCTTCTTCTCATCCGGTACAGTAGAAACCATAAACTCATCACCGCTGGGATAGCATATCACCCGTTTTGTTATTGATCCGTCTGTCACATCGGCACCGTAACAGACATTATTTTTGGCCGGATTGGCGGAGAAATAAATTTTCCCTGCTCTAACGATTCTGAAATCTTTATAATATTTTACTAAATGATTCTTTACTTTTTCTGGCAGATCGGCGATCTCTGTTTCAATCATTTTCATAAATAATGTGTCAGCTTTGAAAACCACGGCAATTTGTTTCCCTTTTTCATAGAACATTGCTCGTGTATTCTCGAAGTCTTTAGACCATTTTACATTTCCAGCGTTTGGATAAAGTTTTGTAAACTCAGCCTTAATTTTATCAGAAACATTGACTTCCTTTTTTTCTTGTGCCCAAAGAGAGATTGAGAATAAAAGGACAACACACATTAACACTGATCTCTTCATTTCAAATATTCCTTAGTTTTCAAAATGTATAACAATACTTTTTTAAGTCAGCGGTTCCGCGTATTGACAGACCGCTCACTTTAAATTATCCTTTACAAAATTTTAGTCTTCAAAATCCAAGTTGACAGGTTGTTTTGGTAAATTGTTCTCACGGGTCATATTTGTAACCGGAATTGATTTATCCACCTCTTCTATTTTCATATTATCAAACCATATTTTCCCTTTGCCGCTAAGCAATACACCGTATGCAATCGCTTTACTTCCTGCCGGTACATCCAGAACAATTTCATATTTCTTCCAAGCTGTTGTTCCTCTAATTGATCTATTTTGCATGTTGTCAAAACCCAATGATTGATTCGTTTCTCCGTCTAATCGCATCCACATTCCGCTCCATCCTTCAACAGATTCACTCTTTATATAACCGGTTAATTGTAATCTCTTTCCTATGAAGTTTTCCGCACTGATATACTGCATTAATGTCCCGAACTCATTATTCTTCGGTTCTTTTGATTTTATAAATGCGCTTGAGTTACCGTTTTGGAAAACCGATTTATCTATTCCCATTTCATATTCGGTTGGTTTGCTTCCCGCAGAGAACCAGCCTTTTGGAAGTTTAGAATAATTCTGTGCTAATAGAATTGCTGTTACCGCTAAAACTACTACAGATAAAACCACAAACAACTTTTTCATATCTCCTCCTCCATTTTAGATTATGCTGCTTAATAATTGATTCTCCTTTAGTCATGGACTATACCTTGACGGATTTATTTTTCATTTTTCATCATGTTTGCCCTTGGCCGGATAAATCAAATGTTATCTCATTTTTTAATAAAAGAAATATTCGCTACTTCTGTATTCGATAGAGAGCTAATAGATTGTTCATCTTGATTACCTCCGAAAATATATAAAGAATTTCCAATGATTTGAGTGCCGGCATGTCTTCTGTCAGTCATTGTGGTTTCATATTTTGTTAAAGACCTTGATTTTGTATCATATGCTGCCAAAAAGCCTAAATTTTGATACGATCCGACTATCCATATATTTTGTCCATCAGAAGCTGTGGCGTGAGCAGATACATCATATTGTAATAATCCTAAATTCGTCCACGTTGAATCCTCAAAATTGTATGAGTCAATACTCCGAATCGTACTGCCATCATAACCGCCAAAAATATAGAGTATTCCATCTACTATTTTACCGCTTGTTTCTTTTGCTTCAAGCAAGTCTGGTAACCTTTTCCAAGTCGCTCTGATTGGATCATATTCATAGAAGCGTTTTGCGTAGGTGTTCATGATCTTGCCTCCAATGACATTTGTGACTCTTCCACCAAAAAAATATATTTTATTATTCCAGACTGCTGAACCTGCATGTTTAACGGGATATGGATTTTCCTTTCCAAAAGAGATCTGATTTGTCTTAAGGTCGAAGATTTCCATCTTATCAAATAATGATCGGAAGTCGGATGTAAAATACTCACCGTTAAAAACATATATTTTATTTTCAGCCTTTACAAACTCAGCGTTGCAATATCTTTTAGGCTTGAGAACCTCCGATAATATAGTCCATTTATTATTTGCTGGATCATATGTTTCAATACTATTTGACAAGTATACTAATCCGCTGGTGTTGCCACACACCGCATAGATATTTTTGCCATCGGAGGTATAACCCATACCGTAACGCTCAGAATTCATATCTGCTAAAGGTTTGAAATCTACTTTTACTTGGGCGAATTGAACGTTACTTGATAGAACAATAACTATAGCTGCGATAACTTTAATTGCTAATTTCATTTTGCCTCCCTTTTAGTTATCAAACTTTTAATGAACTCGATAATTCTTTTACAACAACATCCATACATTCACTGATTTATTCTTTATTCTGGGTTACAGTTGAACTTTAACGACCGAATAATTTCTCCAATTATCAATTAGCTCGATATCTATTCCCTTGTAAGCTTCACTCGTGCAAAGGATTGCAGTTTTCCATTTTCTTCACCATCCATCACCCACTGCCAGGTACCGGAATCACTGTCATACACAAATGTTGTGTGGAAAAGACTGTTGTCACTCCCATGGAATAAGAACGCCATTTTATTGCTGTCCCGTTCTGCATGCGCAATTGCTTGAGCCGAAAGACCGCCTCCACCTGTAACGTCGAGCCAGAGACATGCGTACTGATTCAACTTTTCATCCCATCCGATGAAAACGATTGCTTCATACATCGCTTCGCCGTTGGAATTTTTATCGCGAGATATTTCGTGAACTTGAATGTACTGATGACCGAGCACCCACTTGATGTCAACATCATGCGTTGTCTCTTCTCCTGCTATTGTACCTTGAAGAACCCACTGGCCTGTCATTTGATCTAGCAAGGAATCCTGAAATGTTGTTTGTTGAGCTGGAATAGACACCTGAAATAGAACAAAGGCTAAAAAGATTTTCATGATTGTTTTCATTTATTTTTCTCTTAAAAAATGTGTTGGTGTCTAATTATTTTTTCATCCTTTAATGATTATTCCATGTAAAAGTTTGGTCCTTAACGACAGGAGAAATAGTTGGTTAATAATTAATGAAACGGAATTACCAAAGGTATTCTGATCTGGGAGTATTGAACTATTTTTTTGAAACGAGGACAAATCTATTCAGCCGGAATTATTTCCAAACCGTGCGGCTTAAATAAATTTTTATCATTTGCCGCATTTGAATAATCATCAAGAAGTAAAGAAGTTACTTTTTACAATGACGGTATTTACTGATTTCGTTTTTCTTCCCCTCAAATTGTAAACGCTCAGCTTGATGAATCCTTATTAACCCCATGTTGTTGCAGTATGTTATAAGGTAGAATGTTTTATTTCTACTACAAACTAAATTTAAATGAATTAATTAGCAATCGATTTTTCATCCCCCAAATTTTATTCCTCGGGTTTCTTCTTTTGCAATTCCTCCTCTGCCTTATATTCCGCATAATATCGTTTTTTGCTTCCTTCATAACTATCAATCTGAACAAGTACGCCTTCAAGCTTTCCGTTTACAAGCGGAATTCTTCTGCTAGTTTTAAGACCGATCGATTTTCTAAGAACCGGATCGCCAGTGTAGATAAACGCAGTTGTTCCTTTGCATTTCTGCTTTATGAAATCACCCAGCTCTTCGTAAAGTTTCTTTACTTCTTCAAAATCTCCCATCCGGATTCCGTACGGCGGGTTTGTAATTAATGTACCGTTTTCAAATTGTTTTACATGCTGAAAAGGTTGACCGGATAATTCAACATTTTCGGAGAATGGTAATCTGGATAAATTTTCTTTAGCCACCGGAATAATTCTCTGAGATTTGTCGCTTCCGCTTATTAATCCCTTTGGAAGCGGGCGTATCTTAGAATCCAAATCTGCTTTCACATTTTCCCAAATTTCTTTATTGAAATCGGGCAAGTAAAAAAACCCAAAATTTGTACGAAGCTTTTGAGCCGGAATTCTGCAGTAATGCATCAACGCCTCGCAAAGAATTGTCCCCGAACCGCACATACAATCCCACAAAGGATTTTGTCCGTCCCATTTGCTCAGCCGTATAATCGCCGCGGCAAGTGTTTCCTGCATCGGAGCTTCACCCGCCAATAATCTGTATCCTCTTTTATGAAGCGACTCTCCCGAAGTATCCAGACTTATTACCGCCACATCTTTTTCGATATGAAGATTAATCCGAACGTCGGGATTAACAGTGTTAACATCAGGACGAATTCCGTTACTAACTTTTCTAAAATAATCTGCTATGCCATCCTTCAAACATTGCGAAGCATATAAGGAATTATTGATTTGACTTTTTGCTACCGAAGCTGTGATTGCAAAAGTTTTATCCACAGAGAAAAATTCTTCCCATTTAATTTTCTCGGCGGTTTTTATCAACGTATTTGTATTAACACACTGAAATGTAAGCAGAGGTGCCAGCACACGAGATATCAAGCGTGATGTATAATTGATTCTGTAAAGAGCTTCGGGACTAGCTTCAAAATAAACTCCTCTGTATGCAACTTTAGTATTTACCGCTCCCAATTCTTTCAGTTCCTCTTCACAGAAAGTTTCCATCATTCCCGGAACCTGTGCAAAGAAACTGTTATTTATCTGATATTCGTACATTAATTAAAATCCTTTTTTTACTGTTTATGAATAAATTCTCCTAAAATCAGTTTTTAAGATACTTAAGGAATTCGGCTACCGGTTTTCCATCAAATTTTTCAAATATATATCGGAATCCGCCTCCATAGACGGGATCTGAATTCTTTTCTATAATTTTCATCTGGTCATTTTTTGCAGGGTCGTTTATGGAATTAAGGAAGAGGTAAGATACGTAATTAGAACTCCCCTCTCTAATATTATCCGGATGGTCTCCGTTAGTATTTTCCAGCATCCAAGCATGCATTAATTCATGCGCAATTGTAGCTTCAACAGAAATTTTGGAAACGCCGTTTAGAACATAAATTATATGTGAGGTTGAATTACTAACTAATTTATCATTCTCATATTGAGTTCTAGTTTGTGAGTCGCAGTATCCTTGCCCCAGTTCACCGGCACCTTTGAATTTGTTGGTGAGGAATTTCTTGTCTACTCCTAAGATCGAAATCCTTTTCATGTCTACAATAATTCCAAATGACACAAGTCTTGAAGAAACGATACTTAATAATTCCTTGAACTGATATTGGTCAAATACCGCATCCCTTCTACATAGATTACAAATATTTCTTCCATCGGGGTATTTAATCCCCCCGCCGGTAAGCGCTTGACAAATAAGTCTGCCGCAGCATTCGCATTTATTTAATTCCGCGGAATGTTCTTTGTGATATTTGTTCCCGTAGATATCAATATTAAATACCCCTTTTAATGGTGCGTTACATATTGAACATTTTGGAAGAATATAATTTTCATAACAACTTTCATGATATTTCTTATTCTCATAAACGAAATATTCTCCTACAAGAATTTTATTGCAGTATGCGCAGTACAATCCTTTAGTTTTAACCTCGCATTCTTTATGATAATATTTCCCATTATCTTTATAGTAATCCCCGATAATCTGTTTTCCGCATACCGAACAGATAAAATGTTCCGGATGATAATTATAGTTATCAACCCGAAGATATTTCCCCGTTATCACACTACCGCAAGTGTGGCAATAAAGTTTCTCCTGCGCATTAGAATTCGAATTGAGCGTTAATAGAAACAAAAAGATTAATAATGTATTTATTAAGAGGGAG
The DNA here is from genome assembly GCA_026390795.1 of Ignavibacteriales bacterium. NCBI lineage: Bacteria > Pseudomonadati > Ignavibacteriota > Ignavibacteria > Ignavibacteriales > Ignavibacteriales bacterium. The sequence continues at coordinate 285,592 of JAPLFG010000004.1, forward strand.
TGATGTTCTTTTCTATTTAGTTGAAGTAATGATATCATTTCTTAATTGCCATTATGCTAGTATAGTTTACTTTACTCATTTATTTGTAATAAATCGTTGTGTGATTTTTAATGTAATCCGTTAAAACGGTTTTATCGTTGCACATGGTATCTCTAACCCCGCGATTAATCGCGGGGTTAATAAATAAATACTTATTTTTCCAACTGTTTTAACAGTTTATTTAAAAACATTTTTTAGTTCACACAACATGTTGTTATAATAGTTTAAAAACGAAATTATAGTGCAAACATAGGACAAATCAAGAAAAGATAATAAAAAACCTCTCCGGTTCTTTAACAAACCGGAGAGGTAGAGTGAGAGGCAAAATATGCATCGAAAGTTTCGGGGCCCTTTCTCCCCTTATGCCTCGGATAATTTTACTATACTTTTCAATCTATTTTTGAATGAAGACTTATAAACTTGCAACAGTGTCTGTAGTTTTTGAATACTCTTTTTCGAGTAGGTAGCCATTATAAAATTTTTCGCAGATATACCTAACATGACTGTTTTCATTAAATTTTGCAGCTCTGCTAACCATGTAAACCCCTTGAGCAGCTCCGATCTTTATTAAAGAGAGGGCAGCAATTATTCTTTCTTCATCGGTTTTTCCGTCGCGAAGCATTGCGATTAAGGGAATTACTGCTTTCTGAGATTTCATTTCGCCAAGATTAAAAGCGCAGCTTACTTTTAATCCTTCATTATCAGACGCTAATCCAATAAGACGGTTTAATTCAATTGTTTCATATGTGTTAGCGACCGGTATGCTCTTATTCTCTCCGGCAATTAATACCGAACTGAATAGAATTGTTGTTGCCAGAACAACTGCAAATAATAATCTTGCTTTCATGGTACGCCTCTCTTTGTTTTGTTAGTGAATTTTTAATTAGTAATTCACAGTAAATACTTTTTTTTGCTTTCACTTATTGAGACGAGGTAATGTTGAAAGAGTTCTGTCTTAATTGAAAAACGACATGATCATGCGGTGGATAAATTGTGGGACTTAATTTCAACAATTCTAAGAAAATGCTGTTTGAACCTTCTTATGGGTTTTTGTATAATGCCGGCGCACTTTTTCAAATACTATATCAAAGGAGATTTAACGATGTTAAGAAAACCAATGCTGACTTCATTTTTAATTTTATTTACGTTCGGATTAATAACGGCTCAAGAAGTAAAACCGCAAAATGCCGATAACATATATAACGCTGCGTTAAAAGAAGCAAAAGCATCTGACAAAAATGTGTTCCTTCTTTTCCATGCATCCTGGTGCGGATGGTGTAAACGTTTAGAGAAAGCAATTCAGAGCAATGAGCTCAAAAAAATATTTGAAGATAATTATGTTATTACTCATCTCGATGTTGAAGAAAGAGGAGAAAAAATAGCCCTATTGGAAAATCCGGGCGGAAGCGAAATAAAGAAAAATTTTGGAGGAGAAGAAGCCGGTTTACCTTTTTATGTTTTCCTTGATGAAAGCGGTAAAAAACTCGCCGATTCGAATGTAAGTGATAATAATTCTAATCTTGGTTATCCGGGAAGTAACGAAGAGATTGATGCATTTGGAAAATTGCTGAAGTTATCCGCGAAACATATGAGTGAGAAACAATTTGCCGCCGTAAAAGAATACCTTCAAAAGAACGCACCTAAACCGGCTCCGGCGCCTGCACCTAAAAAATAAGAATGCTGGTTTAAATGATTTATAGAAGGACTCTACTTTTCCGAAGAGTCCTTCTAATAATTATTAATTTCTTTTAACTTTCCGGATCATTTCTGCTGGATGCACCGTAGATGTGAAACTTAAAATCTTTTAATAATTCTTTCGCTTCTTCTAATTGAGATCCATCCACATAAAATTTAGCCGGTTGTATTAAAGGGTCAACACTCAAAAAATTTTCGCCGAAAACATAATAATCTATTAATGCATCATCCAATATAGATTTTATTAATGCTATATCACCTTGATTCAAAGAAGAGACAAATTCCAAGTAGTTCTGCCTGTTTAATATTTTAGGCGGATTAACACTGAGATCAATAAATGATTCGCATTCCGGACAATGAAATTTTCCAGAACTTCTTTCAATATCTGAAAGTTCAATTTTACTTGAACAATTTGGGCAATTAATTTCCGACGATAATAATTGAGCTGGAAATTCCTTTTTTAATATTTCTTGGCACTCTGCTTTTTTACAGTAATAATATTCGGTCCCTGCATCCAGACACAGCTCGCAATAATGTTGACCGCAATTGTGGCATGTAGAAAGTGCTTTTTTTGAAGGATGATTAACACAATTTTCCATTTAGGCCCACCTTTCTCTTTATAATATCTTACCCACCAACAAGCAATTATCCATTGTTATTTTTTCTTTTTCTTCATTAACATCATCATTGCACCGTCACCTTTTTTTGTTAACATTACAGAATATTGATCATTACCGATCCAAGAAAGCATAGTTACGCCAAGCATGCTGTTATCAGTATATGTAGAACCAAACTTCTCAAGTAGAAGTTTCTTAAAAATATTAAAAAGTTTATTAGCACTTTCTTCATCCTCTTTCCCGTTGCTAATCATTCTCCCCATTAAAAGACCATCCCCTTTAAACATGTATCCAATGCCAACTGATAGAGGTTCAAAATAATCATAATACATTAAAGTCTTAACCCCCATAGATTCCTTCTCTTCAATCTTTTTTTCTGAAAGACTATCTTTGACGGCAGAATATGTGCGATTAAAAGATTCATTGAAAAATTTATCAATAGAAAATTGGGCTGATACCTCAATTTTAAAAAACACTAGAATTAAAAGGGTCCATTTGAAAAATTTCATTTTATTACCTCTCAGAAACAATTGATGATATTGTTTTTAAGTTAGCTGTCACTCCCGTTATTGCATTATTATGCAATTAAAGAATGATATAGTACATTATATTTGTTTCATTATTTATTTGCGACGATTAACATTTCAAAGTCATCGGTTGTAAGTCTATCACTTCGATTAAATGCACCTAGCTTAGCTCCAAAAATGTCGATCGTTTGAAAATTTAGTGATTTTAATAACCAAGTAATTTCTGAAGGCACATAGTATCTTTCACTGCAATTCAGTTCTAACTTGTTGCCGGAATCGTCTTCGGCAAAAGTCGTACTGTAATCACGGAAGGTCATTAGATCGAACGAATTGCTATCATATGTAGCGTTCCCGGCTTCAGTTGAGTTAGCAAGGAAATCTTTGACAGAATGGAACAATGGAAAAAGTCCATTTAACGTTGTGAAAATAAGTTTACCATTATTTTTTAATGCATTCGCAGCGTTTTGAAGAATCTGATAATTCATTTCATCTGTTTCCATAAGTGGAAAAGCCCCTTCACAGAGCATAATTACCAAATCAAATTCATTTGAAAATGTTAATGCTCTTGCATCTTGCTTTTGAAAATTAATGTACAGATTGCTTATAAATGCTTTTTCTTTTGCTCGCTTCAATTGTGATTCAGACAAATCAACTCCAGTTACATTGTAACCTCGTTTTGTTAATTCAATCGTATGCCGCCCCGTACCGCAACCTATATCCAATATTCTGATCTGTTTGTTATACCCTATTTCTTTTTCGATAAAATCACATTCGCCAATAGTTCCTTGGGTGAAGTTTTCGTTGTCGTATTGTAATCCGTAATTTTCAAACAAAGTTTCATACCACTGTTTCATAATTTATTACCCCATAATTTCTTTCTAGTAGGACTGTGTTGTGTAAATAATAGCTGCCTCGAAGATTTTTTCATAAGAAGAGTGTATTATTTTTCGATTTTTCTAATAACATTATTGGATTACCCCATCACACAATTGTAACTTAAAAGAAAATTTAGTTGCAGTCAACCGAGCTAAAGATAGAGGCGGGAAAGTGTACTAAAAGTACGAATGAAGAAACAATCCAAGTCATGATAATAAATGGTATTCCATAAAAAAACAGCCCGCATATTGCGGGCTGCCAACAATCTTTTTAAATAAACTGTTCAGATTATTTTACTTCATCAACTTCAAAGTCACCCGTTTCGCGTTTGCTCTGCCATACTGCCCAGCCAATAGCAACAATACAAATAACAGATGCAATAATACCAAATACAATTGTACCCGATTTAGGAGCAACTACACCGTAGTTAAGAATCATACCTAGAGTGAGCAAGCTAACCATGTTCATAACCTTAATTAAAGGATTAATTGCGGGTCCGGCTGTATCTTTAAGAGGATCGCCAACTGTATCGCCGGTAACTGCGGCTTTATGAGCTTCAGAGCCTTTACCGCCGTATAAACCGTCTTCAATCATCTTCTTAGCATTATCCCACGCACCGCCTGCGTTAGCCATGAATACAGCAAGAAGTTGACCCACTAAAATCATACCCGCCAAGAATCCTCCGAGTGCGTAAGGACCTAATAAGAATCCAACAAGCATCGGAGCCATTATAGCCAAAAGTCCAGGACCAACTAATTCTTTCTGAGCAGTAACAGTACAAATATTAACAACACGACCGTAGTCGGGTTTCTTTGTTCCAGCCCAAATCTCTTTATCACGGAATTGTATACGGCATTCATGAACAATATAAAATGCTGCGCGTCCAACCGCTCTAATTAACATACTGCTGAATAAGAATGGAACAGCACCACCGATTAAAAATCCAATAAACACTACCGGATTAGCAACAGTAAGTTTTCCTGCCTCTATTAAATACTGAGGCACGCTAAGCAAATTAATTTTGTCTTCACTTCCAACAGCAATAATTGCAATAAAGCTGGAGAATAATGAGACTGCCGCAATAACTGCCGACCCGATTGCAATTCCTTTTGTTTCTGCTTTTGTTGTGTTACCTACTGCATCAAGATCTGCAAGTATTTGACGGGCAAGTTTATAACTGCCCGGTTTTTCTTTTTCCATTTCTTCTTTATCGTAACCCATTTCGCCAATACCGTTTGCATTATCGGCAACAGGTCCAAATACATCCATCGAAATAGTATTACCGGTTAGAGTCAACATACCGATACCGGTCATTGCAACACCGTATGCAATAAAGAGTGGAGGTGTTCCGGCATAGGTGAGAACCGATAAGAAAATTGCTAAGGCGATAACTAAAATCATTGCAACAGTACTTTCGTATCCAACTGCAAACCCTTGAATAATGTTCGTAGCATGTCCTGTCGTACATGCCTTTGTAAGACTCTTAACCGGTGCATGACTTGTATGTGTATAATAACTTGTAACTTTATTTAAACCTACAGCCAGAAAAACACCGATTAAGGCTGTAATGGCCGGACGTAGATCAAGTCCTTGAACTCCAAAGTTAGCAAACCAAGGCAAATTGTGTGGATCAACAGCCCAATAACCAAGACTCTTAAGTTCTGCTAATTTCTCTACACCAAAATATTCCGGAGTGAAGTGTAAATAGCTGAAACCGAGGACAAAGAAACCAACTACACTTATAACAGATCCAATCCAGAAACCTCTGTGAACACTTTTAAGAGCTGTATCAGAAGTATCATTTGCACCTGCTTTAACTGTATATGTGGAAATGATAGATCCGAGTACACCAATACCGCGGACTAATAACGGGAAGATTACACCCTTGTGTCCGAAGGTTGACATACCAAGGATCATTGCCGCAACAATTGTAACTTCATAACTTTCAAAAATATCGGCTGCCATACCGGCACAATCACCAACGTTGTCGCCAACGTTATCGGCTATAGTAGCTGCATTGCGAGGATCATCTTCAGGAATATCTTTTTCAATTTTACCAACTAAATCTGCACCTACGTCTGCAGCTTTTGTATAGATACCGCCGCCAACGCGCATGAACAAAGCAATTAATGTTCCGCCGAAACCGAATCCTAATAATGCTTCGTAAGCAAGATCACCAAAAAGCAAAAAGATCAATGTACCGCCAAGAAGCCCTAAGCCGTCAGTTAACATTCCGGTAATTGTTCCGGTTCTATAACCGAGCTGCATTGCTTCACCGTAGCTTCTTTTAGCTGCTGTAGCAACTTTCAAGTTACCGATTGTAGCTAAACGCATTCCAACAAAACCTACAAGGAAACTAAAAATGGAACCAATTAAGAAAGCGCCGGAACGACCCCATTGAAAAGCACTTTCGCTACCCTGGTATGTTAGGAAAAGCAGAACTGTTATGATGAGAATTAGTGGCCCGATTTTTTTGAATTGTGCTGATAAATAAGCATTAGCACCTTCTCGAACTGCTGCAGCAATTTCCTGCATCTTTTTTGTACCGCTATCGGCTTTCTTTACCTGCTTAACTAGAAGCAGTGCATATAATAACCCAGCAATTGCAATTAACAAAACAGTAAGTAATGCACCTATTTCAAGCGGTGTGTATTTAGGGTCAGAAAAGAGAGAGAAAGGAACGAAGCTCTTTACTTTTTCAACAACCTGTGAAGAAGAAGATTGCATTGAGCTTGGCATCCATATAAATCCGGCGGCGAAAAACATCAGAAGTAATATGAGGTAGTTTCGCTGGGTTTTTCTGGAGCGGAAGAATTTTTTAAACCGATTCATAGTTTACCCGTAATTCAGTTAATGATTATGTTATTTATTTGATTATATGTGCAGATCGAATGAATAGACTTTTTCAATTGGAAATTGAGCTGGATTAATACGGTCATCCTATAAAGTACCCTAATTTTCAGAACGGATCCTCTCTAATTTGAGTTAATAAGAAATTACCTAATTAATACTTGGGTTCTTTAAGATAAAAAATAATAGCCAGTACCTGAGGTTAATCGAATTCGGATATTTTCTTTTTTTTCTCGGGTTGAAAACTATGATTTTTAATCATTATTCACAAACAAAAATATGAATGAATCTTTCATAAGATTGAAGAGTTTTATGGAAAAAAGAGAAGGGACAAATCTTATTTGATGCTTGATTTATTCTTTTTCTATCATCATCTTTAAAATAGATATTCACAACATTACTAGCCCAATACTAACTAGAATCCAATTTAATTAAATAAATAAGGTGATAATAATAATGGACTATTTCAAAGAACTAACAGCAAACCAAACAATTTTTTTCAGTTATATGAAAGAAAAATACCGCGTATTCAACAACTCAAATATTTTCTTCCGTGATATTCAATATGCTATTAAAAGCTTTTTTGAGAAAAAGAATAAACGAATTTCATATTCTGAAGCTGAAAAGATTGCTATAGAATTTACCACCCAGATGGAAAATGATAAGCAATTAATAAAAATGTCTAATAATGCATGGAAAGTGAATTTTTCTTTTGAGAAGAGTGTTATACCGGAAACGAATGTAACACCGAATTAAGTAGAGAAAGGATTCACGATGGATCAAGATGTCCGAGTTCAGAATTCATTGGAAAATGAAATCTCTGAAATAGATATTACCGAAAAAGCAATAAAACAAGTAAAACGAATTAAGGAAGAGAATAATATTCCGGATGAGCATGCTCTCCGAATTGGAGTTAAAGGGGGCGGATGTTCCGGTTTAACCTACCAAATGGGCTTCGATCACGAAACGAAAGACGGCGATACTGTAATTGAAAAAGAAGGTATTAAACTTTTTGTTGACGGGAAAAGTTTATTCTATTTATCCGGTACCGTTCTCGATTTCAGTGACGGACTAAATGGCAAAGGATTTATCTTCAGCAATCCCAACGCTACAAAGACTTGCGGCTGCGGCGAATCATTTGGAGTATAAAATGGATAGAAAAAAATTTCTTACATCGCTTAGCATTTTAACAGTTGCCGGAAGTCTTAAAAAAATTGATGCAATAACAAACAAAATAAATCATTCATTAATTAGGAGAAATAAGATAATGAGCAAATTTGAATTAATGCCGCTCCCGTATGCGTTCAACGCATTGGAACCGCATATAGACGCACGCACAATGGAAATTCATCATGATAAACATCATGCCGCTTATGCTAACAACTTGAACAAAGCTCTTGAAGGTACCGAGTTAGAGGGAAAATCTCTAGAAGATATTTTTAAAAATATTTCTAAGGCACCGGCTGCGGTTAGAAATAACGGCGGCGGCGTTTGGAATCATAATATGTTTTGGCAGGTTATGGGCCCAAATAAAGGCGGTCAGCCATCTGGCCCTCTCTCAGAGGCAATTAACAGCACGTTCGGTTCATTCGAAAAATTCAAAGAATTATTTTCAACTGCCGGTGCGACACGTTTCGGTTCCGGCTGGGCGTGGTTAGTTTTATCAGGCGGAAAACTTGTAATTACTTCAACACCAAATCAGGATAATCCTTTAATGGATATTTCCGAAGTCAAAGGGTCACCATTATTAGCTCTTGATGTTTGGGAACATGCATATTATCTGAACTACCAGAACCGCAGACCGGATTATATTGCATCATGGTGGAATGTTGTTAATTGGGATGATGTTGCAAAGAGATTTGCCTCAGCCAAATAATCTTTGCTTTATTGAATTTATTTTAGCCCGCAGAAATGTCTGCGGGTTTTTTTATTCAAAAAAATCCCGCAAAAGCGGGATTCAAATTTTAATTGTCTTCTGCCAATAGTTACAAACTTGCGCCTGCCATTTTCATTCTATTCATTGCACGTTGAAGAGCTAACTCGGCGCGAATAATATCAATATCATCTTTACTTCTATTAGCCAATCTTTCTTTTGCACGTTCATATGCTTTCCGGGCGCGTTCAACATCAATCTCATGAACTAATTCGACACTGTCTGCAAGAACAAGAACTTTATTATCCTTCACTTCAACTGTGCCGCCGCCGGTAGCAAATTCAATATGCTGTCCGGTTGCATCTTCAATTACAATTTTTCCAACCTCGAGTGAACTCAGTAGCGGCGCATGATTAAATAACACTTGAAAATTTCCAAGCGTACCTGGTACGGTTATAGATTTTACCTGTCCTTTGTACGCACTCTTAGAAGGTGTAATTATTTCGACAAAAATTTCTTTCATTATGATAAATAAGTCTCCGGCTTAATGATGAGTCTTAAACTCACTGCATTGTTTTTGCTTTTTCGACGGCTTCTTCAATTGTTCCAACATACATAAAAGCTTGTTCCGGCAAGTTATCATGTTTGCCTTCTAGAATTTCTTTGAAGCTTCTAATAGTATCTTCGATCTTGACATATTTACCGGCAAATCCAGTAAACTGTTCGGCAACGTGAAACGGCTGACTTAAAAATCTCTGAATTCTTCTTGCTCTTCTTACAGTAATTTTATCTTCTTCGGAAAGTTCATCCATACCAAGAATATTTATGATGTCTTGTAATTCTTTATATGATTGTAGAATTTCTTTTACCTGTTTAGCGACTGCATAATGTTCTTCTCCAACGATGTCTGGCTGAAGAATTCTCGATGTTGAATCAAGCGGATCAACTGCAGGATAAATTCCAAGTTCCGAAATTTGACGGCTCAATACAGTTGTAGCATCTAAGTGAGAAAAAGCTGTTGCAGGTGCCGGATCTGTTAAGTCATCTGCCGGAACATATATAGCTTGAACCGATGTGATTGAACCTTTGTCTGTTGATGTAATTCTTTCTTGAAGTTCGCCCATTTCTGATGAAAGGTTTGGTTGATAGCCAACCGCAGAAGGCATACGACCAAGCAGAGCGGAAACCTCTGAACCAGCCTGAGTAAATCGGAAAATATTATCTATGAACAACAATACATCGCGTTCTTCTTCATCACGGAAATATTCTGCAATAGCTAAACCTGCTAGACCAATTCTCAAACGCGCTCCCGGTGGTTCGTTCATTTGTCCGAACACAAGTGCCGTTTTGTTTAGAACACCGCTCTCTTTCATTTCAAGCCAGAGATCATTTCCTTCTCTTGTTCTTTCACCAACGCCGGCAAATACAGAATAACCGCCGTGCTGTTTTGCAATGTTGTGAATTAATTCTTGTATGATAACAGTTTTACCAACACCGGCTCCGCCGAATAATCCAATTTTACCACCTTTTGCATA
>JAPLFG010000005.1:300000-415489 GCA_026390795.1 Ignavibacteriales bacterium
GATCCGCCGCAGAGATCGAACGCACCGGAAAGAACTAATCCTTCCAACGCACGCTTATTTACAACACGCGTATCAACATTCGAACAGAAATCATAAATGCTTTTAAAACTTCTTCCTATTCTTTGATGTGCTAATTTTATTTCTTCAACAGCATTCACACCGACATTCTTAATTGCACTCATTCCAAAAATTATTTTTTTATTCTTGACTGTGAATTTTACTGTTGGGTTATTTATATCGGGTGGCATCACTTTAACATTAAGCTTACGGCAATCTTCTAAGAGATTGGTTACTTTATCTGTGTTGCCATATTCGTTGGAAAGATTTGCTGCAAGAAATTCTTCCAGGTAATTTGCTTTCAAATAAGCGGTTTGATAGGCTACTATCGAATACGCAACCGCATGACTTTTATTAAATCCGTAATTGGCAAATTTATCAATCGCTTCAAAAATTTCTTCTGCAGCTTTTTTGCTGATTTGATTTTTAATTGCACCTTCAAGAAATTTTTCTTTTTGTTCTGCCATTGATTTTAAATCTTTTTTGCCCATCGCACGTCGTAGCAAATCCGCTTCGGCAAGACTCATATTTCCGACTTTATTTGCAATCTGAATAACCTGTTCTTGATAAACAATTATTCCGTTTGTCTCTTTCAATATCGGTTCAAGAATAGGATCCAAATAAATTATTTGTTTTCTTCCATGTTTACGCGAAATAAAGTCATCTATAAATTCCATCGGACCGGGACGGTACAAAGCATTCATCGCAGCCAAATCATTAATTGTACTCGGTTTAAGTTTTTTCAGATACTCACGCATCGGACTACTTTCAAACTGAAATACCGCAGTTGTCTGACCTTTGCTAAACATCTCATATGTTTTGGGATCATCGGTGGGGATGTTATCAATATCAATTTCAAGATTGCGGGTTTGTTTAACTAGTTCGAGTGTATCTCTTATAATAGAAAGCGTCCGCAGTCCAAGAAAATCCATTTTCAATAAACCGGCTTCTTCCAGATCTTTCATATTGAATTGCGTAACAATCGAATTATCATCTCCATAAATTGCGAGAGGAACGAAATCGCTCACTTCACCCGGAGTGATTACAACGCCGGCTGCATGTTTAGAAGCGTTGCGATTCATTCCTTCAAGAATTCGCGCATACTTTATTAATTCTTGAATTTGCGGATCGTCAGATTTATTAACCCACGCAAGTTCGGGCACTTCTTTCAACGCCTGGTCAAGATCATAAACACGTCCAAACTTTGATGGAATCCACTTTGTTATTTTTTCAACTGTGGGAATAGAAATTTTCAGAACACGCGCAACATCTTTTAAAACTGCGCGCGAAGACAATCTATTAAATGTAATAATTTGTGCAACTGATTTTTCACCGTACTTTTCTTTAACGTAAGTAATTACTTCTCCACGCTGATCATCCGCAAAGTCCACATCTATATCGGGCATTGTTTTACGTGCCGGATTTAGAAATCTTTCGAAAAGTAAATCGTATTTCAGAGGATCTACATTTGTAATTCCAAGAATATATGCAATGATGCTTCCTGCTGCACTTCCGCGACCGGGACCTACGGGAATACCGCGTTTCTTTGCTGCATTAATAAAATCCTGGACAACAAGAAAATATCCGGCATACCCCATTTCATTGATAACTTTCAATTCGAATTTGAAACGCTCTTCAATTTCGGGAGTTATGATTTTAAACTTTTGTTCAAGCCGTTCTTCCGAAAGCTTTGCCAAATATTCTTCTAAATTATTTGCCTTAGAGTCAGATGGAATTGGAAACTGCGGAAACTGATGTCCGCTAAAATCAATTTGAAGATTAATTTTTTGTTCAATCTCAAGTGTATTTTCAATTGCGCCGTTAAAATTTTTGAAAAGTTTTTTCATCTCATCGGCAGATTTGAAATAAATCTGATCGGTTCCATACCTTAATGCTTTATAATCAACGGCTCCGGTTTTATCACCAAGATGAATTAAAATATTATGAGCAATCGAATGATCTTTTTCGATGTAATGAATGTCATTGGTAGCAACAAGTTTAATTCCCAGATCGCGAGCAAGTTTCGGCATTCCTTCAAGAACCGGTCTTTCAACTTCCATTCCGTGATCTTGAATTTCCAAATAGAAATCATCATCAAATAATTCTTTCAATCTAATTGCCGTTGATCGCGCTTTTGCATAGTCGTCATTTATGAGCGGCGTTGCTATTGGTCCGGCAGGGCAGGCAGAAGTACATATCAATCCTTCGCTATATTTAGTTAGCATTTCAAAATCAATTCTTGGACGGTAATAAAAACCTTCTGTGTAACCTATAGTAGAAAGTTTCATCAAATTTTTATAACCGATTTCGTTTTTGGCAAGAAGAAGAAGATGATTGTATGGTTTCGCTTTTCTTTTTGGATAATCCGGATCATCTCCCTTACGGTCGAAACGTGTCCCATCTATCACAATATACGCTTCCATTCCGATGATCGGTTTGACTCCGGCTTTCTTCGCCTTCTTATAAAACTCTCCTACTCCGAACATCACACCGTGATCGGTAAGTGCTACAGCATGCATTCCGTTTTTCTGTGCCGCATGGATTAAATCTTCAACCGTGCATGCACCGTCTTGCAGACTATAATGAGAGTGATTATGTAAGTGAATAAAATCCGACATTTAAATTCCTAATTACGGATTGCAAATGGAGAATTTTTTAATTCTCAATTCGCAATTCTAAATTTTCAATTACTTTTTTCCCGTGTGTCCAAAACCGCCTTCGCCCCGAGTACTATTGTTCAGTTCATCAGTTAAAATCAAATTTGCACGGTAAACTTTGGATAAAACCATTTGCGCAATTCTATCGCCGCGTTTTATTATAAAATCATCCTCGCCAAAGTTGAATAAGATTACTTTTATTTCTCCACGGTAATCCGAATCAATAGTTCCCGGAGAATTTAAAACACCGATTCCATTTTTTGCAGCTAGTCCGCTTCGTGGTCTAATCTGTATTTCATACCCGTCTGGAATTTCTACACGCAAGTTTGTCGGGACCAAACCGACTTTCCCTTTTTCAATTTTCATTTCTGTTTCAACTGCAGCGCGCAGATCTAATCCGCTGCTGCCCTCGGTTGCATATTCCGGTAGAGGAATATCTGAGAATAAGTTTGCAATGTGCTGAATTTTTATTTTGATTGGTTTCATATCATACTTGATTTTTGTAATGGGAAGTTAACATAAAAGAAAAATTTATTTTGCTTGCTTTTAAAAAAGTTTAAGAAGATTAAAATCTACTTGACACGAAAAAGCATTTTTACCAAACGGATAATTTCATTTTTTTCTACCACTTTCATAACTAAAAGTGAAAGAACAAATCCAGCCAACAAAAATATTTTGTAAAAGAAATTAAGTCCGACCTGATAATACAAGTAATAGTAGAGTAAACAAGTGATTGAAATCAAACCTAGAATTTTGAATATTTTTCCAAATTCATATTTAATCGGATAATATTTTTGTGAAAAGAAATAAAGACCCGCTGCCATAACAATATAACTTGCAAGTGTTGCAAGCGCGGCGCCAATAATTCCAAGTAATGGAATCAATAAAATATTTACGACAACGTTGACCACTGCCCCGGCACCGGTTACATAAGGAAAGTATTTAGTCTTCTCCTCAATATAAATTCCCGCTTGAAAATTATAATAGATTCCGTTGAAGAGATAAGCCAGAAGTATAATTGGTACGATCGTAATCCCGCTTAAATATTCTTTTCCAATGATCGATTTACCTGGAAGAAATTGGAAGCGCGCAAAATCTTCCACAAATAATGTTAGTATAATCCAGATTAAGCTCGAGACAATTACAAAGAGGGTTAGAACTTTTGCAAACAACTCTTTGGCGTTTTTTTCTTTTGCATTGGTTAAGAAAAATGGCTGCCATGCAAATTGGAACATTGAAGCAAAAAGCATCATGAAAATACCAAGCTTATAATTGGCTTGATAAATTCCAAGTGTAGATTCATTTGTCATTGCTAAAACAACCGGTCTATCAACAACCTGTACAATCATCGCAGCCATACTTGCCGGTAAATACGGCAAACCAAATTTTAAATACTTTACAAGTAATTCTTTATCAATTTTTAGGTGAAGCATTTTAAATATATCGGGAGTAAAAACAAAAAATGAAAATGCTGAAGCAATTAGATTTGCAATAAAGATCGCTTCAATTCCCATCTTGTATTTGAGAACGAGAATGAAGTTAAGTGAAATATTTAAAAGAATGTTTGTGAGTTTGATAGCCGTAAACTTACCGGCTTTTCTTTCTAAACGTAGATTTGCAAAGGGCACTATTGCGAGAGTATCAAAAATTAAAATGAGAATTAGATAATAATAAAGTTTAGTTAACTCTGCCGGAATTTCCATTACATGACTGAGCGGAGTTTTCAATAAGTAAAGAAAAACTGATAATACTATTGATGTGAGAAAAACAAAAAGGTATGCTGTAGAAAATATTCTCTTCTTTTCACTTTTGTCATTTAAGGATGCATATTTCATGAATGCCGCATCCATTCCATAAATGAAAACAATATTTAGAAAAGCTAGATAAGCATATATATTAGAGTAGATACCAAAATCGTGTGTATTGATTACGTTTGTGTAAAATGGGACAAGAAAAAATCCAAGGAATCTTCCTATAATAGTACTAATGCCGTATATGGCGGTGTCTTTGGTGAGTTCTTTTATTTTTTCTATCATTTCAATACAGGATTAAACCGAAGAAAAGAATCTCCGGCAAAAATTAAAATTTACTTACTAAAATATTTTGTCAGCGCTTCAACATAAATTTTAGGCGGGCGCACGGCTTTCTTTGTATCTAATCTAATGAATACGTGAGTTGTAAATCCTTCGGCAATCAATTCATCAGAACCTTTCCGCTTAACAATATATTCAATATGAACCTTTGGAGAATGTAAAACTTTAACCGTTGCCTGGATTTGTAAGATGTCGTCATATACAGCAGGATTAAAATATTTCAAACCGGCTTCAATCAAAGGTAATTGATACCCGTCTTTTTCCACCTCTGAATAAGCCAATCCCGCAGCACGTAATAATTCTGTTCTGCCAACTTCAAAGTATTCTAAATATTTTCCATTGTAAACGAATTGCATTTTGTCTGTATCGGCGTAACGGACACGAATTTCTGTCGTGTGAGTGAGCATTTATTTTCCTGATATATGAAAATTATTTTTTTCTTATTAAATAAATATCCTGCGGTGAGTTTGTACCGCTGGTTCCGGCAATAAATTCCAATAATTCAAAACCATCTAGAAGATTTTCTTCAACGTATTTTCTGGTCTGATAAACCGTGCATTTATTATCGCCCTCCACCAATTGGTTAACAGTAAAGATCCCTTTATTAGACAGTTCTACAAATTCCATTTTTGTCAAATTTGAAAAGGTGCTCTCTCCATGTGTGGTAAAATAAAATGAGCCGCCGGTTTTCAGAATTCTGTTGAACTCTTTCATCCATTCTTTTTGCAGATCCGGACCGATATGCGTAAAAACTGAACGTGCATAGATCAAGTTAAACATTTCATTTTGGTAAGTCAGCGGCGGTGCGATTTCATTAACAGAAAAATTTCCGAATGGTAAATTTTTGTTAGACCATTTAATCAATTCAGGATTAAGATCACTTCCAAAATAATTATTGTTTTTCGAGTATGAATAAAAATGTCTTATAATTCTTCCGCAGCCGCATCCGAAATCGAGTATACTTAATGATGAGTCAAGTTTTATTTGATTCTTCTCAAGTACATTTTTCATCATTTCAAAAACTTGTTTGCCGGAATTCCAGTAAACACCACTCCACCGCAATCCAATTATCAAAAATATCAATCCGGAATCAGGTGCAGGAAATCCGTCCGGCAAACCGTTACGTCTGAATTTTTGCTCATTAATTAAAATAGCCGGCGAGAAAGTTTTTGCCGAGTTATAAAATGATCTTACCTTATCAATCAATCCTAATTCAGTTAAGATTTGCTTCACCGCAGATTTCAATAAAGGGACTCCTAACTTTCTTGATAAACTCCCATCTTTGCAAATTTTTCTAAACGATTTTGTACCAGTTTTTCCGGTTTGATTTTCAAAAGCGTTTCAAGTTCTTCCTTGAGTATTGCTTTAAGAGTAACAGCCATTTTCGAATGATCTTTATGCGCACCGCCAAGAGGTTCCGGAACAATCCGGTCTATAATGCCTTGAGCTAACAAATCTTCTGCAGTAAGTTTCAATGCCTCGGCTGCAGTTTCTTTATACTCCCAGCTCCGCCATAAAATACTAGAACATGATTCCGGACTGATTACGGAATACCAGGTATTCTGCAGCATTAAAATTCTGTCGCCAACTCCAATTCCCAATGCACCGCCGCTTGCGCCTTCTCCGATAATTGTAACAACTATTGGAACACGCAGACGGCTCATCTCAAAAAGATTTTTAGCAATAGCTTCAGCTTGCCCGCGTTCTTCAGCTTCAAGACCGGGATACGCACCGGGAGTGTCGATCAAAGTGATTACGGGCATTTTGAATTTTTCCGCAAGTTTCATCAACCGCAATGCCTTCCGATAACCTTCAGGATTCGACATCCCAAAATTTCTGTATAAATTTGATTTTGTATCGCGTCCTTTTTGATGACCGATTATCATAACTTTTTGGTCATCAATTTTGGCAAAGCCGCCAACAATTGCTTTATCATCCTTATAAAACCGATCTCCATGAAGTTCAATAAAATTTTCGGTAATCATGTAGATATAATCCAAAGTATATGGTCGTTCAGGATGACGCGCGAGCTGTACCCTTTGCCAACGGGTTAGATTGTCATAAATTTCTTTTTTCAAGTCAAGCACCTTTTCTTCGAGAGTTTTTACCTCTTTTGCGATGTCAAGACGTCCCTCATACTTTCGCATCTCTTCGATTTTATTTTCGAGTTCAATGATTGGTTTTTCAAAATCCAGTATATTTTTTGCCATTTTAATTACATCCTAAAAAACATTTTCGAAATCGTTTTCCCCATTATTTCAAGGTCGAGCCAAATATTTTGATTTTTTGCATAAAAGATATCGAGCTTTTTCATCTCTTCTTCATCGGACTGAGATAAATTTTCAATAAACCAAAATCCGGTCAATCCTTTTTTACCAACATACAATTCACCGTGATAAGACGATTCTCGTGGTCCGACAAAACTTTTCTTAGCTGCGAATACACTCGGGGTCTCAAGAATGAATTGAAAAAATTTATTTTTTTCCGAGGCGAACTTCTGAAATAAATATATGAAAGGATAAACCAAAAACAAAATTAGGAGGCTTAAGACAAGATCAAACGATCGTTTGAACGCACGTTGAAAATATGAAGAAATATTATATTGAACTTTGAGAAGAGGAATATCATCCAGCATAGTTATTGATGACTTCCCCACTAGATAATCCGATTCCTTTCCCGCAACAAGGAACTCAACATTCTCGCCCTGGCATTCGGCAACAAGAGCAAACATTCGATTGAACGAGAGATCATCCGAAGAAAAAATTACCTTATCAATTTTTTCATCTAATATAATTTTTTTGATGTTTTCAACTGTTCCAAGAATTTTGAAATTTCCGATACTTCCGCCGACATTTTTCCTAGTTAGACCAATCAATCCGACAACTTTATACAATCTTGTGAAAGTAGTCTTTAACTTTGCCGCAAGTTCTTCTGCTTTAGTTTCGCTTGCCACTATGAGTGTACGGGATTTTCTAGTATCGGTTTCTAAACCCAATTTGAAAATTACTTTTAAAGTAATCCGCCACAACAATAAAACTGCAATTGCGAGTCCGTAACTAATAAGAACAACTGCCCGGCTGAAAGCAAATTGCTTAAAGAAATATGTGAGCGCAGAAAGAAATACTAGTCCGTATAATAGTGAAAAGAATGTAGGAAGAATTGAAAATGAATTTTTCCTATAGGCACCGCCAATTGCTGAAATAAAAATTTGAATCAGTGCCGGCACAAAATAAATCCAGGGTAGAGCAAATGCTGGAAAGCCGGTCCAATGCTTATTCGAATAAATTTTTTCAGCTAAAAAAACCGATCCGGAAAAGAGAAAGAAGTCAACCACAATCGAAATGATTGAGAGTTTAAACACGTTAGCGAACGCAAACAGTTTGCGGAAAATAATTGCCAATTGTAAAATTGACTCAACCAGAAAAGATGAAGAAAAATGTTTACGCACGAAGAGATGCATGGCATTATAAAAAACTTTGGTTTCGTCTAAACTGCTGCGCTTAGTGCTCTCCCCTTTATAATGAATTATCTCTGTTGTATGAACATAATAAACCTTATAATTCGATTTCTGCACGCGGTAGCAAAGATCAAGGTCTTCGCCATACATAAAGAACTGTTCATCAAATCCGCCGACTTTTTCATAAACATCTTTTCTAATCATTAAAAATGCGCCGCTGACCGCATCAACTTCGAAAGATTGGTTTTCATCAAGGTAAGTCAAATTATAACGGGCAAAAGCACGGCTCTTAGGAAATAGCCGGCTCAATCCAATTACTTTTGTAAAGGAAGTCCAAGGACCGGGGAAACTCCTTCTGCATGCAAGCTGAAGAGTTCCGTCCGGATTAAGAACTTTGCAACCGGCAATTCCAACTTGAGAAGTCTTCTCAAAAAATTCAATCATCTTTGAGAACGTATCTTCGCGAACAATTGTATCTGGATTGATTAATAAAAAATATTTTCCGGTAGCTATTTTCATAGCCTGGTTGTTTGCCGAACCAAAACCGACGTTAGTTTTGTTCGCAATCAATTTTACGTTTGGAAATCTTTCGCGCAGAATCTCAACACTTCCGTCATCCGAGGCGTTATCAACTACAATAATTTCTGTAGAAATATTTTTTGCGGAAATACGTATTGAATCGAGAAGGTTGAGTAAAAATTCTTTTACGTTATAGTTAACAATTATTATTGAAAGATCAATCATCGCATCTTTAATTGAGTGTGCCGAAAATACTTTTTAGCCGGAGTTTCCAAACCATAAAAATTGCTTCACGAACAATTTTCTTTGACATCTTAGAAGTACCTTGTACTCTATCCGTAAATGTTATAGGAACTTCAAGAAGTCGGAATCCTTTTTTCCATGCTTTATAATTCATTTCTATTTGGAATGAATAGCCATTCGAATGTATAGCATTGAGATCAATTGATTCTAAAACTGTTCTACGAAAACATTTGAATCCGCCAGTACCATCTTTTACCGGCATTCCCGTAATTATTTTTGTGTAAAGATTTGCAAAGTAACTTAGTAACAATCTCCTAATCGGCCAGTTAATAACCCGTACACCATGAATGTAACGGCTTCCGATTATCAAATCATAATCATTTATTTTTTCTAAAAACTTTTCTAATTCTTTTGGGTCGTGAGAGTAATCAGCATCCATTTCTATGGCAACGTCATAACCGTTTTCAAGAGCATATTTAAAACCGGCGACATAAGCAGTGCCAAGACCCATTTTCTTTTCCCGCTTAATAATTTTAACGCGTGGTTCCTTTTCACCAATTTTTTCGACATACTGAGAAGTACCATCGGGAGAATTATCATCTACCACCAATATATCCAATGCAGAATACATATTAAGTAGATCCAAAAGGAGTTTTTGGATATTATGAATTTCATTGTATGTTGGAATTATTACGATAGCTTTCATATTATATTTTCCAATTAATCGAAGTGCCCTTTTCCGAAAAGCACTACAAAAATAGTTCTAAAAAGAATTTTGAAGTCCATCCTTAAACTCATGTTCTCAATATAAAATAAATCATAACGAAGTTTAACTTTCACATCGTCAATTGTTTCGTCATATTTATGTTTTACCTGCGCCCAGCCCGTTATACCGGGTCTTACTTTTAACCGTCGTTTATAAAGCGGAATTTCATGAGATAGTTTTTCGACAAAAAACGGACGTTCCGGACGTGGACCAACAAAACTCATATCTCCTCTTAATATATTTATTGCCTGAGGAATTTCATCGAGTCTGACTTTACGCATAAATTTTCCAACCCGTGTAATCCGGGGATCATCCTTAACAGACCAAACCGGACCGGAGTGTTTTTCGGCATCTACCACCATTGTTCTAAATTTTATAATTTTAAAAACTTTTCCATTCATACCGGAACGTTCTTGCCTGTAAAAGACCGGTCCTTTGCTTTCCAATTTTATTAAGAATGAGGTTATAATTGTTGCCGGAGAAGTTATAATAATGAGAAGGAACGAAAGTATGATATCCATCAGTCTCTTTATTTTTTTCTCCCATTCCGGCATCAATTCCGGCATCACATCAATTAATGGAAAAGCATATAACTGAGATACTTTTGCCTGTCCGCTTATGATATCATATAAGTCCGGGACAATTTTGATCTCAACATTTTTTCCCTCGCACCTTGAAATAACTTCAAGAATAGTTTCTTCCTCATGACGACCGAGAGAAATGATTACATTTTTAATTGAATACTTATCTATCACGAGTTCTAAATTGTGAATTGTGTCAACTACAGCAACATTATTATAAGATTTCCTTAATTCGGCTTCATCTACTGCAGCATAAGCAACAACATCCAGCCCTAGTTCTCTAAATTTTGTAATTGATTTATGAATTTCATTCGATTTGGAATTGAAGCCAATAATTAGCGCATTCCTTCTTCCAATTCCTTGAACAAGCAAACGTCTTTGAAAACTTCGGATGAATAATCTTCCAGCACCAACAACAAAAAGAAAAATTCCCCAATAAAGAAAAATGTAAAATCTAATTGATGTTGAGACGCCCGTTGTATAATCATCATAGAGTACCAGGAAGAATAAAATAAAAACACCTACGAACGACGCTTTGAAAAGAGTTGAGAGTTCATCAAATCTGGAAAGAGCGAACCAAGTACGGTACATTCCAACAAAAGTGAAAATTATTAACCAATAGAAATAAACCGCAATCATTGAGAGGAGTAAATTCGGCTGAGCAATTAATTCAAACCAACCAGATTGGACTCTCAGATAGAAGAAAAGAATCCAAGCAAGATTGACGGCAATAAAATCTGTTATTAGTATGAAAAATTTTTCTGTTCTTTTATCCATAACACCCGGCTATAATTTTTCCAAAACTTTATCTGCTATAAAATCTCCAATTGATAAAGATGCTGTAGCCGCCGGAGATGGTGCGTTACAAACATGAATAATTCTTTTATCTTCGACGATATAAAAATCGTCTAATAAACTACCGTCATTAATACAAGCTTGAGCTCGAACTCCGGCTCCTCCTGGAATCAAATCATCTTCAACAATTTCCGGAATTAATTTATTCAATGCTTTTACAAAAGCTTTTTTGTTATAAGAGCGGTAAAACTCTCCCATACCCATTTTCCAATGTTTTTTTATCAGAGTATGAAATCCGCCCCATGAAAACGTTTCAAATGTATCCCGTAAGTTAAAACTAGTTTTTGTGTAACCTTCTCGCTTAAAAGAAAGCACCGCATTGGGTCCGCATTCAACTTCCCCGTCAATCATTCTAGTAAAATGAACTCCAAGAAATGGGAAAGCAGGGTCGGGAACCGGATAAATGAGCGAGTTCACAAATTTTTTTTTCTCATCTTTCAATTTGTAATATTCTCCTCGGAACGGTATTAAACGCAAAGGCAAATCAGGATGTGTGATTTTAGTAATTCTATCAGCGAACAAACCGGCGCATGTAACAACTACTTTGGATTGATACGAACCTTCATTGGTAATAACTTCGCACTCACCATCCTTGAGAATAATATTTTCAACTTTGCAGCCAAGTTTAATCTTTGCATCAAATCCGTTAATCAATTCAAGATATTTTTCAGAAACTTCTGTGTAATCGATAATTCCAGTTTGAGGAACAAATATTCCGGCAACACCCTCAGTGTGAGGTTCGATTTCTCTCAGCTCATTTTTATTAAGTTTTTTTAATCCTGTAAGACCATTTTGTTCGCCACGCTTAAATATATTTTCCATTGATGGAATTTCATTTTCAGATGTTGCAACAATTACTTTTCCACAAATATTGTAACGTACTCCGTTCTCTTTGCAGAAATCAATAAGCATCTTATAACCGTTTACACAGTTGCGTGCTTTCAAACTGCCGGGTTTGTAATAAATACCCGAATGAATTACACCGCTGTTATTTCCGGTTTGATGTTTCGCTACTCCATCTTCTTTTTCAAGGATTAAAAGTTTGAGACTATTATTTTTCTGCAAAATTTTTAATGCAGAAGCCAAACCAACTATTCCCGCGCCAACTAGAATAACGTCGTATTTCATTTATCTCTCGGTTGATTGCCAGATTACGCTATGTTTTCTATTAATAAATTTTATAAATCCTTGAACTACAGCCATATTCGAGATAACAAAAAAATAAGGAAGTGAGAAAATCCGTATTCTAATTTTCAAGGTAGAGAAGACGAATCCTATTAAAGCCATTAGATAAAAAAATATTTGTAGAATGAAAAACCAAAAAACTGCCCAATTATGATAAGATAGAAACCAGCTCAAAATAAAAACTAGGATCAACAAGAACGGTAAAAACCATCTTGTTACCTTATGAGAAAAAAAAGCGTAGCTTAAAAATTTATTCTTATTAAGAAGCATGGATCCGAAATCAACGAGAGTCTGAAAATTTGTGGCGCTGAATCTTACTTTTCTCATATATTCGGCTCCAAGATTTTTCCCCGTATTTTCATAAGCCAATGCATCATTTCTATAAGTGAATTTCCACCCTTTTGATACTACAGAGAGCGAAATGAAAAGATCGTCAGTAACAGCTTTATCTGTTGGTATATTAACATATAACTCTTTTCTAATTGCAAATATTCCTCCATTAGCCGCAAGAGATATTCCGCAATTTCCTTCCGAATTTTTAATTATCGTCTCATATTTCCAGTAATTAATTTCTTCAACACCGTCACCCCTATCTTTGTCTTCATCTTCAAAAACAAGTTTGCCACAAACACCGCCTATATTCTCATCTGTAAAATCCATTACAAGATTTTTAATAGCATTGGTATGAAAATCCGTATTCGCATCTGTGAAGACTAGAATTTCTCCAGTAGCTTGCTTAATAAGATCATTTAGAATTCCCGCTTTTCCTCTTCGTTTTTCTGAAATGAAAACTTTTAGCCATGGAAATTCATTTTTCAAAGAAAGGAGAATATTGTTAGTAGAATCGTTTGAGCAATCCGACCCGACAAATACTTCAACTTTACTGAGGTCATAATTTTGAGATGCAAGATTTTTTATCCGTGCCGAAATTACCTTTTCTTCATTGTATGCTGCAATCAAAACTGAAATTGTTGGTTGGAAGGACTCATGTTTATTTTTAATTGATTTGTTTTTTCCGATCAGGTAGACTATTACAGGGTAAATCACAAATGAATTTATTATTACAAAACAGACTAAAAGAAGCGCTATTTCAAAAATTAATATCATTCAAAAGATCTTATCTGTTTTATGAGTTAGTTTTTTGCGATTCAATTTGCAAAACAGTATTAAAAACTTTTTCAGTAACAGCTTCCCACGAAAATTCTTCGGCTTTCTTCATTCTCAATTGATTTCGTTCTTCTTTATTATCTTCTACTGCAATCCGAATCATCCGGACAAATTCAGTTTTATCCTTAGCCACAAATACAAGATCATTAAATTTACAAACTTCAGGCAAATTAGAAGAAACAACCGGAATTCCTAAAGAAAAATACTCCAACAATTTCAAGGGATTGGCAGCGATACTAACATCATTTAATTCAAACGGAATTAAACCAACATCAAACACAGAAGCATATTTAATCAATTCCTTATAATCAACCGCTCCCAAATAAGCAAAATTTTTACAATCATAAAAGCGACTTAAATCCCTCACTGTTTTTCCGATTATTACAAAAGTATAATCGGGATAATGAACAACGCAATCATAAATTACATCCAAGTCAATCCACTCGGAGATCAAACCGAAGAAACCGATAACCGGTTTTTTCATTTCATTTACTTGCGGTGCAAGCTGGTCTATCTTTTTAAAATGATTAGTCTCAACCCCTTGGGGCGCATAGAAAGTATTTCCTTTTGATCTTTTTCTTGTTCGAAGAAGAAAGTCAGACACTGCAAATACTCCGTCAACTTTTTCAACTAATTTTTTTTCCAATCCCGGAATCGATTTAAATGCTCCATCCATTGAGGAATAATCATCAACACAATAATAAAATGCGCTGGCTTCTCCTAGTCTTCCTACAAGTTGATCTGTAATTGGTGCGGAAGTTATAAAAATCGGTTTCACCGCCTTATGTTTAGCTAAAACTTTTTTAACCGCTTTTGAAATAAGAAAAGTGTTGAGTAACCTGATTATCCCGAAATCATGAAAAGGAATGATAAAAGGAAATATTAATTCCGGTGTAACATCATTTAAGGTAATGCTCTTTCCGGATTTAAAAAGAACTTTAAATATTTTTTGTACGGCACGTTTTAAATCTGAGCTATTAATTTTCGGTCGGCGCAGACCAATTGAACCGACCCAATAAATTCGATTATTATGTTTCATCAACACACGCGCAATGTGTTGAAGAGTAGATGGAAATCTTCCCCAATCGTCATTAAAAATTATTATGTCTCTACCGGAAATCATTTTATTATTGTTCAGTTTGGTAATTCTGTTTAAGGATTTCTACTATTCGTTGAGAGGCATTTCCATCTCCGAACGGATTTTCGGTTGTGAAATAATTAAATCCGTTCTCTAGTTTAAAATCAATTTCCCGGAAATGAGTGAAAATTTTTTCTCTATTGCTTCCTGTTAGAAATGCGTATCCCGCCCTTACGGCTTCATTTCTTTCAGTTACTTCGCGCATCACAATTATCGGTTTGTTAAAGACAAAGCATTCTTCCTGTACACCTCCTGAATCACTCATAATGAAATGACATTTGCTCATAAGGTAAAGAAATTGTAGATAATCCATTGGTTCCGTCAGAATAAAATTTTTCGTCTTACTTAATATATTGCTTACAGGGTTGGTTACATTTGGATTCATATGCACCGGATAAATAAAATTGTAATCCGAATATTTTTCGGCTAATTCCTTTAACGTCCTTAACAATTCTTCTAATTCATCGCCAAATTTTTCTCTCCTGTGCAGAGTAATAAGAATGAATTTCTTATTAAAAAGACCACTACCGTATTTTGTTTCAAAATTCATTCGGATTTGATCTGCAAATTCAGGTTTATCCAGTTTTAATTTTATTTGATGAAGTGCATCAACAACTGTATTTCCGGTAACATAAATTGATCGAGGATCAAATCCCTCTTTAATCAAATTCTCTTTTGAATCCAAAGTTGGAACAAAATTAAAATTAGCGAGCACAGAAATAAATCTTCTGTTTGCTTCTTCAGGGTATGGATGAAACAAATCATAACTTCGTAAACCGGCTTCAACATGTGCAATTTTAATCTTTTTATAAAAGGCAGCCAAGGCGGAAGTGAAAGCTGTAGTGGTATCACCTTGCACCATCAAAATATCCGGATTATACTTTTCAATTGAAGACTTCAATTGTGTTAAGGAATTTGCCGTAATGTCAAAAAGTGTCTGATCCGGTTTCATTAGATCTAGATCATCATCCACAGAAAGATTAAAAATATCCAAAACTTGATGAAGCATCTCACGATGTTGACCGGTTGAACATACAATTGTCTCAAAATATTTATCACTTTTAAGAGCTTGTATGACTGGTGCAAGTTTGATTGTTTCGGGACGAGTACCGAAGACAATCATAATTTTTTTCATTTATCAATCTCGCTAAATTTAGATGGGAAAAGAAAAATTGACCGGAAATAACAAACCGCTTTTCTTATCAACGTTGAATCTGCTTTTAATAATCCGCTTACAATATAAAGCGGTACACGAAGAATCAGTCCTAATTCATGCAATATTAATGCAAGAATTAATTTCATTCCATGAAAGTGTTTTTGAAAGAATTGAATTTTCGAAATATGCTGATTGCTATATTTGAACCAGAGATTCGAGTCTGTACTAGCTCCTCCGATATGAACTATTTCAGCACCCGGATAATAATAAACTTTACCGCCTAAATTCTTCCAACGGTAGCAAAAATCGGTTTCTTCATAATAGAAATGAAACCTTTCATCGAGCCCGCCAAGTCTTTTTAAAATCTCGCGATCCATAAAAAGAAAAGCTCCCTTTACTGCATCTACTTCAACAGGAAAATTTTGATTAGTATAATTTTGGTGATACTTTGATAAATATTTATTCACAGGAAATAATTTATAAAGAAATAAATTCTCTCCAAAGAGATTTGGCAGCGAATCGAAATCTACAATTGAAATCTGATAGGATTTGTCTTCATTCAGAAGTTTGCATCCAATTATTGCTTTATCATTTTTTGTTTTAGAAAAATCAATAACTTTTGTAATAGCATCTTCTATAAAAATCACATCGTCATTTAACATTAGAATGTATTTACCACCGGCAATAGTAAAGCCCTGGTTGTTTGCTGCTGCAAAACCAACGCTTTTTTGATTTTTTATGAACTTAACCGTTGGATATTTTTTTACTATTTCATCAATACCTTTTTCTGTTGATCCGTTATCAACAGTTATTACTTCAAAAGTCACACCTCGAGTTTCGGCAAACAAAGATTGAAGACAATTATCCAACAGCGAAAATGAATTGAAATTTATTATAACGATGGAAACGTCAATCATTTTACCTAATTTATTCCCGCGTAAATGAGTAATATTTTGAAGCAAATATAACTGTTATACGTTTAAGATTGGATTTTTATTTCTAATTTGAGAATGGAATTTCATAAAAATTGATATGGCTTATGAATCGTTCATTTAAGTTATTTAACATTTTTTCGGCAATAATTTTAATTGCTGTTTCTGAATTATCAGCTCAACAATTTCAGAAGAATTCTTACGAAGTTGTCGAGGGAAAGATGGTTGGAATTTGGCCTCACAATGATAGATTTAAATCCCCGGATCGGTTGAAAGAATTAAAAGATCGTTGGGGATTTAACTATTTATTGGTTGCTGCAATTTATGGAAATGAGGAAAAATCAGTTGCTGCTCAAGCCGGCTTCGATTCAATGCATATTATCTACCAGATTTATTTACCTGATTTCATAAAAAATAAAGAATTAGAATTGAAGAAGATCCGTGAAATAGGAAAAATTTGGGCTTACTATTTTGATGAGCCGATTAGCAGAAGTCATTCTTATTTACAGTTTCTAAAACTCATTTCTTTTTTGAGCGAAGAAGAATTGTATCCCCATGCAAAATTTATTGTAAGTGAACTTGATGAAAATAAAGCCGCAACAGTTCTCCCATTTGTTGATCTGATTACATATAGCGGTTACGGTGACAATGAAAATCTTGGAATAGATCAGGTGAAAACTTGGGGCGAATGGAAAAGTTTTATTGGAGAAAAATTCGGAATGCCCTGGATAAGCGCGCAATTAGATTCAAATGAATACCGATCTTTATTCAAAGCTGCACGTGATTTTAAATTCGACAGCATTATGTTTTATGAATTAGAACCATTGCCCTCTGGACATGAAGTAAGTGATGCTAATTTTGAAAAATTCTGTGAAGCAGCAGTCGAATTTGGGTTTATGAAAATTAGAAAAAAGAATGCAAACTGACGGAGATTACTCCAATTTATATTTTTCAATAAATCGCTTTCCAGATTCTTCTTTATTAACCAGTTTGAAGAATATCAAAAGTTCCTCTCCGCCAAACAACTTTATTCCTAACGTAAGAAAGAAAATAAAAATAGGCGAAAGCAGCAAGTATGGAATAACAGGAAGAAATGAAAGTAGATAAAGACCGCCACAAATCAAAAATGACCAGAGTAAAACTTTGTACCGTCCTATTGATGGGCGATACCCAAGTTTGCTTATAATGAAAAGTATAAACACAAACGATGCGAAACTTGCGATCAACTTGGCTAAGGAAGCACCTAGAAAAGAATATTTTGGGATTAATAAAAAATTCAGACCCAAATTAACAATAACTTGAATTGCGCCGAAAATGAAATTGTAAAATTGTTGATTCTTCGCAATAAGAACTACCAGAGTATAAAAAGTAAAAAATAGAAAGACCTGACACCAGTAAAGAATTGAAGCCGGTAGAGACGCGGGTAAAAATTGTGCGCCGAAGATTAATTTCACTAATGAAGCGGACTCAAATGTAAAAACTGCTGCGATTATAAAAGAAATGAAGTATAGAAGTTTAATAACTAGATTGGATAAAGAATCAGAACTAACCCGATCCGACATTCTCTTAATCAAAATTGGAAATACTGTAGTTACTATTGCACCAGGGATAATACTCAACGGCATTGTTAACCTTACACCTGCCGAGTAAATACCTACATCATAAGGACCTTTGTAATAATTGAGAATAACAATATCTATCTGCATAAATATTGTTGTAAGAATTACAAAACCAAAAAGCGGTAAGGATTCCTTTAAAAGCCAAATTCCATGGTCTAATGTAAATTCATATTTGTAGTTATATTTTTTTCTCAAATAATAAAACGATAGAATGAATCCCGGTATGTTCGTAATAGCATAAACGATAACAAAATATAACGTAGCGTCTTTCATGAACGGAATAAATACCACCATTAAAAGAAGAATCAAATTATCCAATACGGCAAGTGTCATTGGATAATGCATTTTAAGATTCACTTTGAAGGGAGTGGAAAGAAGTTCGCGGATATTCACTTGCTTGGAAGACATCACAATAGTAGTGAAAAGAATATTTGATAATAATATCTCTCTCGTCGAATAATTAAAAAACGGTGCCGCGATATTGAATGCCACAACCAGAAGAACATAAATAAAGAAACGAAGCGAGAGTGCGCTGTTGAAAAGATGGAAATTATCTCTCTCTTTAGAAAATTCTCTAAAGACTATCGGTTCAATTCCGAAATCAACGAATTTTGAAAGAATTCCAATAACAGCAAGTAAACTGCTGAACGTTCCAAAACTTTCAACACCGAGAAAGCGTATAGCTATAACTATCGCAATCATGTTTAGAACATTTGAGATTAGCTGCCCGAATGAAAGCGAGAAAACATTTTTAGTTACTTTTTCGATTCCGGATCCAAAATTATTTTTATTTTTTCAGAATTCTTTTTTGGAGATACAATTCGAATTCGCCGACTATTTTATCCCAACTTAATAAAGATGAAACAACTTCTTGAGCTTCTTTCATCATATCGTTTCTAACAGATTCATTCTCAAAAACATAAATTATCTTATCTGTAAAAGATTCCGGATTATCGGCAAGAAGAATGTATTTTTTCAATTCCTTAGGAAGACCGGCAATCGACATTGTTGTAGCAACCGTTGGAATTCCCAGAGCTAAAGCTTCAATAACTTTATTTAATGTACCGGCACCAAAGCGTATGGGAACAACATTGACTTCACTTAACTGATATTCAGTATTTATATCCTTCACAAATCCTGTAACGAATATATTTGGCGAGGCTAAGTTTTTCAATTCCCTCGGAGGCTTTTGACCAACAATATAAAATTTTGATGTAGGGTAATTTTCTCTCACCAACGGGAAAATTTCTTTTGTAAAGTAAATGGCTGCATCTCTGTTTGGAAAATAAGGCATGTTGCCTGTAAAAATAATTCTGTTTTTGATAAAAGGAATTTTGGAGGATGAGAATTGGCTGGTATCGAAACCATTCCGTAGAAACTGAATGTTAGAATGAAGTTTATTCTTTTCAAGATAATCTTTGTCTTTTTCAGAGCAAATAAATAGTGTATCAAAATTTTTTGCAACTGCTTCATAATTCTGAATTCTATAAAGCTCTTCTTTCAGAACTATTTTCTTGACTGGATTTTTTGTTACATCTGCAAATCTTGATAGATAAAGAGAAACTGCATCTGTAAAATCAAGCACTTTTAAAGCTTTAGAATCTCCGGCAGCATCAAAATATTGAGCGCTTCTAATTAAATGAAAATAGATTACATCAAAATCATTCTGCCCGATTGTTTTCTTTATTAGTTTCACCATTTTTTTAGATGAGAAATAGGCGACCTGGAACGGAATTTTTAAAAAGACCGCACTAAGTGTTTTAACTAATGAAGAAATAATTGGTAGAGAGACCGTCTGAATATTAATTCCGAACTTTTCTAATTCAGTTACATAAGCAAAATCTTTTTTGTTCTCATGAAATGTTAGAACGGTGACCGAATTGTTTTTTGCAAGTGATTTTGACAGATTAAAAATTTTGAGTTTGTCGCCTCGGTAGGGCGGATAAGGAATACGCGGCGTTATTATTAATATTCTCACTAAATGTTATCCATATTAAAAAATGTAGAGGTTAAACAGCCTTTTATAACTTCAGACAAAAAATAAGAAAAATAGCATCAGATATACAATTTGTTTATTTTTACCCACTATTAATCAACAAAAAAATCTATTAGATGGTTGTAAAAACCGATTGCCTTTTCTTCCGCGGAGACGTTCCGTGTAAACCTCATAAGCAATATGCAGTACATTGTGAAGATTGCCCATACTTTAAAAAGTACACTAAAAATATTTTAATCATTAAACTCGGTGCTATTGGTGATGTAATCAGAACAACACCGCTCTTCACAAGACTTCAGAATGAACACCCGGATGCTAAATTTTACTGGTTAACACACACACCGATAGTTGTTCCTCAAGAAGTTCATACAATTCTAAAATTTAATTTTGAATCGGTCTTATTTCTAAAGTCTGTTTCATTTGATCTCTTAATCAATCTGGATAAGGATAAAGAAGCCTGCTCGCTTGCAAGTCAACTAACGGCTAAGAAAAAGATGGGCTTCATTTTAAAAGACGGACTTCCTCAGCCCGTAGATCATAATGCTGAACATAAATATTTAACCGGGCTTTTTGATGATCTAAACAAAGCAAATAAAAAAAATTATCTCGAAGAAATATTTGAAATTTGCGGTTTGGATTACAAAGGTGAAAAATATATTCTTGATACTTTTGAAGAATTTGGTCTTAAATGGCAAATTGACACAACAAAAAAAGTTATCGGATTAAATACCGGTTGCGGCGGTCGTTGGGTCTCTCGTCTTTGGCCTGAGAAGAATTGGATTCAACTTGTAAAAGAATTATTGGTTAGCGGATTCGAAGTTATACTGCTTGGCGGTGAACAGGAAGATGAGAAGAATAAGCGAATCGCCGAATGCACAGGTGCCAAATATTTTGGTCATTTTTCTTTAGAGACATTTATAAATCTTGTAGATAAGTGCGATCTCGTTGTAACGGGCGTAACGATGGCGATGCATATCACATTAGCTCTCAACAAAAAAATTGTTCTTTTCAACAATATTTTCAACAAAAATGAGTTCGAACTGTTTGGTTTGGGAAAGATTTTAGAACCAACAAAAGAATGCAAATGTTTTTTTACTCCAAGTTGTAAAAATGATGAATATTTTTGTATGGATACAATTGAGGTTGGAAGAGTATTTGGTTCAATCAAGGAATCAATCTCAAATTAATTTGGTCCCAAATCAGCACTCTTTGCTTAATGCATAAAAATTCTAAAAAATTTAGTTTCTGTTCACTTTGATTTTGAGAATGAGTTGAAATTATTACATATCAATAGTTATGATAGAAAGGGGGGCGCAGAAACTATTTTCAATATTACTCGATGCAATTTAATTAGTGCCGAGAATTACTCAGGCTTTGTTAAACTCAAGGACTCCCCAGAAGTCCCAGATATATCTTTCACAAGTTGGGAAGTTGATAACAAGATTTTAGGCTCTTTTAACTATATTTTTTCGATTCATAATTATTTTCTTCTTAAAAATTTCCTTAACAAAGAATCAATCGACATTATTCATCTCCATGGATTTTTTGCTTCAATATCACCCTCAATACTTCTTGCCATAAAAAAAATAAAAAAAAATAATCATATCAGAGTTATACAGACATTACATGATTTTCATTTGATTTGCCCCAATGCAAGCTTATACAACTATGCAAATAATAATATTTGCGAAAAATGTATTGGTAAAAAATATAAATTTTTTATTTTTAAAGATAAATGTGATAGAAGAGGAAGAATACATTCGATTCTCAAGGGAATTCGAAGTTTAGTTGCAAATAATATATTGGGACATCGGGATATTATCGATCAATTTATTTCTCCAAGTGATTTTCTGAAACATAAAATGATTGAAGACGGAATTGATGAGAAAAAAATTATTGTCATCAGAAATCCAATTATTAACTATATGACAAAATCTGATTCAAAGAAAGAGAATCTCATATGCTATTTTGGCAGATTTTCAAAAGAAAAAAATTTGGAATTTCTTATTGCTGCATTTTCTCTTTGGAAAATGAAAACAAACAACGATTTTCGATTACTTCTGATTGGTGAAGGCGAAGAAGAAAATAAATTAAGAGAGCTTGCTAAAACTTCGAATTGCAATGACAGCATTGTCTTTAAGAAATTTGTTCAAAACGAGGAACTTGTAAACAATATTAAATTAGCAAAATATTTTTGTATGACTTCCTCTTGGTATGAAAACGCGCCACTTTCAATTCTTGAAGCATTATCATTGAATATTATTCCCATTGTACCAAATATTGGTGGGATGGATGAGAGTATAAGATTATTTAATATTGGGAGAACTTATGAATCCGGCAATTACGATTCATTTCTCGATTCAATTACAACATTAGAAACAAGTTATGATCTGATACTTGAAGAATTAAGACAGAAAAAAGAAGATATATCTAAATGTATTTCTTTGAAAAATTATCATGAAGGGTTATCAGTAATTTACACTAAGTTATTAACACATGATTAACATGGTTGAGAATTAGTTTATTTTTCTCTTTTTATTTCAACACGCTCGTTCAAATAATCTTCAAAATTTTCTACTATTCTATTCCATCCAAGAAGACGGTGGACTAATTCACTCCCCTCTTTCATCAATCTTCCACGAATTGATCCATCATTAAAAATATCAATAATCCTGGCAGCGAAAAGTTCTGGTGTATCCGCTGTAAAGACAAACTTCTTTAATTCATCGGGAAATCCATTTACCGACATTGAAGTAGCTACTGTTGGAATTCCAAGAGCCAATGACTCGATTATTTTATTTGGAGTACCAGCACCAATACGAATTGGCGCCACATTTACTTCACTAAGTAAATACTCCTTCTTGATATCAGATACAAATCCGGTCACAATAATATTCTCTGATTGCAAATCTAAAATTTCTTTGGGAGGATTTTGTCCAACAATATAAAATTTGGCAGTTGGTACTTTTAGCAGTACAATTGGAAATATTTCTTTTACAAAATATAATGCGGCATCTTGGTTCGGGAAATATGGCATATTACCGGAAAAAACGATTCTGAATCTTTCAGCCTGAATAAATTCATATTTGAATGCATTCTCATCAAATCCGTTTAATAAACATTGTATATTATCATGAATTTTTTGTCTTGCCAGAAAGTCTTTATCAACGTCTGAACAAATAAAAAGAGTATCAAAAGATTTAGCTGTTTTTTCATATCGAATTATTCTCCCTAACTCCAATTTGTATATCATCTTCTTAATGGGATTTTTTACATAGTCTAAATACCTTGTTAAGTAAAGCGATAGTGCATCCGTAAAATCAATCACTTTCAAAGCGTCTATGTCATTTATAAATGGCAAATATTGTGCTGTATTTATTAAGTGAAAATAGATAACATCATATTTTTCTACCGACGTCAATTCAAAGATTTTTGATTGCATTTTTTTTGAATAAAATGCTGACACCTGAAAAGGAACAGCAGAAATGACCGATCGAAATAAATTTAGTATTGATTTGAAATAAGGAAATTTTACTACTTCCACATTAATACCTTTTTCCTTAAGCTCTTCTACATATCTCGCTTCGGAAGATTTCCTTAAAAATGTTACAACTTTGACCTCATTTCTCTTAACAAGTATTTTACAAATATTAAAAATCTTTAATTTATCTCCTCTAAAAGGAGGGAAGGGGATTTGTGTAGTTATGATTAATATCTTCACTAATCTAAAATACCTGTTAATTTAGAAAATGTTTACCAACTTTATATAATAAGGTTGGTATGGCAAACTCTCTTATTGCAATATTATGAATTACGTTTCTCCGCATAAATATAATCCGCAAAACCTAAAATATCCCACAAGCCATAAGCCACTAATCGACGAGTTTTCCACCAATCAAGTATCAATACTAATGGAGTAAATATTATTCTTTTCAAATCCCTGCGTGTGGCAGCTTTTATTATTCCAAAATTATTTTTAAGAAGTTCATTGGCTAATTCCTGAATGCTATAAATTCTCACATGAGTAGGGTCATCACAAAAATGGAGAGTATCCTGCATGCTAGGGAGAGATAACGATTTTACTGAAGGAAACTCTATATAAATTCTTCCAAATACTTTTATTTTCTTAGTTAATCTATTGATAACTTCTATCCCATTTGGTATATGCTCTATAACATGACTACAAATGATAACGTCAAAATAATTGTTGGGGATATTATCAAGTTTTTCAATTTCGTTTTCAAGATCAATTTCGTAGTATTTTTCCATTAATGAAAAATCCAGATTATCATTATTGCAACAAGCTTTATCTATACCATAATATTTACAATTTTGAAACCACTGTTTAGCCTTTTGTGCCGAATGATTGCCGCAACCAACATCCAACAAGGAAAAGGTTTTATGACTATACTCTTTATATATCTTTTTAAACTGATTTGGTATAAAGAATTTTCCCATTCAGAGCTCCAAGTTCTATTTTGTTATTAATGTGAAATTATTCAATACAATTGCTATTTAAAAATCAGTTTGACAAATATTATGTATCTGAAATACACGAATTGGAATATTTTTATCATGTATAGAGAAAGATCGCCAAAATTTATATAAAGCACTACCGTAAAAGGTGTTGAATTCTATTCCTGGATTCATTAGTAAAAAAAATGAAATTATTTATATACTTTCCTTTTTTCTCAACATTAGAAATATTTTGATGAATATTATTTTCGAAAAATTCTATCTTTTCTAAATGTTCATTTTCATAAAAAAATCCATTATAACCATACTGTTGTAATAATGAAATAACCTTTTTGATCGTTCCCAATTTGTGTCTTTCTTCCATTTCGATCAGTATTATCGGATGGTTACTGGAGAGCAACAGATGGGCACCAAGTAAAACTGATTCCTCGTGACCTTCAACATCGATCTTTATGCAACCAATTGCCTCTGTAAATTCGAAGTCATCAAGTCTCTTAACAGGCACGGTTACACTATCAATATTTCCGTATTTTTCTATATGATTCTCATGCTCAATGGTGCTACGTCCTACCTCAGCAGGAAAAACTTTCAAGTTGGCAATTCCAGCTCTATTTGATAAAGCCGTTGTTTCAATTTGTATTGGTGGATTCAAGCCAGATAAAAGTCTTTCCAAATCTTTTGCCGCATTAACTCGAGGTTCGAATGCGATGCACCTTTTTGAATGTAAACACATATGAGTTGTATACAATCCTTCGGACGCACCTACATCAATCGAAACTTTTGATTTGTCACACAAGTAAGGAATTAACCTTAATTCTGGTTCTGGATAACCGCGCTTCCAAACTAATATCCGCAAAAAAATATCAGGCGGTAAAACGAATTTCATTCCAAACTTAATAAAACGCAAGATGTTCATTGATATTTCCTATTTGTATAAATTACACAACCATCTAAATTGGATTCAGTCATCATGTTAAAGCATCAACTGAATATACGAATATCACTAGTGGTGAATTTAGTGTTGTTAAATGAAACTCTAAAGTTTAGTAAGCAAACTTATTTATTTTGATTTATTTATGCTCTTTTACAACTTTAGAAGGTTTCGCATACCTACTTTGATTTTTCGATTTCATAACAGAACTAACAAAGTTTAAAAAAATGCCTCATTACTTTTCGAGCGTGGTATTAGACACCATTACCAGTTTTGTAATTAAATAAATTAGAAATAGATTAAAAGCAAAATGAAGAAAACTAATTATGGGAACAAAGAAAGAAAAGAGAATGACAAATACACAAATAGCATACATGGATATTGTATTGAGATTTGGATTACGTCTCATTTTATAATAAGATGTAGAAATAGCCATACCCAGAAAAAGAGGGATGAATCCTAAACCAATAATACCAAAATCTCTGTAGTATATAAAAAACATTGTATACGTATTATAATTGTTTGTTATCAAATGTGGGTAATCAAAAATATGTAAGTATTCGCTTAAAGTATGTTTCAATCCCGTAAGAGCTAAAACAAAATCAAATGAAAATATTCCATAACTAAATCTATCAAGTTTATTTACTGCATTTGCAAAATTCTCCAGGTTCATTGCTACGTACATATATGGTTCTGTGAAAATGGAATACTTGACATCAAATTTCATACGGCTCAAATAATAAAGAAAATTAAGAGCATATCTGCTCAACCTTAATGTAGATACTCCATAAAGAATAAAACTAAGAATGAGGATAATGCTAATAACGTTTTTTGTCTTCAATTTTCTCAATCCATAATAGATGGCAACACCCGAAATTATCAGTGAAAATACTATGTAATACCTTTGTAATAAGAGAAGATAGGTTACAACACTTAATAAGAACAATACAGCTAAAACAATTTTCCTTTTGAGTTCCCCTTTTACTATAAAACTATAAAGTATAATTAGGTATAGTATACTCGGCAGTGATTGTATGAAGAGTCCAAATCCAAAAATTCCCCATTTTGTTCGCGTTACATCAGGTAGACTTGTAAACAAAGGGACATATCCAATAACTACAAATGAAATTGCAAACGAAAGTAAGTACATTATTCCCAAAATATTTATATAACGAAAAAGCAATCTGGAATTGATTGAATTATTAATAATCGATTTCCGAATTTGATCTAATTTCTTAATGGGTTTGTCAATATTAATTACATAGACAATAAACATTCCGATTAACATTGAGGTTAATGAAAGGAACAACATAATCCAACTATAACTTGTCCACTGGATTTGAAATCTACTAAATTTTAATTCTGTTAATCCGATGGCCATTGACCAAATTATAATAAATAATCTGGCTGGAGAAAAAATATCAGAATCTTTCTTAAACAAAGAGAGTGTAAATAAAAGAAAAATTGATATACATATGAAGGATATGACTGTCATATGGAGTACTCTTAGAAAAACCGTGACTTTATAGCTAGGAATTCTGACCCTTTAGGCAAAATCAATTTTTTTTCTTCCTTCGTGAAAAAATAAAAATAACCGATCAAGATGAATATAATTATTACCGTTGGAGCTATTAAAAATATTGTCACAGATTTAAATAACCATAATAATAAAGACAATCCCATCGACATAATAAACACAAACCATGTTTTGAAGTTCATGACTGATTTATTAAAAGATGGAATAGTTACAACAAAATATATAAAGCCGACAAAACAGTTGGTAATAAGAGAAACAGTTACTGCTCCAAAAGCTCCATAAACTGGTATTATAAAATAATTAAGAACAAAGTTTAGAAGTGTTGCAATAATAACAACATACATGCGAATATTTTGGCGATTAGAAGTAGTTAAATTTAGTGCAAATGCTTCTAAATTGAATCTAATAAAAAGAATAATTGCAAATACACGAAGCACTGGAATTGCCTGCCAATAATTCTTTGAACCATAAATAATATTTATTATTTGCTCGGATGAAACAAACAGTATAATTGAAATCGGTAACCCAATTATGAATAAGACCTTATTCATAATGTTTCCAAGTCTTTTCCATTGGATTTGATTTTCTATATTGAAACGAGCCAGCACCGGAGTTAATGTATTCGTTAATATATCTGGAATAACTAATGGAATTAAGATCAGCTTAAAGGCAGATTGATAAATCCCAACATCATAATCACCTTTCCACAACGCCAAAAGTATTGTATCCAACTGAAAAAACAAATAATTAAAAAAAAGGTGAAGTCCAAAAACAAGTACTTTATCTTTTATTTCTCCGAAGCCACCGAATACAAGTTTATAGGATATATTCTTTTCAACTATAAAAGAATACTTCAGTCCAAGAGCAAAACCGAGAAATCGAGTAATAACAAAAACGCCAGCGACATATAATATATTTGCTTTTATTACAATTAAAATCAAAGTAAAAATAAACAAACAAATATTTACGAATAGCGATACTTTCATCTCGTATTCTAATTTTTCATATCCTTTAAAAAAAGCGAATAGGAAATTAGATAGAGTATTGAATACAACATATAAACTAAAAATTAATAGCAGGCTTCTAGATTGCAGATCAAGATTATTGAACAAAACAAATAACAACATCCCCGATAATGCAAGCAAGGTAAAAATCAATTTTAATGAAAAGTATTGTCGAAATATCTGAATCGCATTATTTCTATTTCTAGCTATTTCATTAGTTAAAAGAACATCAATTCCAAAATCCGCAAAAAGTATAAAGATTAATGTTAGAGTATGAGCAAATGTAAATTTACCAAATATGGCTGGGCCATAATACCTTGCCAATACCCAAAAAACGACAACATTAGCAATCAACCGTGAAGTAATTGAAAGAGTTGAGTAAAGAGAGTTCTTACGAATTCTCATTGCTTCGGACATTAACGATTCGCCTTTTTAGTGAACGGCAGCTTTGAAAGATCCGATCTCAATTGTGAAAAAATATAGTGATGCTTTTCAGGATCTGTTTTCTTAAATTTTATAAATAATTCTTTCAGAAAGACAAAAAAGAAACCGACAAGAATTGACGAGACAAATGAAACAAGCGCATAGATTGTTCCTTTTGGTTTTGCCTTTCTATCCGGCGGAGTAGCTCTATCAAGCACCAAAACAGAAGGAGTGTTCCGCACTTCCTCAATTTTTGCTTGTTCGTAAAGAGGTTGAATAAATTCAAGGATTTTGTATTGAATCTCTAAATTGCGGAATATTTTCAGATACTCGTTGCCAAGTTCCGGTGCTTTCTTGAATGGAATTAAAAGGTTAACATCTTTTTGTGATGAATCAGTGCCGGCATTTAATTGATTAATTTTTTTCTGCAGCTCATTCAATTCGATTTGTGCATTGGATGTCATAGGATGATCATTGCCGTAAGTTTGTTTCAACACATTTAATTCAATTTCTTTTTTATATAGATCGACATAAATGCTCGACATTGATTTAACAGTAGCCTCAATTTGTTCGGGAACAGCTATCACTCCGTATTTCTGCTGAAATAACTTCATACTTGTTTCAAGATTTGCAATATCATTTACACTTTGGAAGTATCTCTTTTCAACAAATTCTCTATTTGCTTTCGCATTCTGGACTCCCAATACAGTACTAATTTCATTTAGTCTTAAGACAAGATAATTAGCAATCTCAGCAGCTTTATTTGCATCTTTATCGAGCACTGAAATTGTCAAATTGCCTTCATCTTGAATTTCCAAAATAAAATTTGACTGCCAATCTTTTACTACTTTCTCGTAGTAATCGTCTTCTCTATCGTATTCCTTTTTTAGATCGAATTTTTTAATTACATCGTCTGTAACTGTAGCGCTTTTGAGTATTGCAACGTATTTATCGGATTCTGAATTTCTTCCGGTTAATGCCGCTAATCCTTTGGAAGCCGAAAATCCTTTAGCAAGATTTGAAAGCCCAGTAATGGAAGATAGTAAATCTGTCTTTTCTGCCGGAAGTACGGAAGCGGTTGCTAAAAACCATTTAGGCACAAGTAAAGCATATCCAGTTGCACCTGCGGTTATTAAAAATACAAATAAAAAGAGGAACCAGCGGTATTTTACCGTCACGGTTAAAAATTCAAAAAAAGTGTTTCCAGCTTTTACGTTGCTTTCTTGATTGTTCAGTTGGTCGCTCATTCAGAACCTTCTTAGATGATTAACTATTTTCCAAACTGTATTAGCAGTAATATAATGGTTGCCACACTTCCTATAGTTCCTGCAATACCACTTACCCTTGACAAGTAATAATTAAAATTTCGGGGAATGATTTTGGGAACGAAGACATAATCGCCTGGTTCAATTTTTAATTTTTCTTTATCCTCTGTGATCCACGCTTTTCCTTTTCCTTTTATCACAACAATTTCATCATCATCTTCTCGTGCCATTTCTGTTTTACCGCCAGCTTTCTCAACATAATATTTATAATTTTTTCCTTCGGCATGTTTTACATAACCAAATTTTGAAACTTGTCCAAATACATAGACATAATTAAAAGGTTGAGGGACAATGACCATATCTCCATCTCTAACTATGAAATTGCTTTCATCAGATTGCGGATCGGATAATTTTGTAAAATCTACAAGGCTTTCACCCCGTAAGACTCTCAACTGATTGTCTATATTAAAAAATAATGTGTCTTCAAGTTGAAGATTATTTGTTCTTAATAAAGTTAACGCGTCTTGCATCTGCTGCATTTTTAACTGGGTTTCGGGGAGAAGTAGTTTATCAGGACTATTCAGATAATCTTCCGTAAGCTGATATTTTTTAAGCATTTCGACTGCGTTATAATTTCGAATAACTTCAGAGCGAGTCAGATCTGCATTGGATGTAAATCCGCCCGCTTTTTGAATTACTTCACCTAATAAAGAGCCATTTTGTTTCAAATAAACATAACCCGGATTTTTAACTTCGCCAAGAACAAGAGCTTTAAAAACTTTTTTCTGATTTTGATCGGCCATAATTCTAATTCTGTCACCGTATTTCAATGGGAAATTACTATTTATATCTATTGAAATAATTTCCTCTTTATCTCCTGAAGAATTCAGACGAGAAATTTCTGCTGTTTTGATATTGTCATAAGCCGCATTAATTCCGCCGGCAAAAAGTATTGCGTCAGAGAGATTATCACCCTCAACAAACTGAAACTTTGTGGGTTTGTTTACTGCACCGTTGATATCGACTATATTTCTATCGTTATCATATGATGGAAATATGATTACATCATCGTTCATCAAGTATGGATTAAATTTAAAATCCGCGGTTAATCTGAACTTGAGCAAATCGATTATTACAACCTCTCCGTTCGATCGTTTTAAAGTAATATCTCTTAAAGCATATCTAGAAATTTCTTTCTCAACCTGTTTAATCGTTTCAAGCTGGTTTAGAGAGCTGAGTGCTCTTTGCTGAGCCTCGGTGTAAAGAGTGGTTATGAATTGATCAAGCCTTTCGGATTTTACAGCCGGGAATGAGCCGTTCACAATAAAATCTCCTCCGACAGTTACCGTAATAGGCTGTAGCATTGAAAGGTTAGACTGTTTTAATGACTGCTGTTCATTCTGCTGAGCAAATGAAAGCGAAGTCACAAGTAAAGTAATTACAATAAGTATTTTTTTCATATGAGTTCGATTATGTTAAAATTGAAAAATGTGACAAATAAGATAGGTAAAAAGAGGCAGTTGTATATTACTCCATGTTGGTTTTCGAACGTCACAAATCTAACGATTTTTGTATTGAAGTTCATAATATTTCTGATACTCACCGGAAATTATTCTCTGCCACCAATTTTTGTTCTGGAGATACCAATCAATTGTATCTCCTATAGCCTGCTCGAATTGAACGGTCGGCTTCCATCCAAGTTCGTTTTGAATTTTTGATGAATCTATAGCGTAACGTCTGTCGTGCCCAGGACGGTCTTTAACATATTCAATTAGATCTTCATTTTTTCCAAGTTTTTGCAATATCAACTTTACAATATCAATATTCTTCATTTCTCTGCTTGCACCAATATTATAAACCTCACCGGACTTCCCTTTTTCAAATACAAGTTCTGCAGCTATGTTATGATCTAATACATAAATCCAATCGCGCACATTTAAACCATCGCCATAGACCGGTAATTTTTTATTACCGAGTGCATTTATAATCATCAACGGTATTAACTTTTCCGGAAATTGAAGAGGTCCATAATTGTTCGAACATCTCGTAATTAAAACTGGCAATCCGTATGTATGGTGGAATGCAAGAACCGCCATATCAGCCGCAGTTTTACTTGATGAATAAGGGCTGTTCGGAGAGAGTGGAGTATTCTCTGTAAATAATCCGGTTGCACCTAGACTGCCGTAAACTTCATCTGTTGAGATCTGTAAAAATTTTTCCGATTCGTAACGGCGTGCAGCTTCCAGTAAAACGTTTGTTCCGACAACATTTGTTCTATAAAAAACTTCTGAGCCGAGAATGCTTCTATCAACATGCGATTCAGCCGCAAAGTTAATTACATATTTAATTGAAAATTTGTTAAAGATGTAATCTACCAATTCGTTATTTGTGATATCACCCTTTACAAAATGATAATTCTTTTTCCCTTCGCTAGGTTTTAGGTTCTCTAAATTACCCGCATAGGTAAGTTTATCCAGATTTATAATCTCAAAATCATCCCGTGTTGATAAGATATGATTAATGAAATTACTGCCGATAAATCCGGCACCGCCTGTAACAAGTATTTTTTTTGCAGCCATATTTAGAATGCGAATAATCCGAAATAAATTCCGGTTTGAATGAAAAATGAGTTGCTGCTTAAATCTGACGGTGTGCCATCTAGATTTTTGTCATTATTAATTTTCCAGTCGTTTCCAAAAGATGCAACATAACCTCCGCCGACTCGAACCGCAATAAATCTGCTGATGGGGATATCAACATTCAATGTTGGTGTAACTGAATAAAATGAATTGGCAATTTTATCACTTACATTAGTTGAAGATGTCCCGGCATTTACTTTTTTCCATGTGTCTGTCCAATTAAAAGAACCGGAATTTTGATAAATTTCAATGCTTGTAGTACCCATACCTAAGACTGTACCAACTGAAACAGCTATATTTTTAATGAATGGAAGTGTATATTCAATTGTAAGACCGCCAAAACTGCAATTATATTTAACTTCTCTGTTGAGTCCCCCAACAACCCCGGTAGTACTTTGAGAACCTGTAACACCCATTCCGCCGATTCTTAAATTATCAACCATCATTATATAAGCATAACCTCCGCCTCCAATTACAAACATACCCGAAGTTGAGAGCGGATCAATCTTCATCTCTTTTAATTGAATATTTATTGGGTCCACATTAGGAAAGGCATAAGTAGGAGTAACACCCAATGCGGCGCCAAAACGCGCAACCCAGCCTACGTCCTCACCCTCCTGGGCAATTAGTGTTGTTGAATAAAATAATATTAATGCGAGAAGGAATAATTTTTTCATTTTGTTCTATCTTCTTTTGGTGGGCAAAATTAGCAATTCCATATGCAAAAGAAAAACTATTTATCAATGGATAATAATATAAAGGCCGCAATGGTTTTCATTTCTATGTTTACCACAACAAGGCGAAAACCAATTGCGACCTTTAATGTTTACAAACTATTCCCGGTCGGATTTCAAATATTTTAAAACCCTTACAGCTTTGGCTGCAAAGAGTGCAATGAAAAGCAGCATTGCACTCAATACTATTAATGCGTTCATATTTCTCCTTTACATTTAAGAATAAAGGAAAATATTTAATCCATGATTTTTCTTAGGAACGAAGAACTATCTTCTTCATCCCGATTTTTATTACTGAAGTAATCACTATCACTGTAATCGTTACGTTCATTTTTGAATCCGGCTTCAATGGAACTTTGCTCGAACAAATCTAAACTGTTCTTTTTCACTCTTAAGATTGTCGGCACGTTCAGATCGTCACTGTTTTCCAGTTCCATATGTCCGTGTTTTGCAGAAAATCCGCCATAGTTCACAACTTTCTTTTCCTGCTGTTTACGTTCTGCTTTTTCAGTCTTAAGATTACTGATAGTATGTGAACTTGCCTTTGTTTCAAATCCGGTAGCTATAACTGTATAGGAAACATATTCATTCATTTGGTCTTTGATTACAGTTCCGAAGATTACATTTGCTTCTTCACCTGCAGCTTCAAATATTACATTATTGCCTGCTTCAACTTCCTGCATTGTCATATTTGTTGGACCAGTAACATTTAGAAGAATATTTTTCGCACCCTTGATTGAAACACCTTCAAGAAGCGGAGATGAAATTGCTTTCTGAGCAGCTTCAACAGAACGGTTTTCACCGCTTGCAATTCCGCAACCCATCAATGCTTGTCCACTGTCTCTCATTACAGTTCTAACATCTGCAAAATCAACATTAATAATTCCCTTCACGGTAATTATATCGGCAATACCTCTAGTAGCTTCATACAATATTTCGTTTGGTTTATTGAAAGCTGCTTTTGCCGCGGTTGCAGTATCGATGATGCTTAGAATTCTTCCATTTGGAATCACGATCAAACTATCAACATATTGTTTAAGATCGGCAATGCCTTCATCCGCATTTTTCATTCTTTGTTTACCTTCCCAGCCGAAAGGTTTTGTAACAATACCAATCACCAACGCACCCATACTTTTTGCAATTGAC
Organism: Ignavibacteriales bacterium; assembly: GCA_026390795.1. Taxonomy (NCBI): domain Bacteria; kingdom Pseudomonadati; phylum Ignavibacteriota; class Ignavibacteria; order Ignavibacteriales; species Ignavibacteriales bacterium. The sequence goes on from JAPLFG010000005.1 coordinate 334,577, forward strand.
GCAACGATTGGAGCTGCGCCAGTACCGGTTCCGCCACCCATTCCGGATGTAACAAAAACCATATCCGCGCCTTCAAGATGACGAGTTATTTTTTCTCTGTCTTCTTCTGCAGATTTTCTTCCTACATTCGGATCTGCGCCGGCTCCTAATCCTCGAGTTACATTTGTACCAATCTGAATTTTTTGAGTGGCCAAACTTTCTTCGAGAACCTGTGCGTCTGTGTTTACTGCGATGAATTCAACTCCGGTCAGTCCGCGCTCTATCATACTATCAATTGCGTTGCAACCGCCGCCGCCAATTCCAACTACTTTTAATTGAGCCGACATTGGTCTTTGGGTTTCCAAAGTGATGAAGCGTGGACGTTTTTCTGAATTAGACATGATTCCTCCTTGTTGTGGTATTTGATTTATAGTTTATCAAAGAATTCTTGTATTTTCTTGAAAGTCTTGCCAAGATTTAATTTACTCTCTTTACCTGTTGTCTTTACGGTCGTAAATTGTTCCGATCTGCTTCCCGGAATTCCTCGTATTAATCCTGCTACAGTTGCAAATTCCGGACTTTCAACTTCGTTGGAAAGTCCCGAGCCGAGATCGAGCGGAACACCGATTCGGGCGGGCATTCCAAAAACTTCTTCTGCTAATTCCGTGCATCCTTTTAAAAGTGAACCGCCGCCGGTTAAAACAACACCTGCTTTAATTTTATTTTTAAATCCCGCGTGTCGAAGTTCATTATCAATAATTGAGAACAATTCTTTCATTCTCACGCTTATGATTTGGGTAAGAAGTGACAATGGTATTTTTACATTTCCTCTGCCACCAACACCTTTTATGAAAATATCTTCATCTCTTACAATCGCATGTTCTGTTGCATAGCCGTGTTCTTTTTTCAATTTTTCAGCATCACCGGTAACAATACCAAGAGTTTCGCGGATATCATTCGTAACCTGGTTGCCGGCTACACCAACTACTTTTGTGTGTTTGATTGATTTGCGGTGAAAGATTGCAATATCTGTCGTTCCGCCACCGATATCGATCAAAAGAACGCCAAGATCTTTTTCGTTCTCTTCAAGAACAGCAAAACTGGAAGCTATTGGCTGAAGAACGTAATCTTTAACAATGTACCCGGCACGTTCAACAGATTTTTTGATATTTTGAATTGCGGGAATAGAAGCCAGCACAACATGATTAACTGCTTCAAGCCGCGAGCCGCACATTCCAATCGGATCTTCAATTCCACCCTGATGATCAACAGAATATTCTTCAGGTATGATATGAAGTATTTGGCGGTCGGAGGGAATTCTAATTGTCTGAACATCCGCACGTAATCTATCTAAATCCTGCTGGTTGATTTCTTTTTCGGGATTGCTGATTGTTACATAATTTCTATGGCGCAAACTTGTAATATGTTCACCGGCAACGCCAACATTAACTTCCTTTACTTGAAGCCCGGCTCTATTCAATGCTATGCCCATTGCTTCTGTAATTGCTTCCGCAGTTTTAGAAATATTTGCAACCAAACCACGATTCAATCCTTCAGATGGGGCTACACCAAATCCAAGAATGTTTAGATTATTATCAACTTGTTCGGCAATAACTGCACAAACTTTTGTAGTGCCAAGATCTAATCCGGCTATAACATTTTTTTTCATGATTTCTTGTGCCCCGCGTCTAAATTCTTAACTAACCCGTTAGTCGAGTCTATTATACCAAGATATACATGCCCGCTGTATCGTAAATCCACAAACTCCATGTAATTATTTATTTCTTTACCTTTCAGATAATGCCAAAGACTATTAAAGTAGATTACTTTTTTAATCTCATTTCCGCGTCCAATTTTGATTGGGTAATCTGCCGATGAGAGATACAACATAATATCTCCGCCGTTTTGTAGATCAATTGAAGAAAAATCCTTGTCCAATTCCGGATTCAGCAATCTTACCGTAGAAATAATTTTGGCAGCAGTCACAACATCCAAATTTTTTCTCATTGAACTCAGAACTTTAAAACCATTTCCTGTAAAAACGTTTGAGATTACCGGGTAATCAATTTTTTGAGTTTCCGGAAGCATCGGCAGTAATTGCAAATTTTCAGTTAATATGTACTGACGACTGCTATCTAAAACAATTGAATCAAAAACTTTTTCCGTAATTCTAATGGATGCTTTGCCGCTGCCATCATATCTTACATCTGCATTCTGAACGTAAGGATGTTTCTCAATTCTATCTTTTATGAATTGCAGCGTTAGATTTCCATAAGCATTTTTATCAAGCAAGTTGGCAAAACTTAAATACTGGTCCTTCGAAAGATGCTCATTCCCTTCCAGCGATATAAAGCTGATCTTGTTTTCTGGATCTGATTTTATTCCGACCGATAAGTAAATCATCAATCCGATAATTAAGATCATGAACGTTACACTCAATATTTTTGCAAGTTTCGTCATCAATTATCCCAAATGGATCCCGCTTAGCGGTGATTTATTCTTCGTTTTCAATAGCTCAATAAATTTTTCACCGTACTTCCAAATATCTCCAGCGCCTAGCGTAATAATGATATCTCCCTTTTGATAAATTTTTTGTAATAGTTCCGGTATTTTTGTTTTGTCCGGTTCGTAATAAACATTCTTATGTCCGAACTGTTTTGCTGTATTTGAAATCAATTCACCGGTAATTCCTTCAACCGGTTTTTCGCGTGCGGGATAAACATCCGTGCAGATAAAAACATCGGAATTCAAAAATGATCTGCCGAACTCCGCGTAAAAATCTTTTGTTCGTGAGAATAAATGCGGTTGAAATACAGCTACTAATCTTCTGTTCCATCCTCTACGTATTCCATCGAGTGTTACATTTATTTCAGTTGGATGATGTCCGTAATCGTCAATCACAAGAACATCATTATCATATTTAGTTTCAAAGCGGCGGTAGACGCCGGAAAATTTCTCAAGCGCTTTTTTGATAACGCTGAATTCAACTCCCATCTCTTTAGCAATTGTAACTGCGACGAGTGAATTTTTAATATTATGAATTCCGGGAATATTAATCCGGATTTTTCCCAGATCTTTACCGAGATACATTACGCTGAACTCAGAATGTTTTTCCGAATGCGTGATATTTGCCGCACGTATATCGGCCTGCGGTGTAATACCGTAAGTAAAAATTTTCTTATTGATCTGCGGAATTATATCTTGAAGCGCCGGTTCATCTAAACACAATACAACAAAACCGAAGAAAGGAACTTTGTTCGCAAATTCAACAAATGCTGTTTTTATATCTGCCAAATCTTTATATGTATCCAGATGTTCGCGTTCAAGTGTTGTTAGGGCTGCAATAACCGGTGTCAATTTCAAAAATGTTCTGTCAAACTCATCGGCTTCAACTACTATGTAATCGCCTTTACCAAGGCGGGCATTTGTTCCCCCGAGTCCGCTTAATTTTCCGCCGACAATAATTGTAGGGTCAATTCCGGCTTCTGTTAAAACTAATCCTACCATAGAAGTTGTGGTTGTCTTTCCATGTGTACCGGCAATGCCAATTCCATATTTCATTCTCATACATTCGGCAAGCATTTCAGAACGTTTTATAACCGGGATTTTTCTAGCGATTGCTTCTTTTACTTCCGGATTTTCAAGAGCAACAGCAGATGAATAAACGAGAACATCAGCATCCTTAAGATTTGCAGTTGAATGTCCTTCATAAATTTTAATTCCAAGACCTTCAAGTCGGTCTGTAACTTCCGATTTATTTAGATCTGAACCTGAAATATGAAATCCTTGACTAAGTAGAATCTCCGCAATTCCGCTCATTCCTATTCCGCCAATACCAACAAAGTGAATATTTTTAATTGTGTTCATCATCATAACAATATCTCTTAAATTTTTTCTGCCAGACTAATTGCGTTTTCAGCAATTGTTCTCGCAGCTTGAGGTTGTGCAAATGCCGCAATATTTTTTTTCATAATTTCATGGCGTGATACATTTAATATCATTTCATTGATGACAGGCAATAATTCATCCGCTAAATTTTTGTCTTCTATAAGCTCCGCAGCATTTGCCACTTTCAATGCTTTGGCATTTTTGTATTGATGATTTGCGGCGACGTTTTCCGACGGTACGAATATTACCGGTAGTTTTAGAAATGCTACTTCGGCAATTGTTGTTGCACCAGACCGTGCCAGAACAACATCGCATGCGGAATAGGCTGCAGACATATCACTAATGAACGGAAATATTTTTACGGACTTATTTTCAAGATTTTTGTAATGCATATAATAAAATTGACCCGTCTGCCAAATAATTTGAATTCCGCTTTCAATCATTTTCCCTAAATTTGATTCGACGGCAAGATTGATAGAACGAGCGCCGCCGCTTCCTCCAACTACCAACAAAACTTTTCTTGAAGGATCTAAACCGAAACTCTTTACTGCTTCTGCTTTATCACCTAGTTTTAAATTAATTCTTATCGGGTTGCCGCTTAATTTTAATTTTGATTCATCTCTGAAATATTTTTTTGATTCTTCGAAGGCTATATGAATTTCGTGAGCTTTCCGTTCGAGCATTCTGTTTGTAACACCTGGATAACTATTCTGTTCAAGCAGAATCACTTTTGCGCCAAGTACGGATGCCGCCCAAATAACAGGCCCGGATACATAAGCACCGCTTCCAACGGCAACACGCGGTTTGAAATTAAAATTGATTACTAAAGATTGAATCATTGAGACAAAGAGTTTAAATGGAAACAATAAATTGCTCAAATTTAATTTTCTTGAAAAACCGCTGACCCAAATTGCTTTGAAATTGAAACCATATTCAGGAACAATTCTTTCTTCAATTTTATTTTTAGCTCCGACAAACAATATTTCAGATTCCGGTTTCAACAAACGAATTTGTTGGGCAACCGCAAGAGCAGGATACAAATGTCCTCCAGTTCCACCACCCGCAAACACAAACCGATATGGAATTTTGTTTTTCATCCTACCTGAGCAATTTTTAATTCTGTTGTTTTAACTGTCTGTCTTCCAACATTTACTATAATTCCGATCGATACTGCAAAAAGAATAATCGATGTTCCGCCAAAACTTATGAACGGTAGTGTAATTCCTGTAGTAGGAATTAATCCCGTTACAACGCAAGCATTAATAAGCGCGCTGACTATTATATTGAAGCCAAGACCGAGGACTAACATCTGACCAAATTTATCTTGTGCTTTTTTTGCAATTACAAGACATGTAAGAAATAAGACCAGGAATAAAAAGAGGATCGTTACAGTTCCAATGAATCCCAATTCCTCACCAAGAATTGAAAAAATAAAATCTCCGTAGGATTCCGGAAGGAAGAGATCACTTTGTCTGCTGTGTCCCAATCCGATTCCTAATATTCCGCCGCTACCGAGTGCAATCTTTGCCTGCTTAACTTGAATATTGATATCTCCGCCGTTAATCAAACTTTGAATGAATGTAATAACTCTTTCACGTGAATGTTTGAAAATCATTACAACTGAACCAACCACTGCCATTGACGGGATCACAATAGCGGCAATATGTTTTATACGCGCTCCGGCAACGAAAAGGATTGCAAATGAAGTTATTGCTATTATTATACTAGTACTTACATTAGGTTGAATTAGAACAAGTGCGCTCACAATTCCGATCCATATCAACGGGTAGACAAATCCTTTAGTGAAATCAAGAAGATCATCGCCCATTTTTTCTATCATAAACGCCAAGTGCATTATTAAAATTACTTTTGCTGCTTCTGATGGTTGGAATTGAAAAAATCCCAAATCGATCCAGCGTGAAGCTCCTTTAACTTTAGGCGCAAATAAAAATGTTAAAACGAGAACCGCGATGATTAAGAACAAAAGTTTTTTTGTGTGCGCACGGTATTTATCGTAAGGAATGTATGCGCAAATTATCATCGCGATAATTGCAGCTACTACTTTCCACAAATGACTTTTGAATAGAAAATAGAGGCTATTAAATTTTGATAAACTATACGTACCGCTGGCTGTTAAAACCAAAATTGTTCCGAGTGCTATCATAGCAACAACAAGAACTATCAATATTTTGACTAGTGTATTCATCAAACCAATTTATTTACAGTGTTTTTAAAAACTTCTCCGCGATGTTCGTAATTATCAAACATGTCGAAACTTGCGCATGCCGGCGATAGAAGCAGAACAGTATCTTTAATAGCTTCTTTCCTTCCAGATTCTACCGCTTCTTCGAGCGATTCTTTTTTTTCCGTTTCAACTATTGAATGGAAATAATCATAAATTTTTTGCGCGGATACTCCGATGGCATAAATTTTCTTGACGTGTTCTAAAACCAAATTTCGAATATCATCATAGTTGTTACCTTTATCCTTACCGCCAAGGATCAAGTAGATCGGTTTTGTAAAACTTTTCAAAGCTACAATTACAGAATCAACATTTGTCGCTTTCGAATCATTATAATATTCAACACCGTTCAGCTCGCGGACAAATTCTATTCTGTGCTCTACACCTTTAAATGAAGAAAAAGCTTTTCTGATCTTCTCATTCGGTACATTTAAAAGTTTTGAAACCGTCAATACGGCAAGTGCATTTGCGATGTTATGCTCACCTTTTATAAAAAGATCGGAACTTGAACAAACTTCTGTAACTTCTCCTGATAAAGAGAAGAACATCTTGCCTTCCTTATAAAAAGCGCCGGCTGGAATTTCGCTTATCAAAGAGAAGGCAAGTCTCTGAACTTTATTGTTATTCAAATTTGTTTTGATGTTTGAATCATCTTCGTTGTAAATGAAAAAGTCATTTTCATTTTGATTCTCTGCAACTCTCATTTTTGCAGCAATGTATTCATCATAATTATTATTGTATCTGTCAAGGTGGTCCGGTGTAATATTCAGTGTTATAGAAAATTTCGGTTTGAATTTATCTATAAAGTCCAGCTGAAAACTTGATGTCTCCAGAGCAACGTATTCATCTTTCTTCACATCAAGAACGATTTCGGAAAATGCTTCGCCGATATTTCCGGCAGAATAACATTTTATTCCGCTTTCGTTAAAAGTATGATTCATCAAAGCTGTTGTTGTTGTTTTACCGTTTGTTCCTGTAATGGCAATAATACCGCCTTTGCAAAAACATGAAGCAAATTCAATCTCGCTGATCACCTTAATATTTTTCTTTTGTGCCGTATTAAGAATTTCGGAATTAGTGGGAACACCAGGACTTGTAATTATCAAACCGCAATCAAAAACTTTTTCTGAGTGAGCGCCACATTCGTATGCAATTCCTTCAGATTCGAAAACTGATATTGAGCTTTGTAATTTTTCTTTTGATCCGCTATCGCTTACAAATGGAATTGCGCCCAGTTTTTTTGCCAGCTTCGCAGCACCAACTCCGCTTCTCACCGCGCCAATGATCGATATTTTCATTCCGTTGATATTCACTATCTTACCTTGAATGACGCTAAACTTACTATTGCAAGAATGATTGTTATGATATAAAACCGTATTACAATTTTTGGCTCTGCCCAATTCAATTGTTCAAAGTGATGATGGATCGGCGCCATTTTAAAAACTCTTTTCCCTTCTCCAAATCTTTTCTTTGTGTATTTGAAATAGAGGCGCTGGATAACTACCGAAAGTGTTTCAATGAAAAAGATTCCTCCAAGAATTGGAATAAGTAAATCTTTCTTAATCAAAATCATCATCACACCAAAAGCACCGCCAAGCGCGAGTGATCCGGTATCTCCCATAAAAATTTGAGCCGGATAAAAATTGAACCACAAAAATCCAAGACCCGCTCCAATTAATGCGGCGATAAATACAGTTAACTCACCGCTGCCTGGCAAATAAATTATGTTTAGATAATCTGCGTAAATAACATTGCCGGTTACGTATGTAAGAATCGCGAGAGCAATCATTACTATTATTATTGTTCCGATAGCAAGTCCATCTAATCCATCAGTCAAATTGACGGCGTTTGAAATGGCTGTAATAATGAATACAACCCACGGTATATATAGGTAAGAAAAATCCCAATTCAAGTTTTTGAAAAACGGCAATGTTGTTTGAGTATTGAATTGTGAAAACTCCGGCAGATAATAAATTGCCGCACCAACAACTAATCCTACAAAAATTTGTCCCATTAATTTGTAGCGTGCAATTAATCCTTTGGGAAGTTTCTTTACAACTTTGAGATAGTCATCAAGAAAACCAACACCGCCAAGAAAAACTGTTCCGAATAACACAAGAAGGATGTAGCTGCTTTTTAAATCGCTCCATATTAGAACCGGAATGACAACAGAAATAAGAATTATAAGTCCGCCCATTGTTGGAGTGCCCGCTTTCTTCAAATGTGTTTGCGGTCCTTCTTCTCGTATCGGCTGATCAACTTGATTCTTTTTCAATTTGCCGATTATTTTTGGACCAAAGATGAAAGAGATCAACAATGCGGTAATTGCAGAAAGTGCTGAACGGAACGACAGATATCGAAACACGTCGAATCCCGGCGGGCTGAATATTTTATTTATATAATCAAATAGATAGTAAAACATTATTCAAACCTTGTCTCCAAAATGTTTGCGAATTCTTCCATCTTCATTCCGCGTGATCCTTTTACAAGTATCACAGAGTTTTCAATTTCTTCGTATTTCAGATAGAGCGCTAATGCTTCCCGCAGATAAAAATGAATCGATCTTACTTTATTTTTCCGTAATTCCGAATGCATGTGCTTCATCATATTTCCGGTTGTCAGCACGGTTAAATTTTTATCAGCAGTAAATAATTTTGCTAATTCTTTGTGAATCTTTGGTGAACTTTTACCAAGTTCATACATATCGCCGAGAACAATTAATTTCTTTTTAAACGTCTTTATTTTTTTTACAAGTTCGATTGCTGATATAACAGATTCCGGACTTGCGTTATAAGTATCATCAATAAGAAAAGCGTTTTTGAATTTCATTACTTCCAATCTGCCGTGAACTGCTTTAAAATTCTTAACACCATTTATAATCTGCTTCGGCGTCAATCCTAACTTTAATGCAATTGCCGATGCAGCCAAAAAATTCTTTGCATTAGATTCACCATAAATTGGAAGAACTGTTTTGATTTTTTTGTTTTTATAGGAGATTTGAATTTCCGTTCTGCCATCTGTCATATAACCGACTACTTTTCCTTTAATATCAACTTTGCCATTGAATCCATATTTAACTTTTGAGTTATAGAGTTCCGCATTTTTTCTGATGACCGGATCGTCCATATTTAAGAATACGATTCCGCCGTGTTTAACAGTTTCATTATACAATGCGGCTTTCTCTTTGAAGATTCCTTCTTTACTTTTCAAAAATTCTAAGTGTGCATCGCCAATATTTGTAATTAACGAAAAATCCGGTTGAGAAATTTTTGCTGAATAAGGAATCTCTCCAAAATGATTTGTTCCTTGTTCAAGGATTAACGCTTCGCATTTATTGTCTGCACTTAAAATTGTAAGCGGTACTCCAATATGATTATTGTTATTGGCTTCGGTTTTTATCACCTTATATTTTTCCGCAAGCAAAACAGCAGTCATCTCTTTTACTGTTGTCTTACCGTTGCTTCCCGAAATCGAAATAACTTTTGCAGAAAGTTTATTACGCCAAATTTTTGCAAGTTCGCCAAATGCTTTTGCGGTATCATCAACTGCGATAACCGGAATTTCGAGGAAACTGAATTTCTTCAATTTCCTCGAATCAATAATTACTGCGGAAGCCCCTTTCTTTAGAGCATCGAGAATAAAATCGTGACCATCGAACTTTTCCCCTTTGATCGCTACAAATAGAGATCCCTTTTTTACTTTTCGCGAATCGATCTCTACTGTTGACAAGGATTTGTAAGCGTCAGGATTATAAATCTCCGCGCTTGGAATGTTGAATAAATCCTCAATAGTAATTTTTACTTTGCCCATTCTGCCAAATATTTTTGAGAAAGTTCTTTATCTGAAAAGTGCTTGCGCACTCCGTTAATTTCTTGGTAGTTCTCGTGTCCCTTGCCGGCAATGAGAATAACTGCATCGTCCTCGCTTTCTAGAATTGCAGATCGAATTGCTTCCTCACGATTTTCAATTACACGGTAGTTATTGGTTTTAATTCCCTTTAAAATTTCGTCAATGATAAAGGAAGGATCTTCAGTTCTTGGATTATCAGATGTTACATAAACACGTTTGCTCATTGAAGCGGCTATCTCACCCATAATCGGGCGTTTAGTTCTATCTCTGTCACCGCCGCATCCAAAGACAGTGTAAACACAACGTTCATCCTTAACAATATGATGAACTGCAGTAAGCGCTTGCTTAAGTGAATCGCTTGTGTGTGAATAATCAACAATCACTTTTTTATTTTTTCTGGAAACTATTTCGAATCTTCCCGGAACTTGCGGAGTTGTATTAATTCCTTCGACGGCAACTTGAGGATCTATACCGCTTACAACAGCAGTTGCAAAAGCCGAGGCTGCGTTGAATGCGTTAAAATGTCCTACCAAACTGGTTTTGAATTGATAATTCTTTTCGCTGTATGATAAATCGAATGTTGTTCCATCCAGCGAGTACTCTAAATTCTGAATTCTAAATTCCGAGTTCTCCAAACTGCCGTAAGAATGTTTTTGCGCATGTGAATCTTTTACAAGTTTGGATGAACTGGAATCATCGGCATTAAAAATTATTTTACCATCAGCCGGCATCATATCAAACAAAATCTTTTTTGATGAAAAGTAATGATCAAATGTTTTGTGGTAATCCATATGATCGGAAGTGATGTTCGTAAAAATCGCCGCATCAAAGTTCAAATAGTCAACTCTATTCAAAGCCAAGGCGTGAGATGAAACTTCCATAACACAATGAGTACATTTTTCGTTGACCATTTGTGCAAGCAGAGAATTAATTTCACTGGATTGCGGTGTTGTCAACATAGTTTTTACTTCTTTCTCACCAATGAAATTTGCTATCGTCCCGATTAATCCGGTTTTAAACCCGGCATGCTGAAAAACATTTTTCAGATAAAAAGCTGTTGTGGTTTTTCCTTTTGTTCCGGTTATGCCAATCAATTTTATTCTCTTTGATGGTTCACCGTAAAAAATATTAGAGAACTCAGCGAGTGATTTGCGGCTATCCGAAACAACGATTTTAACACAGCCGCTGTGAGAAAAGATTTGATCGGGGACAGCATTTGCATTCTTTACAACAACAGCAGATGCGCCTTGATTGATTGCGTCTTGAATAAATTTATGACCGTCTTGTTTTTCGCCAGCAATGGCAAAAAAGAGAGAGCCCTCAGATACTTTACGAGAATCCAATGTGATATTGCTGATTTCTTTCGATTCCGCATTTCCTATCACTTGAATAGCTTTGACATTATTTAAAATCTCGGAAAGCTTCATTTAATTAACACTCATTGAAATTTTTTTTATCGAAGGTTCACATTTAATAATGCATTCGGAACCGGGAACAATATTGGATCCTGGTTCAAGACTTTGCCAAACAACCTTCCCTGTTCCGGAAACTTTACACTTCAGACCAAGTTCATTTAATTGAGCTATTGCATCTCGTACGGATTGGTTCATCAAATTCGGCATTGAAGAATTATTACCGCTAAAAAATTTCCTTGATGAGATATTGGTGACATGTTTATCAGCCACTTCTGCAAAAGATGTTGTTTTTACTTTAGGAGTTGTTTTAATATCAGCAACAAGCTGATCTATTAAATTTTGTTTTCTTTCAATATTTTTTTTGTCTGGAACAATACTAAGATCAGTTTCAATCATTCGTTTTGCTACTTCATGAAAAACCGGAGCTGCAACCAATCCGCCATATTCTCCGACTCTAGGCGCATTTACAAGAATCAAACAAACTATTTTAGGATTATCTGCCGGGAAAAAACCAATGAAGGAAGAGTTATGATGAGCACTTGAATAAGAATTATTTACAATACGTTGGGCAGTGCCGGTTTTGCCTCCCACTAAAACATTTTGAAGACGCGCGGCGGTACCTGTTCCATTCTCTACTACACCAACCATCAGATTCCGAATTCGGTCCGATGTTGATTTGCTTATTACAGTCCGAATTTTTCTTGTTTCGGCAACTTCCAAATCTTTTCCGGTGTGATCTGTAATTTTTTTAACAATATATGGCTGAAGAAGCGTTCCGCCGTTGATTAATGCGCAATAAGCAGTAATTAATTGAAGTGGAGTTAAAGCAATCTCATAACCAAATGATAGAAAAGGTTTGGTTAATCCGGAGAACGCACTTGGTTTCTTTAAAGAACCGGCAGACTCACTTGGTAATTCAATTAGGGTGGAATTGCTGAATCCGAAATCCCGTAAATATTTGTACAGCACGTCATCTGTTACTCTGGCAGATAATTTTGCCATTCCAACATTGCTCGATTGTTCCAGCACACCGCGTACAGTTAATTTAGAATTCGGGTGTGTATCCATAATTGGAGTATTCTTAATAAAATACTTTCCATTTTCTACATCAATAACTTCGTCTTCATTTACAAGATTTTGATCAAGGAGAATTGAGAGAGTAATTGATTTCATAGTTGAACCGGGTTCGAATGGATCTGTAATGGCTCTATCTCTTCTTGCGTCTGCGGTTGAGTTTTCATAATTAGCCGGATCAAAATCCGGTGAATTAGCTAGAGAATAAATTTCTCCGGTATTAGGATTCATTATTATTCCGACCGCAGATTCACCGCCGAATTTTTTCATTCCATTGGCTAATTCTTCTTCAAGGATTTTTTGGTAAGTTTTATTTATTGTAAGAATTATTTGATCTCCGGGAACCGCTGCTCTGGAAAGATTTTCATCAACCGATATAATTCTTCCAAGAACGTCTCTCTCAAAATTAAAGTAACCGTCTGTGCCTTCTAATTTTTCTTGATAAATTTTTTCAATTCCTTCTACACCAACCATATCCCGGTTAACAAAACCAAGTACATGCGAAGCCAAATTCCCGTATGGATAAACTCTTGAAAAATCTTCCTGCTGAAAAAGTCCTTCAATTACAGTTTTCTTCAATTCGAGTGCTTTCTCCATAGGAATTTTCTTTTCCAGGCAGACATTGCCTGCACCGTCGGCAATTATTTTTTTATAATATTCTTCGGGTTTATTAAAGACTCTTGATAATGCTGCAGAAATGGAATCAATTCTTTTCGAATTCATCATGCGTGTATCGGCAAAAAAGGAAATGTTGTCGGTTGTATAACTGAGAACTTCCCCATTAGCATCTTTGATCAATCCGCGCTCGGCTACTACAGTTAACGGCTTATTTTGCTGACGGTCTGCAACAAGCGAATAATATTCATGCTTTGCCACTTGTATGGAAAAAAGTTTTGCAACAAGCGCTACAAAGATCAGCAGCAAAAACCCGACTAATATAAGTGCGCGGGAGCTAATCATATTTTTGGTTCAATAGTTTCTCAATCTGTTTTATTTGATCCTTCGAAACTGTAATCATTTCTAAATTTTCTGTAGGTCTAAGTAATCCCAGTGAATCCTGTGCAAACTTTACAATCACCTCTTCGGAAGTCAGCTTTTGTACATCTACCATCAAAGATTCAATCCTTTTATATTTTTCATTGAGCATTTCCTGCTTTGTAATTTTTTCCCTGTTGATTCTTTTAATCTCAGATCGAACAATTACATAACCGAGAAGAACGAGTGAAACAACAACAACTATCGATATAAAATTTTTTAATGACGATCCCTTCATTTTTTAGACTCTTTCGGCTACACGCATTTTTGCACTTCTAGATCTTCGATTATTTTCGATTTCCAAATCTGAAGGAACTACCGGTTTATGAGTTATTAATTTTAGCCGTTTTATTTTTCCACAGATACAGATTGGCGTTCCGGGAGGACAGATACAGTCTAAACTTTCATATTTAATTTTTTCTTTTACAATTCTGTCTTCCAAAGAATGATAACTAAGAATCACTAATCTTCCGCCGGGTTTTAGAAGTGAAACCGATTTATCAATAAAGAGCTTTAGTTCTTCAAGCTCATTATTTACAAAAATTCTCAATGCCTGAAATACACGCGACAGAGTTTTATTCAAGAACCGCTGCGGTGTTATAAGTTCGATTATTTTTTTTAGTTGAGAAGTACGTGAAATTCTTTCCGTTAATCTGTATTCGGTAATTTTTTTAGCGATGAGTCTTGAGTTTTTTTCTTCACCGTATTCATATAAAATTTTAGCAATTTCTTCTTGCGGAAATTTATTCAGCAAGTCCGATGCGGAAATTCCTTCAGCTTTGTTCATCCTGAGATCAAGGGCGGCGTCCTCCCGGAATGTAAATCCCGCTTCAATTGTGTCCAATTGAAATGAGGAAACACCTAAGTCTACTAAGATGCCATCAAATTGTTCAATGAACTCAAACTTGGAAATAGAATCAATATTTGTAAAGCCGGTGTGAAAAATTGAAAATCGTTTGTCGGCAGAAAATTTATTTTTGCTATATTCAAAAGCTGTGAGATCTTTATCTGTTGCAATCAATTTTCCTTTTTCATTTAATGTGTTTAATATTTTTTCAGAATGTCCGCCGAATCCTGCCGTACCATCAAAGTAAATTCCGTCTTTTTGCGTTACCAAAAAATCAATGCTCTCTTTCAAGAGAACCGGTTCGTGGCTCATTTCTGTTTTTTCTGCATGATTAATTTTGCTATTTCAGCAAACGGTTTGGTGTTTTCTTTTTTATGTGATTCATAGATCTCGGGATTCCAAATTTCAATTTTTTTATTCTGCCCGAGTATAAAAACTTCTCTTTCTATTCCGGCAAACTCTAAAAGATTTTTTGGGATTAACAATCGTGATTGAGAATCAAGTTTATATTCAGCTGCGAGTTCAAAGAGCATTCTTTTAAAAGCAGCTTCTTCAGGGTCAAAATCATCAAGCTGATTGATCCGGGTTAGAACTTCTTCTTTCCAGAAATCTTGAGGATAAATATCAATGCACTGTACAATACCCCGCGTCATAACGAATGTTTCGTTCGCGGCTTCATTGACATATTTCTTAAAAATGGAGGGAATACTTACCCTTCCTTTTGCATCAGCTGAATATTTAAAGCTTCCTATAAACATAACCCATCCACTATTTGGGAAAATTAAACACTATTACCCACTTGCATGCAAAATAACTGTTTTTATGTGGGATTGTCAAGGTTTTTTTGCTTCAAATAGCGAGAAAAATCTTAAGGATGGGTAAAATCACAAATACTTGGGACTAAAATTTAACCTTTCATATCAGTGGTCCGATAATAATGGTAAAAAAGAAGGAGCATCCCATGAATGATATTCTTCCACTCGGAATTATTGTGATATTAGGCATCATCTTCATAATATCTTATTTCATTTTTATCGAATTGAAAATTAACTGGAAACTTTTAAGAACGGCTAAAAAAGAGAAGGAATTTATAGATGTCGAAAAAGAATTTGATAGAAACGAAGCGATTATTAGAGGACTTAATTTCTTTCACAATCAAACAGCTATGAATTCAAGAGGTAAAAATTAGATGTCAATTAGTTTTGTTAGTTAGATGCTTTTGGAGATCTATCTGAAAGGTTCTTCAAAGTTAGAAAACTAGCGGGCATTTGTATACTTTAGAGCCACCTGGCGGATTCGAACCGCCGACCTGCTCATTACGAATGAGCTGCTCTACCAGCTGAGCTAAGGGGGCTTATTAAGCGAAGATGAAATATGGTTGATGGATGATGGAAAAAAATCCACATTAATCATCATACATCAACCATTACATTATCTCAATTTCTTTTTATGACGATTTTTTCTCAAACGCTTTTTGCGTTTGTGAGTAGCCATTTTGTGGCGTTTTCTTTTTCTACCGCAAGGCATTTACATTCTCCTTCTAATGTGTTTTAATTAATTCTTTTGCTTTTTGTCCGATCTCGTTAGTCGAATCAATTTCAATTGCTTTTTTCCAATAACCGAGTGCATTAGCAGTGTTACCTGCAGACATATTTACGATACCGAGATTTAAATTAGCAATTTGATGTTTCGGATTTATTTTTAATGCTTTCTCCATCGCAGACATTGCTTCTGGATTCTTTCCCGTCTCGAAATAACAAACTCCCAAATCAACTAATACATCTGCTTCTTTCGGATATTTTTTTAAGTAAAGATTATATTTTTCTATAGCTCTCTCTTTCAAACCGCTATCATTTAACAAATGAGCAAGCTCCAATAGAGATGGATAATCATTTGGGTTTTTCTTTATTCTTTCTTCTAGCGATTGAATCTGTTCAAGATGATTTAGATCAACGCCTGCATGTGGATTGTCCGGATCAACTTGCTGAGATTGAATTGATGACGGAGCCGAATCGAAAATACCGGATGAATATACAATTATTGCACCGATCAAAATTAAAAATAGAACCAAATAAAATAATTTTGTTGAAGAAAGAGATTTTGTTTTTTTTGTCTCTTCAGTAACTATTTTTTTCTTTCCAGATTTAACAGGTTCAGTTTTATTGCTCACACTTTTAGTATTACTAGATTTTTTTTCAGAAACCGGATCTGTGTTTTTAATCTCACTTACAATGGCTGCACCGCAACTTGGACAGGTTTTGTCACCTTCATTTATAACTTCTCCGCAAATTGAACATCTTCTCATTTCACTCTCCTAAATCATTCCTTGGTGGTTTTCAAATCCATTTCTTTCATTCCGGCATCTACTGCAGACTTAAAGTCTTTGGAAAACTTGAACATCGGGACATAATGATCTCCGACATAAACTTTTTCCCCAGTTCTTGGATTACGGGCATAGCGAGCTTTTTTCTTTTTTACACGATAACTGCCAAACCCACGAATTTCAATTCCACGACCATCACGCAAAGCACCAATAACGGTATTTAAAAAACCTTCAACAATTGCTTCGGTTTCTAACTTCGTTAATCCGGTTCCGGAAGCAACTTTTTCGACAATATCTGCCTTGGTCATCTCTAACCTCTAATTTTTAAGTGAGTTACAGATAAAAGTGGGTCAAAAAATATTAAAAAGCAGGGTAAAAACAAATTAATTAACTACGATTCAGAAAATGAAAAAAATCCGGTCATCTCAATAAATATATTTGCCTCAAATTAAGACAAGGAATACCGGGTAAATCATTCTATTATGTGTGAAATAAGACCATATTCGCAATTTAGTGGCTGGTACAATGTTTGTTTATAAATCAACAAAAATATGGTTTTTAAAATGTCTCTATTGCCAATCATATACACAAGCATACTAATTTTTACGGCATTCATGCTATTTGTAATCTTTCTTTCTTATGTCATCTACAAAGCGAAGTCGAAAAATAATGTTCCGGTTTACCTTAAACATGTAGATCCTCTCGGAAACCGTCTTGTTCCTCAGCCTATTTTAATTAATAGTAATGCTATCCGACAGACAATTATCGCAGGTTCCATTCCCCAGAGAAATAAAGCAATTCAATTGAGCGCCGAGAGAATAAGGAATAGACAAGATGAATATACCCGGGCAGTTCAATCCATTCAGAATGAAAAAGTTTCAAGACGGAAAAATGAACAAACACAAAGAAACGATAATTCCGCTAGAGAACTAATCAATTATAAACCGAAACCGATTTCTGCGAGAATCGAGGTTATGAATAATTCTGAACGATATAAAACCAAATTCACAAACGAAGAAATAAAAAGAACACTTTCACCAAATCATTATACAAATCACGGAGATGTTAATCTGCTAACTTTCTATAGCGATAAATCAGATCTTGATTTGGTTACATTATCTACACCGCAAGCGACCAAAGCAATTTAGCATAGAATAAGAAAATTGTTGCAGAAAGGATATTTTTATATTTTGAGATATGGAAATAGTCCCAATCATATCTACTGCTTTAATAATTGTTCTGCTGTTAACTCTCTTGACTTTGGCTTTATCATACTTCTATAATAAAGTAAAACTGAAAAACGGAGAGACGGTTAAACCGCTTAAGAACAGTCACAAACAATTAGAACAAGAAGAAATTATTGAAGACCATCTAAAACCAATCCCTAGACCTTTTGCCGATAAAAAAGAAAAATCAATTGCAGAAAAAGAAAAAGGTGAAGATCAAAAAAAAGATATTGGAAAAATTTCTGCTCAACAAAAAGCTGATAATAATACTGACAAACCAAAAAACCGGAATAAAAGATTAACAATTCTGAAAAATCTCACCGAGAATGCAAAGCAAGAGACAAAAATTAAAGATTCTAAAAAGAAAATTGAGAATGAGCCTACCAATTCGCTTGGTGGTGAAATTCTTGATAAATATGTTGAAGAAAATGATAGTAGTTTATACACACTAAACGTAAAAGCGAAAAAAGAAAAGCCGAAAGGATAATATTGTTTTAGACATGAAACCAAAGAACGTTTTATATATCAAGAACATGGTTTGCAACCGATGTATTAAGGTTGTTAAGGAAGAGTTGGAAAAGCTTGGCGTAGCTATAAAAAATATCTCGCTAGGAGAAGTTGAGACAGAGCAATCCATGGAAGCATTACCGTTAGATAAGATAAAAGAAGTTTTAGAAAAAAACGGTTTTGAACTTATCGAAAACAAAAAAGCAAAAGCGGTTGAAAAGATTAAAAATTTCTTGATCAAAACGATTTACGAAAACGAAAAGATCATAAGTGAAAATCATAAATATTCGCTGCTTATTGAGAAGGAACTTGGGCTCGATTATAATTATCTGAGCAGTTTATTTTCTTCTCAAGAAAGTATTACAATTGAACAATATATTATTCTGCAAAAAATTGAGCGGGCAAAAGAACTTCTGAAATATGGGGAACTAACTCTTAGCGAGATTGCCTATAGATTAGGATACAGCAGCGTTCAGCACCTTTCCAATCAATTCAAAAAGGTTACCGGATTCACCGCCAGCCAATTTAGATCTCTTACAAAAAATATGCGCAAACCGTTAGACAAAATAAGTTAATCGTCATTTTCCCCAGCAAAACAAACCAGTAAAGTTTATAACAAATTTCTAAAATTATGTAACGGTAAATTCCTGCTAAGGATTATTTTTACAGTGTAAATAAAACAATCAAGGAGATTCAAAATGACGACACAAGAATTCAAAATAGAAGGCATGAGTTGCGGTCATTGCGTAATGGCTGTAAAGAAAGAACTTTCAAAATTAAATTTGATCTCTGCTGAAGTTGAGATTGGTTCGGCCAAAGTACATTTTGACGAGACAAAAGTAAATTCATCAACAATTGAGAACGCCATTACCGAAGCAGGCTATAAGGTCGTAAAATAGAAAGGACTTCTAATGAAACAGATCAATCTTCCCGTTGAGGGAATGACGTGTGCCAGTTGTGTTACGCGGGTTGAAAAAATAATTAGCAAGTTCGAGGGCGTTAAAAATGTAAACGTAAATCTTGCTACGGAACGAGTTTCATTCGATGTGGAAAAAGATGATTTTAATCTTGATTCTGTTGCAGAGGCGGTTCAAGATTACGGCTACAAATTAAAATTGGAATCTCCTGCCAATCCAAAATCGCAATCAGAGAGTGATGCATCATCAATTTCAGAAAAGGATGAATACTTTGCCGAAATCAAAAAAGATTTTCTTCTTGCTCTTATTCTGACGCTTCCCGTTTTTGCCATCAGCATGTTGATGGATTATTCTTTCTTCAAAAACATTTGGCCCTTCTCTGTAGACAGCACTCATAAGATATTATTAATATTGATAACGCCGGTAATATTCATCAGCGGAAAAAGATTTTATAAAATATTCTGGACTAACCTCAAGCATTTTTCTGCAGAGATGAATTCTCTTGTCGCAATTGGAACGGGCGCAGCATACGGCTACAGTACAGTTGCAACTCTATTCCCGGATGTTATCTCAATTCATGGTGGACTTCCGCATGTTTATTTTGAAACTGCCGGTGTTATTATTACTCTCATTCTGATGGGAAAACTACTTGAGCATAACGCCAAAAGGAAAACCAATACTGCAATAAAAAAATTAATTGAGCTCAAACCGAAAAGCGCAAGAATCTTGATCGGTGAAAAAGAAACCGAAATAAAGATTTCCGACCTGCAAGTTGGAAATATTGTTGTAATCAAACCGGGAGATAAAATTCCAGCAGATGGAATAATTGTCTGGGGCAGTTCCGCAATCGACGAAGCAATGATCACCGGTGAAAGCATTCCAGCCGAAAAAATTATCGGTTCAAAAGTTATTAGCGGTACAATCAACAAAAACGGTGCATTCAATTTTAGAGTTACTGAAATCGGGAATAATACAGTTCTGGCTCAAATCATACGGCTCGTAGAACAAGCGCAATCATCTAAACCGCCAATACAAAAATTAGTCGATAAGATTGCTGCTGTTTTTGTTCCGGTTGTTGTTCTAATCGCAATCATCACATTTACAGTTTGGATGTTTATCGGCGTACATAATCCGTTTAGTGTTGCTTTAATTAATTTTGTTGCCGTTTTAATTATTGCTTGTCCGTGCGCGCTTGGACTTGCAACACCCACAGCTATAATAGTTGGAAGCGGACTAGGTGCGTCAAATGGAATATTAATTCGCAACGGAGAGAGTTTAGAGATCGCGCAAAAAATTACGACTGTCATCTTCGATAAAACCGGGACACTTACAGAAGGCAAACCGGCAGTTACTGAAATTGTGACTTTTAATATTTCCGAAAATGAATTGCTTCAACTTAGCGCTTCACTCGAATCTAATTCCGGGCATCCATTGGCGATTGCGGTTGTTGAAGCGGCTAAATCGAAAAATATTTCTTTCTCGAAGCCGGGATCATTTCAAAATTTATCAGGATTTGGTTTAACGGGAATTGTGAATGAACATGCCCTTTTAATCGGAAACTTGAACCTGATGAGCGAGTATTCAATCAAATCAGAAATTGTGAAAGAGCAGTTTGATAAATTAAGTACAGGTGGCAGAACAGTTATTTACATTGCGATTGATGGTGAACTTAAAGGAATGATTGCTGTTGAGGATAAACTGAAAGAGAGTTCCGTTAATGCAATAAAAGAATTAAACCGAATGAAAATAAAGACAGTAATGCTCACTGGTGATAATTATAAAACCGCAGAGACAATCGCTAATAAAATAGGAATTTCGGAATTCCGTGCGGAAGTACTACCGGCGGGCAAAGCTGATATTGTTAAAGAATATCAGAATAAAGGAGAAGTCGTTGCGATGGTCGGTGACGGGATAAATGATTCTCCCGCACTCGCTCAAGCTGATGTGGGAATTGCCATCGGCACCGGAACCGATGTTGCAATAGAGACCGCACAGATTACTTTGGTGCAAGGCAATTTATTAAGCGTATCAAAAGCAATTAATCTTTCGCGGCATACAATCAGTACAATAAAGCAAAATTTATTCTGGGCTTTTATTTATAATACGGTTGGAATTCCGCTTGCGGCACTTGGAATGCTTAATCCCATGATCGGCGCACTTGCAATGTCCCTTAGTTCCGTTTCGGTCGTAAGCAATTCATTACGATTGAAAAGAGTAAAAATATAATTTCTTACTGACTTTGAGTCTTGGTGGCAAAGACAATTTGTTAATTGCCACAAAGTCACTAAGAATCTAAGAATCGAAATTTATTAAAGAAGGAAGCATATGAAAAACTACGAACTCCAAACAAACCCTTTTATCGTTCCTACCACCGACGGCAAACTGATCGAAGAACATTATGGCAAAGCAAGCATTGATATTGGAGATTACAGCTTCGCTCACATGATCGCACCTGCGGGGTGGTCCGAACCATTCCAAGTTCCGGAGTTTGACGAGATCACTTTTATCTTCAGCGGAAAGAAAAAATTTGAAGTCGACGGAGATGAAATTATTCTGGAAAAGAATCAGTCAATTTGTGTGAAGAAAGGAAGCCGTGTACGCTACTCAAATCCCTTCGATCAGCCGTGCGAATATGTTTCGGTTTGTGTTCCGGCATTTACGATTGATAGAGTTAAGAGAGAAGAATAAATCGCTAATAGAACACTGATCATCATGATTGATTATGATAGATCATGAAAAATCATAATCATCTTATAAAATCTGCGTTCTATTATTTTTTATAACATGCTTATTTCCTCGGCAAGCGTTCCAGATAGGAACTTGTACTCAACACCGCAAATGAGTCTTTCTCTTTTAATTCACTCAGCGATTCACAATTCAAATAGCTCATAGCACTTTTCAATCCGTCGGATATTGCGTTGATAACACTTTTTACTGCACCTTTGTATGGAACCATAGTTTCTTCACCTTCAATAAACTCCCCTTTCATTTTAACACCAAACGATGCGGAGCCGCGATATTTTTTCCAGAGCTGATCGCTGTATTTAATTACCTCGCCGGGAGTTTCTTTAGTGCCGGCTAGCATTCTTCCAAGCATAACTGCATCCGCACCCGCCGAAAGCGCTTTTGCTACATCACCTGGAGATTTAATTCCGCCGTCGGCAATTAACGCAATATTCAATTTCTGTTCTTCACGTACAAAGTATGTATCGATCAATGATGATACTTGTCCGATTCCAATTCCAGTTTGAATCGATGTTGTGCACATGCTTCCGCCGCCGATTCCGATCCGGACTGCATCCGCTCCGGCATCAACTAATTGTTTAAGTGTTCCGCCGTGAGCAATATTTCCGACAATCACTTTCACTTTGTATCTCTTCTTAATCTCTTCGCATTTTTGAAGTACGTTGGCATTGTTTGCGTTAGCCGTATCAATGCATACTATCAAATTGTTCGCTGCAATTTTTTCCAACAAATCATCTTCGGCGTTCAAACTGACGGAAACAGCTTGAATGCCTTCGGCTACACTTCCATTTGTAAATAATTCATTTAGTGAGGAATCAAATCTGTTGACAATTCCAATACATCCGGAAGCAGAAAGCTCTTTAGCCATTGCTATTCCTGTTACCGTATCCATCGGACTTGAAACGACCGGAACTGCTAAATCTTTGCCTAAAAAATTGGATTTTATATTTACTTCGGATCTCGTTTTAACACGCGACACTTCTGTAGGAATAAGACTTATATCATCATAAGTAAGCGAGAGTGAGTAGTTGTTCAATTCATGTTTAGAATAAATTTTCATTTAGAACTCCGTTTTAATCCATTTAGGTTTTACTTAATGGTTCTCTGAATAATTTTAATTAAGGGTCATTGCGAGGAACCTTCCTACCGGCAGGTAGGTGAAGTGACGAAGCAATCTCTCTTTTGATCAATAAATAAGAATTAGTTTGCTTCGCTCCGCTCGCAAAGACAGATGCTGTTATTTTTCAAGGACTATTTCGATTAATCAATTATTTCCGGGGTTGAATCTATGCAATTTTTCTTTTCAATTCCCGCAAACATGAAAAAATATTATCTAACATTTTTTAAGTGAATGAAATTATCTAACTTGCCGCTCACTTTTCATCAACTGGAAACTTATGCCTCAACAAACAAACACCCAATCAAAAACCGGCTGGAAATTTCCGAATGATTTTTGGATCGCAAATGTGATGGAGCTCTTCGAGAGAGCCGCTTACTACAGTTTTTTCATTGTACTTACTTTGTATTTGACAAACATTGTGGGATTTTCCGACAAAGAAACGGGAGTTATAGCCGGAATTTTTTATGCAGGAATCTTTTTTCTTACTCCATTCATGGGCGCCATGGCAGATAAGATCGGCTTTCGAAACGGAATGTTACTAACTTTTACTTTTTTATCTATAGGCTATTTCTCACTAGCAATGCTTCATACAAAAGTTGTAGTACTTTTCTTTTTAGTGATAGTAATGCTTGGAGGTTCATTTATAAAGCCGCTGATTACCGGAACAGTTGCTAAAACTACTACCGAGGAAAATCGTGCGCGAGGTTATTCTCTTTTTTATTGGGTCGTAAATATCGGTGCATTTGCTGGAAAAACATTTGTTCCATTTGTAAGGCAAGGACTTGGTTTAGAAAATGTTTATTTCTTTTCTTCCGCAATGGCTCTTATTGCGCTCCTCTTTACTTTCCTTTTCTACAAGCCGAAAAATTTCTCCGGCGAAAGAAAAAGTATCAGACAAATTGCCCGAACACTTTTAAAAGTTGTCCGAACTCCGCGACTAATAATCTTAATATTAATCGTCTCGGGATTCTGGATTACGCAAGGTCAGCTTTACGCCTCGATGCCTAAATATGTGATCCGTCTATTAGGTGAAAGCGCCAAACCAGAATGGCTCGCAAATGTAAATCCCCTTTTTGTTGTTCTTTTTGTTGTACTCGTAACTCAATTAATGAGAAAGAAAAAAGCAGTTACATCAATTTTTGTCGGAATGTTGTTAATGCCCTTTTCGGCATTTGCGATGTCGTTGGGGCAGAGTTTTGAAGGCGGATTTGCACATCAGATTTCTATCTTTGGATTATTCTCTCTTCATCCATTAACACTGATGATGATTATCGGAATTGCCATTCAAGGATTGGCTGAATGTTTTATCTCGCCGCGTTATCTTGAATATTTTTCTTTGCAAGCTCCGAAAGGTGAAGAAGGCTTATATCTCGGCTTCAGTCATTTATATAATTTTGTTTCATCATTAGCCGGTTTTATAATGAGCGGATTTTTATTGGATGCTTACTGCCCGGATCCGAAAACATTACCCGCCGGATTGACGGAAGTTCAACGTGCGGCATATTATTCAAACGCAAGTCATATCTGGTATTACTTTCTAGCAATTGGATTTGTTGCAGCGGTTGCACTCTTTGTTTTTAAATATGTAACGGAAAAGATTGACAAAAAGAAAGCTCTGCAAAGTTGATTGATATTCTAAGGCGGAATATTGTATTTGTCTTTGCGAGCGAAGCGAAGCAAAGGAAAATTAGTTTTTTAGTCAAAATCTGGATTGCTTCGTCATTTCATTCCTCGCAATGACCTTCAAGAAATAATATTCGATACACTTTAATAAAATCAATCAATAATTTCCGGTTCAAGAAGGTCACTTACAATAATTTTTTTATGGAATGGGAACGAATAGTTCCCATTTTTATTTGCGGCAACTACTTTAAGAGCATATTCGCCCGGAATTGGTAAATCAATTTTGACATTTACAATGCCGGATAATTTATCAAAAGAAAATTCTTTTTCTTCTTTATTGAAGAAGACTTGAATTGACCTCGGATCGATACCGGAAGAATCTGTAAGCATTAATGACACCTTTAATAAATTGTTCTCAATTTTCGAACTATCGGCAAGAATATTTATTTCCGGTTTACCTGCACGCAAATATTTTGCAACTCCTCTAAAAATTCCCCAGGCTTGAATTTGGTTGAACTCTTCATTATTAAGACGAAGTTCTTCAAAATGACTTGTATGAAACGCGCACTCAACTAAAACTGCCGGTATGTTTGTTTTGCGAAGCACAGAAAATCCTTCACCGGGATAAATATTATAATCGGAATATGTTCCGTCGAACGAACCGAGTCCTCCCGGATTTCTCATCACATATGAAAGATCACGTTCAATATAACGGGCTAAATCATGATTGCACGGCTCGTATTCATAGTCAGTTTGTTTCGCATGATAGTAAACTGCAGTATAATTCGTGTAATCATCTTCAACTTTTGAGGGTGCGTTATGGTGAATGCTTATAAATATTTCCGCACCGCTTTGATTCGCGAGTTCAGATCGAAGTGCAAGTGCAACAGTTTTATCAATCTCGCGCGAAATAAAAACTTGCGCTCCGGCTTCTTCAAGATATTTTTTCAAGTTTAGTGCAACACGCAAATTTACATCGGCTTCAATTACACTTCCGTCCTTATTTTTATTCTTCCGGTCTTCTCCACCGTGCCCGGGATCTAAAAAGATTTTTCTGCCGGAAAGATATTTTGAGTAATCTGCAATAGTTTTTTCACGAGTCGCTTTGTCTTTCCAATCGGGCGGATATTCGTAAAGTGGAATAACCGGTGAAGATGAACAAGCATATACTAGAAGCAACAATAAAATTGCCGGAATGGTTATGAAAATAATTTTACGCATTTGTTCCCTTCTAATGCATAATGGCATTTAGAACAATGATTTAAATTCGGCTTAAATTGTTCCGAATAAATTTTACTTGTTGCTTCATTCAATTCAGTGCCGAAGATTTTTAAATCATTGCGGTTAATTTGATATGAGCCCGTGTGGTCGGCATATTTCAGAAAGATAATCCGCAATTCAAACAGATCGCATTCCCTAAAAAGTTTTGAAAGAATGTATGCGTAGAATTTAAGCTGCGGCAGATAATCTTCTGTTCGCGAGATTAACTGCTCGGAAGTAATATTATCCGTCTTATAATCAATAATAATCAGTTTGTCCTTCTCTATGATCAATCTATCAATAATTCCGTAGAGATAATGTTCTCCCTCTTCACAATATATTTCAAATTCGTTCTTATAATTTTTCGACGAGGATATTTCGGAATAGCCTGCCGATTTGTAAAATTGTTCAAGATCATTGACAATTGTTGTTATAAACTTATTTCTTACTGTTTCATTTTCGGAAAAATCCTCTGCAGCAATTTTGCTTAAGAGAAATGTTTGAAGTTTCTCACCGCTGATTTCATCTTTGAGAGCTGCGTGAATAAGTCTCCCTTTAATCTGCCCGAATGGACGCATTTCATCATCTTCGTTCGAGCTGAATTCATAATCATTCGTTTTTTCTTTTATTAGCTTGTAAATAGTAGAGTAACCGAGCTCGTAAGTTAGTTGATATTTAACCGGACATTGAGTGAACATCGAAATTTTTGTAGCGGAAATTATTTCCCTTTTAGGTACATCATTAATTTTTTGAGTGAGTTGAATTATTTCTTCTTTCTTCTGCTCCGCCGCTGAGATAGCTGAAACCGTCTCATCAAGTTTAGTTGTTACCGGAATTGTAAGTGATACCGTTCTGGCAAATGATTCATATTTATCATCAGAAAACTTCATGTAATCAACTTGGGAGGAAAGACTAATTTTATCTGTCGTAAAATCTGTTTCCAGTCCTTCACTAAACAAATGTAAGAAGGTACCGGGTTTACAACTAAATTCCTTATGTGTGGCTGTTATAAAAAGATAATTAATTGCGCGGGTGACGGCAACATATAAAAGCCGTTTAACTTCAGCTGCATTTTTCCGTTTGATTGTATAATTATAAAGTGCGGCAATGGGCGCGGAAGAATAAGTGTTGAAATAATTTTTACTAAGCGGAACTTTTGTAAGCAATCCGTAATTTTTATCAATGCTAAGAGATTTTGCCCGGATTGAATCTTCCTGAGTTTTTTGATTGCAACCGTAAAGAAATACTGCCTTGAACTCAAGTCCTTTTGCTTGATGGATTGTAAGAAGTTTTACAGTATTTTCATCTCGAGCCACTTGAGCTTGCCCTTCGTCTTCGTAACCTTCAATTGATTCGAGCAAGAAAACTGTGAAGTCGTATAAATTTTTAAAACTCTTTTTAGAAAATGTCCGTGCGAGCGAAAGCAATTTTTCATTGTTTGCCAGCTCTTGAGATGAATTTTGTTTCGATGCAATTACGGACCAATATCCGCTCTCCAAAAGTATCTTTCGAATAATTGAATATATTTCACTGTTATATGCAATTTTCAAATTTTCATTTAGCTTATCACACACAATCTTAATTTCGATATTTGAGTTCGATAAATTCATTACTTTTTCGAAGAACGAGTTTCCATTTTCAAGCGAGATTTTATAAAGCTGCAAATCTGAAAGGCTGAAGAACGGAGATCGTAGAAGACCGACAAGCGCGGCATCATCTTCTTTATTGAGCAAAAAAGCCAAATAATTATAAATGTCATAAATAGTTTGCCGCTGGTAAAATCCTTTTCCTCCGACAATTGTAAATGGTATTCCGTGCTTGACGAATGATTTCTCCAATTCGGCAAATGAATCGCGTTTGCGGCATAGAACCGCAATTTCTTTGAACGCAATTGCGCTATCTGTTTTCAAAGATGCAAGTTGTAAAATTTTATTCGCGGTCAACTCACTTTCTGTAACATCTGAATCTTCATCGGCAAGCAGAAATTCAACGTTTCCTTTTTCTGTTTCATCCTTAGCGCAAATCAAGCTGCTCTGTGCGACATCGTTGAAATGCGGATTTGGATTCTTAAATAAATTTTTGAAAAGCAGATTTGTGAATAGAACCAGTTGAGGCGACATTCTGAAGCTATGCGGCAGACTTAATATTTGTCCTTTATTTTCCGGTAGATTAATTTCTTCTTTTGTGCGCTCGAAAACCTCAGGCTCCGCATTCCTGAACATATAAATACTCTGCTTCTCATCTCCGACTACAAATAAATTTCCGCTTTTCAGGTGGTCAAGTATCGGCATAAATATTTCGTATTGAAGTTCGTTCGTATCCTGATATTCATCTATCATTATATACTTGAATTTATCGCTCAGATATTTCCTCACTTCGTCTCTCAATAATATTTTCTGAGTAAAAAGGAGAATATCTTCAAAATCGAGAAATCCTTTTTGCTTCTTTTTTTGTGTATAGAGACTCTTCATATAAAGATGAATTTTTATAAATGCTTTACCAAAGTTGGCAAGTTCTTTTTCTGCTTCTTCTGTTTTTTCGAGTGAAAGAAAATCATTTAGGTCGGCCAATAGAGATTCAACTTCTGCTATTTCTTTCTCCAGTTCATCGCGGTTCTTACTTAAGTATCCCCGGTTGCGTAATTTGCCATCGGTTTTGGTAAGCAATAAATTTTTAATTGAGCTTAGTATTGCCAGCTGACCGGCAAGTATTTTTTCTTTTGAATATTTCGAGAGCTGTTCTAGTATTGCCAGAGCGGTTTCATTATTTGATTTTTGGCGTAGAACAAATTCATTAATTATTCCAATTATATTAAGCCCATTTATAATTTGGGATGAAAATAATTCTTTAAATTCATTCTGAAATTTCTGCTTGAACAAACCGGCAATCTCATTTTCGTCTTTTAAGTAGAAAGAATCGTTTAATTGTTCAATGATTCTTCTCTTGTTAATCGAATTTTCCAACTGTTGAGTAAATATTTTTTTTGAACCGAAGAAACGGATCAGATATTTCAACTCTCCGGAATATTCCTTGTTCTCGATCAGGCTGTTAATAGTTTCTTCAACGCTTAATTCAATTAGTTCACTGGATGTATTTTGATCGATAGGATTAAAATTTGCATCAATTCCTGCCTCAGGTGAAAATTCTCTTAAAATATTTATACAAAAAGAATGGATCGTTGAGATGTTTGCAGATACAAGCTGGCGCCTTAAACTTTCAAGTTTTCTCCTTTTCTGAACACCGGTTTCGGATACAATTCGTTCATCAACCTCACTCGCAATTTTTTTACTTAATTCTCCTGCCGATTTATCTGTAAAAGTTATTGCAACGATACTGCTCAGATCGATCTCTTCATTTAAAAAAATTTCTACGAATCGTTTTGAAAGTACAAAAGTCTTTCCTGAGCCGGCATTTGCAGCCAACGAGATGTGCGTTTTATAATTGATCGCTTCTTTCTGTTGAGGAGTAAGCTGGTGCATTAGTTTGCCAATGGAATTGTGATTAAAATTGTAGTTCCTTCATCATTTGATGATCTTTCCACCAATATCGTTCCGCCGAGTACATTGATAAATCTTTTAGCCATACTTAAACCCAGACCCATGCCGCCCCGTTTTGTGGTAAAGTTATTTTCGAAAACTTTTTCAAAATTTTCTTTGCTTATTCCTTCTCCGTCGTCGGATATTCTAATTTCGCATAAATTTTCGTGCAAAGATAATTCTGTTTTAATATTCTTAGCCCCGGCCTGAATTGAGTTGCGAACTAGATTGACAATGGTTCTTTTCAGTTGATCTTGATCGGCATTAATAAATATTTCTGTTTCTTTACAGTAAAAATTTATCGATATTTCTTCATCTTCGAACAGGTTAAGCGATTCTCTTATAGTTTCCACTCCATTCAATTTTTCAATATTAACTCTCGGCATACGGGCAAAATTGGAAAATTCCGAAGCGATGTTTTTTAATATTTCTATCTGAGAAATAATTGTTGAAGTAACCTTTTCGAAAATTGAATCGAATTTGGGAGATTTATCAATGTGAGCGGCAATAAGCTGCTGAACAGAAAGTTTCATCGGTGTTAGAGGATTTTTAATTTCATGAGCAACTTGTTTTGCCATCTCTTTCCATGCGGATTCGCGTTCAAGTTGTGCAAGATCGGATTGGCTTTGTTTTATTCTCTTAACCATTTGATTAAATCCGTCCACAAGCTCTTTGATTTCTCCTGTGGTCTTGTAATTTACTTCAACATTAAGATCTCCGCTGCCAACAGATTTTGTTGCATAGGTTAATTTTCTGATCGGCGAAGAAATTTGATTTGCCAATACCGTACTGAAAATAACTAATAATATTACGGCAAGAGAAAATATTCCAAACAGAAAAATATCAAGTTCAACATCGGAAAGAGGAAGAACAATTCTATTAAAAAGATCATTCACTTGAATTATGTACCCGGATCCCGAAATGTCAGCAAGAGTATAAACTGAATTAACCGGATAATTTTCAATCGGTTCTTTAAGAAAGAGTTTTTGATCCCTGCCAAGCCAGCAATTTAAGTACACAATATCATTTAGCGTTGCCGGTAGTAATCCAATATCGCTGTACACTTTGTGTGAATCGTAGATCAAATTTTTATCTTCATAAATAGAAAAGCTGATGCTGAGATCACGTGCAGCTTTATCGAAAATTACCTGCCGGTTTAAAGAAGAATCATTAGAGTACAACGATATATAAGATTTAACCTGATCGGTAAGTTCGGTTAATCGTTTTTCAACCAGCTCGGAATTTTTACCTTCAGATAAATTTCTGAAATAGATTGCGATAAGAAAGAGCGGAATAAGCGAAACAACCAAGAATGCGCCGGTTAAACGTGTTCTGTAGGATGCCAATACATTTTTATTTTTTTTATAACGTAAAGCAGAAAATATCAGAAGAAGACTTACAATAATTATAGTATGAACAAAAAAGATTTTAAAGAAGTCAGATAGATTCCATGAGAAGCTTTTTTCTTCAAGAGCAATTGCCAATATTTTATTGCTCTTTGGTAAATTAACTTTTAAAGCATAGATCAAATTTCTTTCACCGTTCAGGTCCAGTTTTAGCCATGCTTCATCCAGATTAGTAAAATTAGATTTTAAGATTGAGTTCTCATCATCGCTAGATAATATGGCACTACCGTATGTGTATTTTAATTGGTTATCCTGAAAATCAAAAATCTTGAGTTTATCAAGATTAATTACAGAAGAAATTCCCGCCTTGGTTGTAATTATAAATTTTGGAAATTCAGCAAAATTAAGATAGTCTTCTTCATATATTGCAGAAACAAGAGCATATCCCGCAAGCTGATCATTAATCTTTACCGGCGCTATACCAATGAATGTTTTTTCATCTCCGAAGATATTGGATTGCCGGTTAATTGTTAAAGAGTCTCCTGCATGTTGAATATAAGTTTCAAACAATTCTCGAGAAAACTCCTTGCCTGTTTCAAATCCGCCTAAATACTGTTTTTGCGTATCATAAAAATTTATTGCTGAGCGGATTCCCTCCCGATAGAGCAAACTATTGCTCCACAAAACAAATGCATCTGATGATAGATCTTTTAATTCCGCGTATGAATTTTGAATCCGTTCGTTTTGCACTGCCTGAGTCAATGTTTGTACTACCATGAAGTCAACCATGTTTTCATCGGTCCGGATCAACTCATGTGCGGTTGTTTTTAACGATTCTCTTTCTATTTCAGAATTATAATATGTAAGAAGGCTGACAGAAATTATTGATGCCGCAAAAGCATAATAGATCAGTGCTATCGTTTTTGGCTTATTGTTAAAGAGAAAAAGATAAAAAAGCACAAAGACAATTGTTATATAGACTATTCGAATAAGTGGAGTTCCTTGCGGCTCAAGTTGAAGTCCGTCGAAAATCCAGCCACAGAACTGGGTTAGAATAAAAAGCGATATTAAAAGATTTCTCTTTTTCTTTTCTTCCATAAAAGAATATTGAGAGTAAATGAATGTTATTAAGATTAATGAGAAGATGATGGCACTCAAACCAAGGATAAGAATATTGAAATTCATCAGTAGAATGGCGGGAGAGGGTATTAAAGAAAAATCTTTGAAGTAACGAATCGTCGAATCGAAGACCACACTGCGAATTGCGGCACCAATTCCTCTGTAGGTAAGAAGGAATAACAAAATAGAAATTATAAATGATGCCATGGTTTTGAATAAACTTGCGGATTTCGTTTCAGATCGGTTGTATATGAACTCTAAAAAATATTTATAGCCAATCAAAACTATGATTAGAAGAAATAGAACCGTAATAAAAAACTCCAATGGTGAACGGACCATACCAAAAACAAATACTGAAGAAAAATTAGAAGCATCTGTTAAGGAGTTATGAATAAACGAAGATGGAATTCCAAAATAAAAGAGAATTGTTCGAAGTAGAGCCATATAAACCGTGAAGAGAGCGAACCGGTATCTTTTTTTATCTATGCGCCGCAAATAGACTCTTGCCCAGAGCCCTAGAATCATTACAATAAAAGCAGTTAATAAATATTGTATAATCTCGGTCGACTTACGGATACTGTTTAGATTAAGTTCGAGCGAGGGTTTATCAAATGTGGCAACTGCAATTTTGTTCTTGAAATTATTAAGAACGGCAAAAGAATATTTTCTACCGTCTTTTGACAACTTTGCAAACGGAGAGTATTCGATTTCAATTCCAATTGAGAAACCACGCGAAAGCGAATCAACTATGTTAAATGACGGCTCGTCTTTCTTTGTGAGCGAAAAATGTTTTTCAATCGGAATACTTGAGACCAGCGTATAAACTTGTTCATTTGCTTTCAGTGTATCTACAAACGATAGATAGGTGAATAGTTTTTTACCGCTAAAAAATGTTTGATTAAAAAATTGCGGGAGATTTTGTAATTCGTTAGAAGAAAGAATCGGCTCGGAATTCCAGGCAACTAAACTCATTTCGGAATTATAAAGATGGATAGAAAAATCCCGGAATTTTGGATCTGCTATAAGGTTAATAACCTTTTTCCGATCAAGGGCGGGACTTGTAACAAGGCTGCGCAATTTTCTTTTTACTTCGTAACCCGTCGTTATAAGTAAACTAGATTTATTGTCGAACGCTTGATTGATGTTATTTTCAAAAAAATCTGTTTTATCAATTAAAATTTTGTCCCAATCATTTTTTTCTTTTTCCAGAATGATTGGAGAAATAATGCCCGAAACAATAATTAAGACCAACAAAAATGTTATCAGCGAAAAGTAAATTCTATTTCGTGTGAATATTTTTTTGATCATTCTAATTTATTGTTATCTGAGAGATGTGCCATTTGTTATCGGTCATTTGCAGAGAGATAAATACAATTGCATTACCCCTAATACCTTTATTGTTGTACTTCAAATTTCCGGAAGCAAAAGGAGTCGCTGTTTCTGTAACAATATTTGTCAGCTTAAACGAAATTGGCTGATATATGCTTAAGAAATCTTTAATAACATAGTAAGATTGATTTGCACTGTAATACCCCGTAGTACCGTCATTAAAACTGAAGTAATTTTTTGCACTAAAATAATTCGAGAATTTATCTACTGCTGCCGAATTTATTCCTTCTTCAATTCTTAAAAAAATTTTTTGCGCCTCTTTGCTTTTAGTCTCCTGTGCCGAAGTATTATACCAAGCGGAACTGAATACAGAAAGCAGCAAAAATAAAATCAGATATGATTTGTGATGTGATTGCATATTCACTTAATAATTAACTATTTGCAAAATAAACCAAAAGAAATAAAAAAGCATACCACCCGGGTATGCTTTTTCAACAAGGAGTATAGTGCATCGAGTTTAGTACTGCTTTTCAACATTAGCAGGAATTGTTTTTCTAACCTCTGGAATTTGTCCTCTTTTAAGTTCTCTATTACCTTCAACTAATTGATAAGCCCAGTCGAAAATCATTTTGTCACTTGTTAGACTATAAATTCTGACTTTGGCATAATGGAGATCCCAAGTTCTAACTACGTATGTGTGACCAACAATTGCCGGCGCATACTTAACATTTTCATCTGGCTTTAATGGAATCCATCCGGTAAGTGGTGCATAGCTTATATCCCAGATATCTTTCGTTGGACCCATATCTTGAATTTCAGAATCATCCCATACATTGATGTAAAACTGTCCATTGTAATTTTCAAAGAAGAAATCAGTCGAATTATCATTATAAGGAAGGACAGTAAAATTACTGAAATCGTAACCGGAGTTATTTGGAAATAGCGTGTAATCGAAAATGGTTTGATTTAGTCCTTCGGGTCTTGGTGTATCATAAACTTCGTCTTTACTTAGCTCGCTTTCATTGCCGTCATAATCATAAGCTGTAACTGCATAATAGTAGGTTACTCCGTTTTTTGCGCCATCATCAATGTAGGAATCATTTTGTGTACTGCCGATAAGCGTATATTTTCCGTCATAAGTGTAGGAATAATAAATATTGTAACCGGCTAAATCATTCTCCGGATTAGAATCCCAAAATATATCGATCCTATTATCACCGGTAACTGAATAAACATTCTTCGGTGGTGCAGGCGGTGTATTATCACGATAGCCGTTCATATTATCACAGCCAGTGAGAAATATTATTCCACCGATTAAAGTTAATAAAAAAGTTCTTTTTAAGGTTTTCATTGCATCCTCCGTAAATTTCTATATTCTATTACTCAATCATAGTGCCAAAGAAATTTCTATCACTTGAGATAGTAATCTTACTTTTTAGTTCAATTTGATGGCAGGTTTTCATATAAAATATTGATTTGTGTGAAAGAACCGTCAGAGCTGTAGCAATAATTGAACAGCCCTGAACAGTTTAGTAAAATAATTTTAGATAAGGAAATATTTTTCTTCGAAGTACATTTTCTGATTATTGACAACAGCTATAGCTTTACCCGTCATCAATCTTTTGTCAAATGGTGAATTTTTCGATTTGGATTTGAAACTTGAAACATCAACAGTCCAGATCAAATCCGGATCTAGAATAGTAAGATTTGCTGGGGCACCCTCTTTAAACTGAGGAACCGGAAGATTCAATACTTTTCTTGGATTGATAGAAAGTTTTTCAATTACTTGAGCAAGAGTTAAATGTTTTTTGTGAACAAGTTCGCTTAAGGTTAATGCAAGAGTAGTTTCAAGTCCTACAATTCCGTTTGGTGCGTAAATAAATTCCATCTCTTTTTCTTCGATAGAATGCGGTGCATGATCACTCGCGATACAATCAATTGTTCCATCTTTCAGTCCCTCCAACAACGCTTCAAGATCGGCTCGGGTTCGCAAAGGCGGATTCATTTTATAATTTGTGTCGTAAGATTTTAGAGAATCGTCTGTCAGAGTAAAATGATGCGGTGCAACTTCAGAGGTAATATTAATTCCTCGCTTTTTAGCTTGCCGGACAAGTTCAACCGAGTTCTTTGAACTGATGTGAGCAATATGCACTTTACCTCCGATAAATTCGGCAAGCATAATATCTCTAGCAACAATTAGATCTTCAGCAACATTTGGAATTCCTTGCAGACCAAGTGTTGTTGAATTTAATCCTTCGTTCATTGCCCCATCTGCAAGTGTTTCGTCTTCGCAGTGTTCAATGATCGGAGTTCCAAAATTTTTGGAATACTCTAAAGCATTTCTTAAAACACCGGCATTCTTAATTGCAACGCCGTCATCTGAAAAAGCAATGGCTCCGGCTTCATATAATTCGTACATAGGAGAAAGAGCTTCACCTTTACGCGCAAGAGTTGCTGCAGCTACCGGATAAACATCAACAAGATGGTTTTTAGCTTTCTCTTTTATAAAACGGACAACCTCGGCAGAATCAATATCCGGATTTGTATTCGGCATGCATGCAACACCTGTGAATCCGCCTGCGGCTGCAGAGTTACTTCCGGTTTCAACCGTTTCTTCATCTTCTCTACCAGGTTCGCGCAAATGAACGTGCATATCAAATAATCCGGGTACACAAAATTTGTTCTCAAAGTCATAAATTTTGGATGATTTAAAATCTTCTTCTTTCAGTCCGCCTATTTTTTTTATTATACCGTCTTCAATCAATAGATCATTTTTTTGATTTAATTTTTGATCGGGGTTCAGTAGAACAACTTGTTTGAATATAATTTTCATTTTTCACCTATAGATTAATGCATTGTACCAAGTAAATATAGAACTGCCATTCGTACAGCAACACCATTTGTAACTTGATCAAGAATAACTTGATACGGTCCGTCAGCAACTTCAGAGGAAATTTCAACACCGCGGTTAATTGGTCCCGGATGAAGAATTACAATTTCTTTATTTTGTTTTTCAATTCGTTCGGATGTAATTCCAAAATATTTATGATATTCCCTTAATGATGGAATTCGTGTTCCGGCATTACGTTCCAGCTGAATCCTTAAAACGTTCAGAACATCATTCTTTTGCATGGCTTCATCGATGTTGGTATAAATTTTTACTCCGAGCGATTCGATTCCAAGCGGAATCATTGTTAACGGTCCGCACACCGAAACAGTTGCACCCATTGTTTTCAAACCAAAAATATTTGAGAGCGCAACCCGGCTGTGCGCAACATCTCCAACAATACATACTTTCAAACCTTCTAACTTACCGAGGCGTTCTCTGATTGAATACATATCCAGCAATCCTTGCGTCGGATGTTCATGCAAACCGTCGCCGGCGTTAATAATATTTGCTTTAGATATTCTTGTGAGATACTGCGGTACTCCGGCAGATTTATGCCGCACAACAATCATATCAACTTTCATTGCTTCAATATTTCTCACAGTATCTTTAAAAGTTTCTCCCTTTTTGACGCTGCTTGTAGAAGTAGAAAAATTTATTGTGTCTGCGGAAAGACGTTTTTGTGCAAGTTCAAAAGAAATTCTTGTTCGTGTCGAATCTTCATAAAAAAGATTTACAATTGTCTTGCCCTGTAAAGTCGGCACCTTCTTGATTGGTCTTTCTAGAACCTCTCTAAAAGTTGTTGCAGTATCAAGAATCAATTGAAGATCTTCCTTAGGTACTCCGTTCAGTCCCAATAAGTGTCTGCTTGATAATGACATTTTTTTCTCTCTAATTTTTACTTGGAACGTTTATTAAATAAACAGCATCTTCACCATCAGTTTCTCTTATCCGTACACGGATTTCTTCGTTGATTGAAGTTGGAATATTTTTCCCCACAAAATCGGCACGTATCGGCAGTTCGCGATGTCCTCTATCAACTAGAACACAAAGTTGTATAGTATTAGGTCTTCCAAGATCCATCAGCGCATCAAGTGCAGCGCGTACAGTTCTTCCGGTATAGAGAACATCATCAATAAGGATTATGTCTCGGTCATTTACATCGAATGTAATGTTCGTCACTGAAACTTCCGGCTGTTTAAGACGGGTGCGGAAGTCATCTCGGTATAAGGTAATATCTAGAACACCGAAATTTGGTTCGGATTTGTCAATTTCCCTGATCTTCTCTTTAATTCTTTCTCCAATGAATTCACCACGCGTACGCATTCCAATAAGAACTAGATTTTTAGAACCTTTGTTCTTTTCAAGAATTTCGTGAGCAAGACGGGTTAAGGTCCGGTTAAGACCTTCTTCATCAATAATTTTCGCTTTTATTTCCATATAAAAAAAATCCTCGTTGACTATTCAGTCGCCGAGGTCTCCATTTTTGTTTTCTATTTTTATTTTGTGTTTCATCCCTTGCCTATCTCTCCGGATAAAGTTAAAGGAAATATTTTCTGATACAAACTTAGATTTAAAATCAATTAGAACAAAATAGTGATTAAAAAAAGGGAGCTTAGAAGCTCCCTTTCAAAAATAATTATTGCACCTTAAATTCAATTCGTCTGTTCATTGCCCTACCATCTGCTGTTTTATTATCAGCAACTGGACCGCCTTCTCCAAAACTAATTGCATTAATTCTGTTTGCGGCAATTCCTTTGGAAACGAGATAATCCTTCACTACATCAGCTCGTCGTTGGCCTAGCTTTATATTATAAGATTCAGATCCAATGTTATCTGTATAACCTTGTATCTCAACTTTCATATCCGGATTTCTTAATAAAGTCTTTGCAGCATCATAAAGAATTGGATATGATTCTGGTAATAATTTTGATTTGTTAAAATCGAAGTTAACACCAATAAGAACCCATTTTTCCATCATTGAAGTTGCTTTAGCCGGTTTTTCAACAACGACTTCTTTTACAACTTCTTTAGGGATATGTTTAACTATCATCGATTCAATTTTATTGTAATCAGTCATATCCTTATACTCTTGGGTGATGCCGGAATAGAGCTGACAATATTTTGAGGGTTCACCTTTCTCAAAGAGATAATTAAGACCCAGACTGAGTCCAAAATAAGAATCGCGTCCGTTAATTTCTCCAGCGCCAATAGCACCATCGAATTCAGAATTGTTAGTAACATGGTAACCAAACTCTGCCATGATTTTCCAATCTGAATCAAGACCCACTTCCACACCAGTACCAATATTGAAAGCTAGAACGGTTTCATTTTCATCCAAAGTCTTTGTTGCATTATTTTTTATCGTTCTTAAACCAGCACCAGCACCAACAAACAAATAAGGTGAAACCGGTTCGCAAGGGAAAAAATAATAAAGAAAATCAAGGTCTCCCATTATTGCGTTCGTGCTTGAAGTTATTTTGGTTAAAGTTACATCTGTAAACTCCCCTTCAAAATGAGAGTAACTTGGCCTCAATCTTAGCCCCACATGTTCGGAGAAATTTCTTTGTAATGAAATAAAGCCGCCATAGTTAGAGTTAAGCGGTTGAACATTTGCACTTACATATCTAGGATATCTAAAGCCAAAACCGAATGACCAGCTATCGGTTACTAATTGTGCTTGATTTATATCAACAAACACAATCAATAAAAAAGAAAATATTATAGAAATTTTTTTCATTTTTTATCTCCTTTGTTTGATGTAATTAATTTAATTGACATCTTAATGTTTTTTCTAACCGTAAAAAATTTTATCTTAGCCCCGTTCATTTTTCGGGGTGTAGCGCAGCCCGGTTAGCGCGCTTCGTTCGGGACGAAGAGGTCGGGAGTTCGAATCTCCCCACCCCGACTAAAAATCAAATCTTAAAATGGTCCAAAAAATATTCCACCTTGATCATGAGGTACCCAGTACCAACCTTGATGAACTATTAACCACTGCTGATTTGTGGCTGTAAGAGTTCTTGTCCAACTTGCGCCAGTTGCAGTTCCAGTGGTTGATGTTGTTTGTAAGGCATAATACGATCTGAATTCCCAATTTCCTTTTTCGTTTTCATGCCCTGCTGGACCAACTTGAACACCATTTTGTATATACTGAGATGGTAAGGCAATTATATTAAAAGAAAGTGTTTGAGATGTAGAACCAATTGAGAATGATAATCTACTTGCAATCTCATCTTTCAGCCAGAGTTCATTTACAGTTCCGGTACCAGAAAGTGAAATTGCATTTACAGTTGAAAGCGTTCTTGATTCTGAACCGCTCGTAAGAGCTATATAAAATTCATTTGCAGTTGAAGAAGAAGGAGTATTTAAAGTAAGTGTAACACCTTCTTGCAAAGTATAGGTTGTAAAGTGCGTAACTTGTGCAGAAGCTGAAGTACCATCAGCGTTTACCGTAGCAGTAAAGCCTGAGTTTGTATATGCACCGGTTGATTCATTCAGTTGCATCAAGGAGAAAGTTGTTCCAGGTGTACGTGAATAAGGAAGCGGGAAGGAAATTGTAACAGGCTGAGAAAACTGTGTACCCGAAGGACCGAATTGTCCGGCACTCACAATTGAAGTGTTTGCGGCAGTTGGCCGAGGAATTTGTCCTGCCGGAATTGAGGAGACAGTAAGTTGAACATTAGAAGAGACTGCATTTGAAGGTACTTGCACAGTTAAAGGTTGATTTGAAACCGATTGTGTATTTGTAGTAGAGGCATTTCCACCCGTGGCAACAGTAACGGTTGTAGAAGCCACTTGTAATTTTGTCAGCAGTATATCTGAAACAATTGCAGAATTTGCTACTTTGTTTAGGGTGGCTATTCTGCTTCCAAAAGAATAACCATCTTTGGTAGCATTTACAGATAAGGAGTTATCTGTAATGGCGGATGCATCATAAGAAAATTTTCCGCTATTATCGGAAAGAGAGGTTGCTAAAACAATACCGTCTGTCCGGACAATTTTAACTGTAGCACCTGAAATTCCGATTTGATTCGATGCGTCTTTAACGTAGGAGTTCAAGATAAGTGGTTGAGCCGCCGCCGCAGGAGGATTTGGTTGTGGCAGTTCCGGTCCAATCCTAGAACTCTCACAACTTGAGAGTAATAATAATCCGAATATAAGGAAGAAAAATGAACCAACAGTATACATCGCAGTAGTCTTGTGGTTTTTCATATTGTACCTCACTCTACTTTATTAATTTATCGAGAAATAGTTCTTTATAAAATTTGGATTCAGTTTTTTATTAAAAATTCCAATTCTATTATCTGTATTATATCTTAACCCAATTAACTGATCGGGATTTGTTTTAACTAGGTAGCTCCAAGAAAAATTTTCGTTTGATCTTAATCTAACAAAACTTGGTCGCCAATAGTTCGCTGGAAATAGAGGAATAGTAATATTTATTCCCCCGTTAGAGACGCTTGTGCTGGATCTAATGGCGAAAAAGCCTATTTCAATTTCACCGAATTCTCTTGAAACATCTATCCGAAAACTATTATCTCCCATCAAGAATTTACCAACCATTAAGCCCAGAGTCAAATCATATTTAGGAATTCTGTATTCTAAACTTAAAGAACCTGTCCATTTGAATATTTCATTATAGAGAATTTTGGTCATCCCGGAAAATGAGACGAAGCTTGTTAATCCAAAATTAAGTCCAACATTAAAATCACCATTCATAAAATATCTCTTCAAGTCAAAATCCAAACCAAAACGGTTCTGAGTAAAAAATCCTACTGATGAAGAGACAAAAAAATCATTTGGAAGTCTGAGCACCTGGTTCAAGGCAATAATACCTGGTCTAACAGAATTCTCACTGGTTCCAAATTCGTTAATAATTGGAATAAGTAATTCATAGTTGAAACTCATCCCATTCCAAAAACTAGTTTTTAATTCCGGAACGGCATTTATTTGAGAGATTACCGGTTTCTCATAAGGACCGAATTCAAATTTTAATTGTGGTTTAACGGCAATATCAAATTTAAATGAAGAAGAATTCATCAATTCAACATCCTGAATTTCCTTAAATATATCATCCGTGTTGAAATCAATTTTTAGTTTGGAAGCAAATTCCTTTCCGGAAAATATTCCGTTGAAATAATTTTTACAATCTTCCGCCGATGTTTCTATGGATACAATAGGAATTTTTCTGTTTTGCGGAATCAAAATAATTTTTTGCTGATCGTTTAATTCCGTTACCACTATTTTGAGTATCTCTTTCATTGCCTCAATATCAAATCTATAAACTCGATTCTCATAAGCAATAATTACTCTTTGATCATCTATCTTCACACGAATATTTTCAAATCCGCTATTAACCAATTTACGGATTAGATTATCCTTAATAGCTCCATCATCATATCCAAAACTGAGATTATTCACAAAAAGAATAAAACAGAAGAAAAATATTTGTCTCGAATATGAAATATTATATAATCTCAAAATTTGCGGTCTTTCAAGTATTATTCTGAGCAAGAAAAGAAATAGAAATTAGGAAAAGAAAATATTACCAGAAGTTTCAACCCTTAGAATTACTGGCAGAATATAAGAATTAGATTACATAATTTCAAAGCATAAATTAGCTAATAATAGAATTGTGCCGGGACATTCGATCTAACTGAAATACCTTTGAATAATTTTATCTAAATTTACATCAAAAAAAGGATGACTATATGGCAACGAATCATTCCTTCGATATCGTTTCTGAAATTGATTTTCAAGAAGTAGATAATGCCCTCAATCAGGCTATAAAAGAAATTGCTCAACGCTATGATCTAAAGGATTCTCATACAGAACTTGTTCTGAATAAGAAAGAAAAACAGATAACGTTAAATACAAAAGATGATTATTCCCGCAAACAATCAATTGATATCCTTCAAACAAAATTTATTAAGCGAGGCATTTCCATTAAAGCATTAAAATATTCCGAACCCGAACCGGCTGCAAATTCAAGATTGAAGCAAACCATTGATCTTCAAAGCGGAATTTCCAAAGAGCATGCTAAGACCGTAACCAAAATGATCAAAGAGAGTAAACTCAAAGTGACGTCGCAAATTCAGGATGAACAAGTACGTGTACAAGCAACAAAAATTGACGACCTACAAGCTATAATGAAATTAATTAAAGAAGCCGATCTCGAATTCCCGGTTCAATTCACAAACTATAAATAAATTTTTCACTCCGCTATGTTTAAAATAAAAAGAGCCCCGGATTTGCGGGGCTCTTTTGTAATTATTAGAAACCAAAATTAGAATGAGTATCTAACATTAAACTGCATTTGCCAGCGTGAAGAAAGATCATCATAAACGAATACAGTATTATTTGCAGGTTTTGTAAAACTATAAACCGGTACATTAGCATTTCCTTGATAAGCAATCCTGCCCTGGTAAGTAACGACATTTTTTGTATCGTTAAAACCATCAACATCTTTCACTTGACCCCAATTTGGATTAATTAGATTGAGTACATTAGAAATATCCAAAGAAACTTGGAAAGCACCAAATCCCATGAAATCAGGAATTTCTTGTTGAATATGCATGTCAAGATAAGATCGCGACGGTGCTGTAGCTCCGTTTCTTTCAGCTATTTGACCGCGGTGAGTATTTAAATACTCATCATTTTTAATGAACGCATCAAGGTCGTTGTAAGTTGTTCCCGCAGTTGTGGCAGGTACAAATTGACCGCTAGTGATTTTACCAATAAGAATTTCATTTGCGTTTCTTGGAATATAAAACAAATCATTACCAGGATAATTGTCACCGTTAAGATCGGTTGTTCCGGTACCGGTAGTTATTGAACCGGATTGTGAAGTAAATGAGAACTTCCTACCGGACTGAACATTGTAGAATAATGATATTGTTGTAGGTGCGTTTTTAAAGAATTCCCAAACAAATGATGCTGATATAAACGCTCTGTGAGTAATTTCCCAATCACTTGTTGTTAGTGGAGGTGAATTTGGATCTCCGGCTACTGCTAAAAACGACATTTGAGATTGAGCTTGAGAAGATGTAACGCTTGAGCGATCAAATGCCTGCATATAATTATAAGCTGTGCTG
Source organism: Ignavibacteriales bacterium (assembly GCA_026390795.1). Taxonomy (NCBI): domain Bacteria; kingdom Pseudomonadati; phylum Ignavibacteriota; class Ignavibacteria; order Ignavibacteriales; species Ignavibacteriales bacterium. The sequence continues at coordinate 377,938 of JAPLFG010000005.1, forward strand.
AGAGAAAGACCTCTTGCTACACTTCGTTGAACCTGGAACGATAAATTATATTGATAACCATCGCCCGTATTATATGCCTGAAGAACATCTGTGAAATTATTGTTATACAAGTTTTCACCACCGAAAATAGGTCTCTTTATTGAACCTTCATAATCCCCGTTGGGTAATCTAACATAACCGATTATTGGATTAAGATTGAGTTTTCTATAAATAATATCATTAACAGTTTGTGAATATAGAAACTCTGCAGTACCAACAAAACCAAGCGGCAACTCTTGATCAACTGCAGCATTAAATTTAATTAGCTGCGGCATTTTAAGATTTGGATCGGCTAAATCGATTTCTGATCTAACACTCGGAGCTCCCAGTAGTGCACTCGACCCAACTGTATATTGATTATTAGGATCCGGTCTGAAGACTAAATTGGTTCTTGCAGTTTTCAGATCGATTTGCTGTGTTAACATTCCTGAATTACCATAATTATTTGAGATCCAGACGTAAGGAACGCGGCCTGAAAAGATTCCTACACCGCCTCTAATTTGTGTGGTTCTATCTCCCGAAACATCGTAGTTAAAACCAATACGAGGAGACCATAGAAGATTTCCAGTAGGTGCTGAACTTGTACTGATTCCCGGAAAATATTTTGAAACTGAGTCATTCTGTGCGGGAGCGTCCGGGAATGTTGGTACATCTACTCTTAGACCGTAAGTAATTTTAAATTGCGGTAAAACAGCCCATTCATCTTGAACATAAAAACCTAATTGCGCAACACTGAAACTTGCTGCAGGCCTGCTGCTTTGATCTCCAAACCTTGCATATGTTCTTGTAAAACTATTCGGGAGGTCCGCATTGAAATCAGCTAAACTATTATAAGAATAGTTTCCAAGAATATTCCGGATAAACAAATTTTTGAATTTGAAAAATTCATTGTGCGTACCAATTGTTATAGTATGGTTACCAACAAAGTACGAGAAGTTATCTGTGAATTCGATAATATCTTGATCCAGCGAATTTGCGCCGGAGAAGTTATCAAAACCTGCAGTCATTGTAAAAGTTGAACTTAGTTCTCTTACAGTAACCAAAGGTGTTAGTCCGCCAGTTGCAGTTCTCTTTTCTCTTACTGTAGTATAACCTACGATTAATTCATTCGACATATTATTTCCAAAATGGCTATTCAATAATAATGCAGTTGAATTAGTTGTACTGTTGAAGCGGTAATTATACGAATCGAAACTCATAGATGAAGTACCTCTACCAGCGAGGTTATCCTGATATGCGTCAACATAATTATGTCGTAATGTTAACTGGTGGTTATCAGAGAGGTTGTAATCAAATTTCAACAATAATTTGGTACTTGGACTTTTTCTTGTGAAATCGGCTGAACTACCCGGTTCCATTCCTTTAGCTCTTAAAGCGACTGCAAATTGATCTACAAGTGCTTGAAGTTGAGCGGCTGAATTGGAGCCAATACCCGTTTGTAGAGATGGTGTAACTACCGGTCTATTATCAGTCGTTATTTCTCCATTTATAAAGAAGAAAAGCTTATCCTTCATTATTGGTCCGCCTAATCTGAAACCGTATTGCGAACTCGTAAAATCCGTAACTTTTTTGTCTACACCAGTAGTTGGATTCCTTTGTCCAGTAAAATCCTGGTTTCTCCCTAAAAAGAATACAGAACCGCTAAAATTGTTTGTACCGGAACGTGTGATAGCATTGATACCGGCACCTGTAAATCCGCTCATTCTAACATCGTAAGGTGCAATAACAACTTGGAATTCACGAATAGCATCAAAACTTATTGGGTTGGTTCCTGCCTGTCCTCCGGGAGTACCCGATGATGCAAGACCAAATAAATCGTTATATGCAGTTCCGTCAATTTGTATATTATTGAATCTGCTTGATCGACCAGCCGCTTGAGTTGAGGTTCCCGAAAACATAGGCGAAAGTTTTGCGAAACTTGCAAATGTTCTGTTGAGTGTAGGAATTTCTTCAATTTGTTTTAATGAAACGTTCTGTGCAGCACCGGTTCTTGCTTGACTAAGTACCGCACCTCTTTCAGCGGTTACCGTTACGCCGGTAAGCTGAACTGCTTGTTCTGGAAGTTTAAAATTGATTTGTAAATTCTGACTTAATTCCAGATTGAAACCTTCTTCAACTTGCGTGGTATATCCAATCATGGATACTGTTACTTTGTATGGACCGCCAACTCGTAAACTTACCAAGTTATACTTTCCATCTGCGCGAGCAGTTGTACCAAATTGTGTTCCTGAAGGTACATGGACTGCAATAATTGTAGCACTCGGTAATGGACTCCCGTTTTGATCAACTACTGTTCCGTTAATGGATGCAGTAGTTTGGGAATACATCGACTGAGAGCTAAGTAGTAAAACCACAAACACGAAAAAAGAAATAAATAGTTTAGCTTTTCTCATAAATTTTTCCTCACTAGGTTAGTAAATTTTAATTAATAAAAGACTTGAAGTACATTTTTTGAACTCGGGAAGAATAATAACAATTTTCTTAAAAAGATCAAATATCTTTTATGATTAAGAAATTGTTAACAAATGATAATTGAGATTATTTAATTGGAACTAATTATCATTTGCAAAATGAATGGAAAGAAATTTGTTGGCAACAATTGGATTAGTCACTTAAGACTAACGGAATGATTCTTTTATCAGAGCCCGATTAAAGTTTTTTTCTTGATAGAAAAATGTGGAAACATTCAAAAAAAACCCCGCTGAATGCGGGGTTCTTTTTTTATTTCATTTCTTCCAGAATTAGAAAGAGTATCTAACTCCCAACTGCATTGACCAACGTGAGGCTAAGTCTGAATAACTCCAAACCACGTTATCCTTAGGTTTGGTGAAACTATAAACTGCTGTGTTGGCTTTTCCGTTGTAAGTAATTCTGCCTTGATAAGAAATAAAAGTTGGGGTATCATTAGCAACATCATATACATGTCCCCATTCCGGATTTAGTAAGTTGAGTAAGTTCTGAACATCAAGCGTTAGTTGGAATGCACCTAAACCCCAAAGGTCAGGAATATCCTGAGCAACATGAAGATCAAAATATTCTCTCCAAGGAGCAGAAGCACCATTTCTTTCTGAAATCTTTCCACGATTATCATTTAAGTAAGAATTGTTTTTAATAAAAGCATCTAAGTCAGCGAAAGTTGTACCTGCTTTTGTTGAAGGAACAAACTGATTATTTGAAATTGATCCAAGAAGAATTTCACTACTGTTTCTTGGAATGTAGAATAAATCATTTCCATCAAATCCATCATTATTCAAATTGTTCGATGCCGTTCCTCTTGCAGTGAATGAGAATGGCGAGCCGGTTTGGCCGTTGTAGAATAATGTGATCGCTGTCGGTGCATTCTTAAAGAATTCATGTGTGAATGTAACAGATGCAAAAAATCTGTTACGGATTTCCCAGTCAGATGTGGTTAATGCCGGAGAATTCGGATCAAAGTCGACAGCTGAATATCTCATTTGAGATTGAGCTTGTGAAGAAGTTACGCTATTACGATCATATGATCTGCCGTAAGTGTAACCTGTACTAACCGAGAATCCTCTCGCAACATTTCTTTGAATCTGGAAAACTAAATTGTACTGATAACCATCGCTCGTATTATATAGATACATAATATCATTGAAATTATTATTGTAGCTGTTGGTTCCGCCATAAATCGGACGACCGTCATTACCGCTGCCGAGAGGTGCAACTTTTCCAGTAGGAGCCATAAGGTTGAGTTTCTTGTAGAGTAAGTCATTGATTGATTGCGAATAAAGGAATTCCGCAGTTCCAACAAATCCGAATGGTAATTCCTGATCTACGCCTAAGTTATATCTTAACAACTGTGGCATTTTCAAATTTGGATCAGCCAAGTCAATTTCAGATTTTACAGTTGGCGCACCTAATGAAGCATGCTGACCTGGTAAATACTGATTGTTCGGATCAGCTCTAAATGGTAAAGTTTTACCAAAGGCGCTGACTTCGGCAATCAACATACCAGAATTGCCGTAATTATTTGAAATCCATACATAAGCCGGACGGCCTGTGAAAATACCAACACCGCCTCTAATCTGAGTTGTTCTGTCGCCGGAAACATCCCAGTTAAAACCAACTCTTGGAGACCATAAAAGATTTCCTGATGGCACTTGATCTGTACTCATTCCCGGTAGATATTTTGAAACAGAATCGTTCTTTGCCGGTGAATCCGGGAAAATAGGAATGTCAACACGTACACCGTAAGTCAATTTCAACTGTGGTAAAACCGCCCATTCATCCTGAAGGTAGAAACCAAATTGAGCTACACTGAATTCGGCGGACGGTTGTGGGTCGGGCGTTCTTGAATAGTCATGATAATAAGTAGCAACTAAATCATTCTGGAAATCTGCAAGACTATTATATTGATAATAGCCCAAGAAATTTCTGATGAATAGATTTCTGAATTTGAAGAATTCATTGTGTGTACCGATCGTGATAGTATGATTTCCGGCGTAATAAGAAAAGTTATCAGTTACTTCAATAATATCTTGATCTAACTGATTAGCTCCGGAATACTGATCGAAACCGGCTGTCATTGTAAATGTACGGTTTAATTCGCTTACAGATACATTGGGTGTAAGGGCACCAGTATTTGTTCTGTGATCACGAATTGTTGTGTAACCCACAATTAGTTCGTTTGAGATATTGTTGCCGAAACGGCTGTTTAATCTAAGAGTAGTTGAATTTGTAACGCTATTCATTCTATAATTATAGGAATCGAAACTCATGCTAGATGTACCTCTACCAGCTAAGTTATCCTGATATGCATCAACATAATTATTGGTAAGAGAAAGTTGATGATTCTCACCTAAGTTGTAATCAAATCTTAACAACAACTTCGTGCTTGGTTGTTCAGAACTGAAAACATCAGAACTACCGGGATTTGTCATTCCTTTTGCAATCAATAGATTTCTGAATTGATCAACTTTTGCTTGCAAATCTGCTACAGTATTATTTCCAAATCCAACTTGTAATGATGTATTGTATAGTGGTCTTGTATTTGTAGTCATTTCACCATTTACAAAGAAGAAAAGTTTATCTTTAACTATCGGACCGCCAATACGGAAACCATATTGGTAATTAGAAAAATCAGCAACTTTTTTATCTTCCCCTGTAATAGCATTTCTTTGTCCAATGAAATTCTGATTTCTGCCAAATAAGAATGCTGAACCGGAAAAAGTATTTGAGCCGGAACGGGTAATTGCATTTATTCCACCGCCTGTGAATCCGCCATATCTGATATCATAAGGAGCAATAACAACTTGAAACTCTTGGATAGCATCCAAACTGATTGGATTTGTACCTGCAGTACCGCCAGGTGTACCAGATGAACCAAGACCGAATAAGTCGTTGTACTGAGCTCCGTCAATCTGAATGTTATTGAATCTGCTTGTTCTACCTGCGGCTTGTGCATTTAAACCGGAGAAAAGAGGAGATAATTTAGCAAAATCTGAAAACCTTCTGCTAATAGTTGGAATTTGTTCAATCTGTTTAAGAGAGACGTTCTGAGCAGCACCGGTTCTTGCTTGACTAAGTACTGCGCCTCTTTCTGCCGTTACCGTTACACCGGTAAGCTGAACAGCCTGTTCTGGAAGTTTAAAATTGATTTGTAAATTCTGGCTTAATTCTAGGTTGAATCCTTCTTCAATTTGAGGCGTATAACCGATCATTGAAACAGTAACTTTATATGGACCTCCAACTCGTAAGTTAACCAAGTTGTACTTTCCGTCTGCTCGTGCGGTAGTACCATATTGTGTTCCTGATGGTAAATGAATTGCAATAATTGTAGCACTCGGTAATGGGCTTCCGTTTTGATCAACTATTGTACCATTAATGGCTGCAGTTGTCTGGGAATACATTAACTGAGAGCTAAACATTACAACCACAAACAGGAAGAAGGAAATCAATTGTTTAACTTTTCTCATAGATTACTCCTAAGTAGGTTGATGAATTATTAATTAAAAGAATATCGTTTTTAGATTTAATTTGAGGAAAAATATTTGAATTGCGACCTAGAGTATAAAAATTCATTTTCAGATTCATTGAGAGGAAGTATATTATTTTTAATTCACTTTCTTTGAATTAATTTAGCCATGGAGATTTTTTTTTACACTTGGAAGATATGAAAATCCGTTTAATGTCAAAAGGGATTTAAATTATTTTTTATCCGATCTAGATTATTGACATATTTGGATTTTTATCTACTATATTCACTGAAAAACTATTTTTCGATTAGCCTCACAAGAAAGTCAATATAGAATTATTTCATCGTTATATTTACAGACAATATTTAACTCAGATGGATCTTTCATATGAAAAAATATCTTATTCTCATTAGTCTTTTGTTCATTACAACTATAAGTATTGCTCAAAAACCATACGTAATCTTAGTTTCATTCGATGCATTTAGATGGGATTATCTAAACCGGGGAATCTCACCGAACCTGGAAAAAATAAGAGAAGAGGGAGTTTCCGCTCTTTCTCTACGTCCATCATTTCCTTCAAAAACTTTTCCTAATCATATTTCAATTATAACTGGAATGTATCCTGCTCATCATGGAATAATTCTAAATAATTTTGCCGATCCATTTGATAAGACTTTCTACCGGATGAGCGATACAAATGCAGTGCAGGATGGAAGGTGGTATCTTGGAGAAGCGTTTTGGGAAACAGCCGAGCGTCAAGGAATAATTACGGCGAGCTATTTTTGGCCCGGATCTGTTTTGAAAATTCCATACCGTAAACCAACATATAATGAAGCTTACGAACACGATAGACCGTATGAAAAACGAGTTGACGGGGTTATAGATTGGTTAAAACTTCCAGCCGATAAGCGTCCGCATTTTATAACTCTTTATTGCCACGAAACCGATACACAAGGTCACGATTTTGGTCCCGACTCACCTCAAACGAACGAAGCGATAAAACGGCTCGACTATATTGCCGGTTACCTTTTCCAGAAGCTGAATGAAATTAAAATGAAGGATAGTGTAAATGTTATTTTTGTTTCAGATCATGGTATGACGGAAGTTTCTAAAGAGCGAACAGTTAATATTGAAAAAATTGCCGGATCAGATAAATGTAAGTTTTCTGATATGGGTCCTATTATGTTTGTTGAACCTCAGAAAGAAAAACTAAAAGAGGTTTATGATATTCTTAAGAAAAATGAGAACCATTATAAAGTCTATTACCGCAATGAAATTCCGGAGTATTATCATTTTAATGATCATCCGTTTATCTCGTCCATTGTAGTAATTGCTGATCTTGGCTGGTCTGCTATTTCTAATTATCATAGAAAATCGGAAAGAGATGAGAAAGGGAACCATGGATATGATAACAACCAGTTAGATATGCATGGAATCTTTTTAGCTACCGGTCCTAGTTTTAAGAAAAATTATCACACCGGCACTTTATGGAATATTGATATCTACCCATTGCTGTGCAAAATTTTTGATATTTATCCACGCACAAATATTGACGGCAGACTCGATCGGATTGAATTCATTTTGAATAATAATTAAGTGAAAACTGATGACTAAAAATCTTTTAAAGATTGATTACGAAAAATATTCGCTTGCGAATGGATTGCAGGTTATACTATATCCCGATCAATCATTCCCTCTTGTTGCGGTAAATGTATGGTACAGGGTTGGATCGGCAAATGAAAAACCGGGTAAAACTGGTTTTGCGCATTTGTTCGAACATATGATGTTTCAAGGTTCTCAGAATATTCCAAAGGAAGGACATTTCCGTTACGTTCAAGAAGCTGGCGGAAGTTTAAACGGCTCCACAAGTATAGACCGGACAAATTATTATGAAACGGTTCCGGCAAATTATTTCGAACTTCCACTTTGGCTGGAATCCGATCGAATGGGATTTATGATTCCGGGACTGACACAAGAGAAACTTGAGAACCAAAAAGATGTAGTAATGAATGAACGGCGCCAGCATTACGAAAATCAACCGTATGGAATGGCCTGGGAAAAATTATTTTCAAATTTATTTTCTGCAGAACATCCATATTCATGGCCAACAATTGGCTGGATGGAAGACATTGCGAAATTTGAATTGGACGATGTAAAAAAATTTTTCAGCACTTATTATTGTCCGAATAATGCGACTCTTGTTGTGGGCGGAAATTTTAATGTCCCTAGAATAAAAGATTTAATTGATAAATATTTTGGAAATATTCCTAAGGGCATCTCAGTCCCCGAAGTAAAAACAACTAGACAAAATTTAACTGAAACAAAAAAAATAATCATGGAAGACAATGTTCAACTTCCGAGAATTTATTTAGCATGGCATACAGAAAAAGCATTTAGTACAAACGATGCGGCGCTTGATATTCTTTCCGATATATTGACTTCATCCAAAAATGCGCGTCTGCAAAAATCGCTTGTCTTTGAAAAACAGATTGTACAAGATATTTCATCATTCCAGTATTCGGCTAAACTGGATGGTTCATTTATTATTGTGTCAACCGCAAAGCCTGGAATTGAACTGGGAGATATAAAGATTGAAATTGAGAACACGATTGCCGATCTGATCAAAAATGGAATTACTACCGATGAACTGATACGCGCAAAAAACAGTCTGAAGTCATCTTATATTTATTCACTTCAAAAACTTGATTTGATCGTTGACCATTTGAATCACTACAACTATTTCCTAAATGAACCCGATTCATTCGTTTTTGATTTATCGAGATATGAAAATGTAACCCGTGAACAAGTAATTGAAGCTGCAAAAAATTATTTAATAAAGCCTCATGTCGAACTAAATGTAATTCCCAAAAGTGACGGCTCAAAAGAAAAATGATGAGTTAAAAATGATAGATAGATCAACAGCGCCCGCACCAGAAAAAAGTTTATTGTTTAATTTGCCTGAAGTAAAAGAACTTAAGCTATCTAACGGTGCAAGTCTTTATTTCGTTCGGAAAGAGAAGCTTCCGATAGTATATACAAATGTTCTGGTTTTAGCCGGAAGCAAATTCGATCCATCAGATAAACGAGGACTGGGGTATTTGACTTCCCTTTTGATTGACGAAGGTGCGGGTGAATATGATTCTTTGCAGTTAAGCGATGAATTTGAAAAACTTGGATCTATTTTTTCTGTTAATTCGAATCACGACTTGATTTCGATGACTCTTCTTTCGCTGAAAGAAAATTTTATCCGTTCTCTCGAATTACTTTCCAAAGTAATTTTGTCACCTAAGTTCGAAGAAAAAGATTTTGCGAGAGAGAAGAAGAAAGTTTTAGACAGAATATTACAACTCAAAGATGAGCCATCATTTATTGCGTCAACTGCTTTTGATAAAGTCCTCTTCGGAAAGACTTATTACGCATATCCGGAAATCGGGTATGTTAATTCGGTAAATGAAATTTCGAACGGTGATGTAAAAAAATTATATCAAGATATTTTTACGGCATCCAACACCAAATTTATTGTTGTCGGCAATTTAACCGAAGAAGAAGCTGTTGAACAATTCAATAAATATTTAGGCGGATGGGAAGGTTCCATAAAATCATCAGTTTCCTTCGAAATGCCTAAAAGAAATCCGACACAATTTTACTTCGTTCACAAAGAAAATTCCGCCCAAAGCGAAATTCGTGTCGGGCATATTTCAAAAAAACGTAATGCCGAAGATTACATACCGGCAAGAATTATGAATACAATTCTCGGTGGACAATTTTCAAGCCGCATCAATCATAATTTACGTGAAGAGAAAGGATTTACTTACGGCGCAAATTCGGGTTTTCAATATTTTCAAGATGCCGGTGCATTCGAAGTATCCACTGCAGTGAACATTGAAAATACTGGCGCTTCTATTTCTGAAATAATTAAAGAACTTGAAGGGATACGCAAAAACATTTCACATGAAGAAATTGAATTTGCCAAATCATATTTGATTAAACAATTTCCATCTCGTTTTGAAACTTATTCTCAAGTAGCAAAGAATATCGAACAACTTCTCATTCACAATCTTTCATTTAATGAACTAGCAGATTACACAGCGAAAATTGAGTCTGCCGCTGATGGAAGTGTGATTAAATCGGCTGTTGAAAATGTTTTTCCGGATGAGCTCGTTGTAGTTGCAGTTGGAGATCGCGAAAAAATTCCCGATCAGGTGAAAAATTTGATTGGAGAAGATGCGGTTGAATTGGACAATGACGGGAATGTCAAGGAATAAGTTTCAATTTGTTTTTTGAATAAGAAAAGTTTTTGAGAGAGGAATAATTTTATGACCTTTCTTTTTAAGTCTTACAAGTACAGGCAAAATCTTCTCGTAATTCTCGAATGTACTGATAAAAAGTTTCTGATGAACTCCCGTAGTGTCGTTGCAATAAAATTTGAATTTGGAAAATAGTTCCGAATCCTCTTTAGCGTTCAACTCGATCAACTCCGATTTGGGATAAAGTGTAATTCCGCGCATCTTAAAATCATCTCTAACAAAATTGTAAATGGGAGAATTGAATAATGTCGATTTCTCATCCACAAGAAAAACCCGGGCATCTTTGAATGAGCTTATTATATTTTTTATTGATCCCCGTAACAATTCCTTTTGAAATTCTTGTTTTAATTTCATTTCGGAATCGCTTATATCGTTATTAAGAATCATTGCATATTCTTTTCTGTAATTTTTCAAGGAATCAACTTTTAGAATAATTGATTTACCCGGGACTACCGTACAGGCAAGAGGATAAGGAACCGATAAAAAAGCATTGAAACTGCTTTCACTCAAATCCAGAGCATCGGATATAATAAATGACAATTCGTTGTTTGTGCGTATTATATTTTTATCCGGAGAAAGTGTTGCCCTCAGCTTTAAAATTTCGTTTGTGTAAATTCTGATTTCAGTTGTGCCATAAATTTTCTTTTCTTCGGATATGAATCCGGTTATATCTTTTTCTATAATGTTATTTATATCCCTTAGAATAAAGGGTACGGGAATATCGGAAGGAATTTTTATAAAATATTGTGCAACAGTTGAATCATCCTGTGTTGGTTTTACTTTTTTGCTTGAGATCCACTTGCTCTGTATACCGTAATCATCAAGCACTTTTTTAAATACGGAATCTATTTGCCTTACGGAGATTTTACTAACAACTGGGAGTCTCTGCTTTTTCTTGAAATGATCTATCGAGATATCGGTTACTAACAGAATAATTGTTAAAGCAAAAAGATACTTGATGAATTTTTGTTTCCGGTTTGTCACAAGGGTTTCCGAACACAGAATTACAATCTGTGTTATTTAAGTATGCAGAATAAAAATTTTACGTTAGAGATTATTCATTTTTAAAATTTGGTTTTCTTTTTTCCAGGAATGCTAAAGTGCCTTCTTTAAAATCATCGGTGCCGCAGCAGATAGCAAATAAACTCGATTCCTGGTTTTGACCTTCGGCTTCAGATGTTTCGCTACGAGAGACTATTGCTCGCAATGCCATTTTTACGGCAATTTGTCCTTTAGAAGAAATTTTTTCTGCCATCTCGATCGCTTTGCTCATTGTCTCTTCACTTGAATAAACTTTATTCACAAGACCGATTCTCAGTGCTTCAGTTGAATTAATCGGTTCACCGGTCAAAATCAATTCTGAGGAAAGACCGGAATTTATTAAACGAGTTAAGCGTTGGGTTCCGCCGTATCCGGGAATAATTCCGAGATTAACTTCCGGCTGACCAAACTTTGCCTTTTCATTTGCAATACGTATATGACATGCTAATGCTAACTCACATCCTCCGCCAAGTGCAAAACCGTTTACAACCGCAATTACCGGTTTGCCCAGCTTTTCAATAATGTTAAAAACTTCTTGCCCCTTCTCTGAAAATAGTTTTCCTTCAACTGTGTTTAATTTATTTAGCTCGGAGATATCAGCCCCGGCAACGAAAGCCTTCTCGCCTGCGCCAGTTATAATTGCGACATTAACAGTATTGTCATATTTAATTTCGTTAAAACAATTTTTTAGTTCATCAAGAGTTGAATTATTGAGAGCATTTAATTTATCCGGTCTGTTGATTGTAACAAATGCAATATTATTTTTTATCTCAAATAAAATGTTTTTGTATTCCATAATAACCTCATTAAAATTTTACAAAGATTGGAATATTAGCTCTCAAGTTGAATGATAAATATTGATTTGCCGGTAAATAATTATAGTAAGTGATTACATCCAAAATGAACATCGAAAATCCGGCTCCGACATGAAAACCAAATTTACCAATATCTTCCAAGTAATCTTGCTTACCGCTTCCAATTTTAAATTGATTTAGGTTTTCAAAATATCCGAACTCGGCGCCAACATCAATAATCGGCATAAGCAGTACAATGTTTTCGAGAATTGGTTTGAAATAATAACGTACGCCACCTGTTAGTATTAGTGCATTGCTTGAGTAAGATGAATAATCGCTAGTTTTATAAAAAGCTTGACTACCTGGAAAATGTCCATAACCGATTGAAGTGTAAATAAAAAAAGGAATGAAAATATTATCAGTATAAGATAGGGTTACATCGGCGCCAATACCGATATTATGCTTTTGAGACATATCGCCTATAGGAAAACGGGGACCGACACCGATTCCCATGAACAGTCCTTTTGCTTCTCCAAGCCGAAATTGTCCAAGGACTACAGAAGCAGAGATTACAATTAATAAAAATATTTTTTTCATTTATTTATAGAGTGATTTTACTTTACAAAGATCTGAGTGCCAATTCCATGTTGAAAGACTAGATCTCCCCCATGAATTCCCGTCATATAAATTAAATAACAGCCTATCAATCCCAATAATACAAATGCATATTTTAAGTTGTTGTTTTCTGAAGTTATTGACTTCCAAATTTTTTTCTTAGCCATCAAGTAAGTCCTAAAAATTAGAACAGCAGAAAAATACCAGACTGTGATTGTTGCATAATTTTCATGAATTTCGATAAGCTCATTCAGATCACTTTTTTTACCGATTAACAATTTAGCTGCAGTATAAGCCTGATTACCGGTTAGTACTGCTATAAGTGCTGTGAAAACTCCGGCAATTAACAACAGGTAAGCGGCTTTTACCAAATGATCTTTTTTCAAAATCATTCCAAACGTTTCAAGAATAAAATACATAATGAAAAATGCTACCGGAAAATGAACAATACGCGGATGAATCTGTGATAGAAATTCCATTTATAATCTTTCATTGAAATATTTCAACCTGTTTCAAATATATGACAATGAACTCAATATTCAAAAATGAATTAGCCGCACAAAATACTTCCGCCATTCACATTTAGTATTTCCCCGTTAATGTGGCGAGCAAGATCCGAAGCGAGAAATAAAATTGGACCGGCAATATCCTCCGCAGTCGCAATCCTTCCAACAGGGATCTCTTTTCTAACACTCTCTTTGTATTTAGCATCGGAAAAAACTTTACTGCACATTTCCGTATCAACCCAACCGGGTGCAACAGAATTTACAGTTATGTTATATTGTGCCAATTCAACTGCAAGTGATTTAGTAAATGAAATAATTCCTCCCTTGGATGCCGCATAATGTGAGTGAAATGCCTCTCCACGCTGACCGGCAGTTGATGAAACCAATATCATTCTTCCGAAATTATTTTTCTTCATTTGCTGTGCAGCGGCTTTACAAAATATGAATGTAGAAGTGAGATTAACTCTCATTAGTTCATTCCAATGATCAAGAGTCATTTCATCCAATGCGCCATCGTTCCATATCCCGGCGTTATGAACAAGGATATCAATTTTTCCAAATTCATCGGAGACTTTCACAATCATTTCATTGATTTCTTTTTCGGATTCCATATCAACGCGGTATGCTTTCACTTTAGGAAATTGATTATTAGATGATCGATCAAATTTTTTTTCAAGTTTCTTGGCCTGATCTTCGGCATTTTTATAAGTAAACGCCACAGAAGCATTTGCCTGCGAAAACAATTTAACGCATGCTTCGCCAATTCCGCGTGAACCGCCGGTTACAATTGCGACTTTATTTGTCAGATCTATCATGTTAATACCTCACTTTAAATAAGAATAAACCTTTTGCCGGAACCGCTTCGGCTGCTTCTTCTCTGTTTTTTTCTTCAAATACTTTTAATAAATAATTTTCATCTAGATTTTTTTCAGCGGCATAAAGTAAAGTGCCTACAATCGTGCGAACCATTCCGTGCATAAAACGGTTTGCCGTAATATAGAACATTGAAATATCTTTCCCTTTTCTCCACCAGATTTCTGAGACGTTGCAGATTTTGTCTTCAATATCTTTATTTTTCTTTGAGAAGGAAGTGAAATCGTGCTCGCCTAATAAAACTTTTGATAATCGATTCAGATCAGAAAAATCAATTTTATTTATTGGAGGATAGTAATGAGAATACTTATAAAAGAAAGGTGATTTGTGATGGCTGAAAATGTAAATATAACTTCTGCTTCTCGCATCAAACCGGGCATGAAAATTTTCATCAACTTTTCCCATCTTTATAATTGATATATCATTAGGCAGAATTGAATTGAGCGAGTACTTGAATTTATAAATGTCCAATTCATTCACAGTTCTAAAGTTAGCCACCTGTCCCCATGCATGAACACCGGTATCCGTTCTGCCTGAGCCGATTAAATTCACACGTTCTTTATTTATGACTTCAACAGCATCAATAACTTTTTGCTGAACCGACATGGCATTTTTCTGAACCTGCCAGCCTGCATAATTGGAACCGTCATATTGAATAGTTAGCCGATAATTGTTCACGATGCCTCAATATAATTATCCCACATTTTCATGCGGGTAAATTTTTATAATAGAATAGATAAAAGTTGTTTATTTCTCCGGAAAAAATTATTTTCGATTAGTATTGAACAATTTTGAATTACAAGTTTTACCTGATATCTATTTTTACACGGCTATAAATATATTTAATTGTTAATTCACAAGTCCAAAAAATACCTTAAAAGGTGAGGTTTGTTTATTGTACTGTGCGTTCAATGATTTTAATTAATTACAATTATTCATCCTTCATCATGGATCGACCAACTTGCAAATAGCACAAATGGATTTAATCTCAACAATCGGATACATCCCGGGATTCTAAGGGTTGATAAATTTTCGAATATATTTAAGTAATAATTGTATTTATAAACAAAATAAATTACATTAAAGAAGAATTTGAATTATTTTTTTACACGGCTAAATTATTCTTTTCCTTATACTCTTTCTTTTACTCTTACATTTTCTCTTAACATGATTGATGTTTATTCCTAATCTGGAATTGTACCTTAATACTGAGATTTTGTTTTTAAATTTTTGGACTTTGATAAACAAAGCACTGATTAATTCACTAATCTCATTAATAACTTACATGGAGAATCTATGAGAAGATTATTACTGTCCTTCCTCATTCTTGCTCTGGTTCCCAGTCTATTTTTCGCCCAGGAAACATTTAAGGTTTCCGGTAAGGTAACGGATGCCAAAACCGGCGAAGCATTGATTGGAGCCAACGTAATGCTGAAAACTTTAAATCTCGGCGCTGCGACAGATTTAGAGGGCAATTACACTTTTGATGTACCCAAAAGTCTTGCTAACGGTCAAGGCGCCGACCTAACAGCTTCTTTTGTAAATTATAAAAAGAAAACTGTCAGAGTCACACTAAATGGTACAAACATAACGCACAACTTTGCTCTAGATGAAGATGTTTTTCAGAACGAAGAAATTGTTGTAACAGGTATCGCGTCAAAAACGGCTAAAGCAGTAGCCGAAGTTTCGGTAGGAAGAGTTGATGCTGCAAATCTATCTACGATTAATACTTACAACAGTCTCTCACAATTGGTAGGAGGCAAAGTTGCCGGAGTCCAATTAAATACTTCGTCGGGTAACGTTGGTTCTGGCTGGAGATTCTTTGTACGTGGAGGCGGCGGTCTCAACGGTAACGAACAACCAACAATCTACTTGGATGGAACCAGATTAGATAACACTGAAATCAATTATTTTGGAAACGGCGGTCAGGGTACAAGTCTTTTATCAAATCTAAATACAGATGATATAGATAAGATTGAATTCTTAAAAGGCCCGGCGGCGGCGGCAATGTATGGCACAAACGGTTCAAACGGTGTTGTCTTAATTACGACCAAGGCCGGAAAATTAGCTCAAGGATTAGGTCAAGGACTTTCGATTGATTACAAATTCAATTACGGTTATAACCAGAAAATGTACTCATACAAAACCGGAGATTTCATAAGTGCAAATGATGCAAACAATATATTCGTGACAGGATATTTACGAAGCCATGCAATTAATGTTGCCGGTGGAGGAACTAGATTAAGATATTATACTTCAATTGAGAACCGGAGTGAATTAGGAATTATACCCGGGAATTCGGAAAACAGAACTTCTGTTAGGTTGAATGTCAGTTCTTTTCCATCGGATAATCTTACTTTGAAGTTAAGTTCCAATTATGTTTATAACAAATTATTAAGACCATGGGGCGATAACAATGTTTTCGGGTGGCTTGGTAATACTTTGCTTAGACCAACATCTTACACATTCACTTCGGATGCGGCAATGCGCGTACTGGATGATCAAAGTATTGTTAACGAATTCATTGGGAATGTTTCCGCTATTTGGACACCAATAGAAAACCTCGAAGTTGTTGCAGGTATCGGTGTCGATAATTCTGGATGGGAAGAAAAGAGATTATTTCCTTATGGATATAGCTATGGTGGTGGTTTAATTACTACGGGCGAAAAGGATATCTATAACAGAAATAACAGACAATTTACATACGATTTCAATGCAAATTATTCTTTTAAATTATTCGATATGATTAATGTGAGATCATTAATCGGGTCTCAAATTTTTACTCAAACTTTAAGATTTAGTGCCCAACAGGGACAGCAATTCTCTTCAAATTTAATATCGTCAATCGGAGCTGCTGGAAAAATTATTTTTTATGATGAAGGAATAACTGATTTAAAACAAGCTGGTATTTTCACTGAGCATTCATTCAGTTACCTCGATCAATATTTTCTAACTCTCGGTCTCAGAAAAGATTATGCTAGTGTAATCGGAGAAGAGGCACCATCAATCACTTATCCTAAAGCAAGTTTTGCAGTGCGTTTAGATAAGTATGACTTTTTACCTTTATGGGTTGGTCTTTTGAAAGTGCGTGCAGCTTACGGAGAAAGCGGTGTGCTACCGGGAACAACAGATGCCATACCATTATTATGGACAGCACAAACAGGCGGTTACGGCGCGGGTGCTGTACTCTCAATCATCGGTAACTCTGCTATTCAGCCCGAAAGAGTCAAAGAATTAGAATTAGGTTTTGATACTGAATTATTTACAGATATCTCTCTTGAATTTACTTACTACAAAGGTAATGCGGTTAATTCAATCATTGGTTTATTGAATGCACCATCAACAGGTAAAACTGCTTCATCTCAACCATTTAACATTGGTGCAATTAAGAGCCATGGATGGGAGACTTTAATACAATATTCTCCAATCAGGTCAATCGATTATAATTTGGATCTAAGTTTAACTTGGAATTATCAAACAAATATGGTTGAAAGTCTTGGCGGAGCTCAGCCAATTTATGATGGATTCGGTTTCAATGTGATACAAGAAGGGATGAAGAAACATGAATTTTTCGGATTTGTTTCTACCGGTGCAATTTTAAGTACAACAACCGGAAAATACTCAGCGCCTCAACCAACAGTAGATGCAAATGGAGTTGCTACAAAAATAGATCTTGGTAGTCCGACTCCGGACCATAGCGGTTCATTCTCTGTTAATTTTAAATTCTTAAAGAATTTTAATCTTTATGCCTTAGCTCAATGGGCTCTCAATTTCAAAGTGGTGAATTATACTAAATTCTTTGCAACAAGATTTGGAAATAATCCATATGTAAATAGGTTGAGAGCATTACTTGGATTATCTGCACTTGCACCTGGAGTAGCACCAACTGACGTTACACCGATAACTCCCGGAACACCTGAATATAAACAGACGGCGGATGAATATTCCCATTACGATGTCACATACGGATTAAATTATGTAGAAGACGGCGATTATTTAATAGTACGTGAATTAAGTTTGGGTTACGATTTCACAGATCTTCTTAAGGATTTCGACATCCATACTTATGTTAAAGCTTTAACAGCCGGATTTTCAGTACGAAATCTTGTTAGATTCACTAAATATACAGGTGCCGATCCAGAAATTAACACTGCGGGTTCACGTTCGTTATCTTATGGACAGGATTTCCTAACTCTCCAATCGCCCAGAACGCTGAATTTCTGGGTAAGAATTGGTTTATAACGAAAGGAGACATGAAAATGAAAAAGAATAAAATAAAATATCTTCTAGCCGTCCCGGTACTAATCTTGTTTGGTGTAGCCTGCAATGATTATGTTTCGGATGTACAGCCGTTAATAACTCAAGCCCAGGATAACCTCTTAAATACCGAGGCGCAAGTTCCATTCTTGGTTGCAGGAGTAAAACAACAATTTGCAAACATTGCATCTCAGCTTGCTGGCGAATCTGATATGCTATCAGATCAAGTTATATATACAAGCGACATTCCAACAGCAAGTTTTCCGCAATTCGAGGAGATAGATAAAGGGTTGATATTAACTAATAATGCATCAGTGACAAATCTTACCTTAGCTCTTGGTCCATTAAGATTCTATGCTGATGACCTTGTTAGAAGAATTGGTACTATAACCTTTACAAGTACTACAATACAGAATGATGGTTTGTTTACCGGTTACCTCTATGGCGGTTATGCAAGATATTTGATGGCAGTAAACTTTGGTTTAAATCAAAATCAACCCGGAAATACTATTGATGCAGGTCCTTTCATTGCACAATCCGATTTATTAAACCAGGCAATTGACAAACTTAAAAGCGCATTGACTGTTACTTCAAAAGCGACTGACACAAGGATTGTAAATTCGTTGATTGCAAAAGCATATTTAGCCAAAAGCGATTATACAAATGCCGCAACGTATGCTGCCTTGGGAATGGCGAAAGGTGATGCAGAATTCGATGCATTATATAGCAGTACAAGCCAGACCTGGTGGTGGGGATTTGCTGGAAACGGCCGCGTTCAAGCAGGAGTAAATTCCAGGTTCAACGATTATATAACAGCAGATGCCAATGAAGCCAACAGAATTAAAATAAAAACGGTAAAAGGCACTAGCGGAGCTACTTACTATTATCAAATTAAATATCCTAACCAAGATTCCCCTATGCCGGTTATGACATGGCAGGAAAATAATTTGATGCTTGCAGAATTAATCCTAAGAGGAAATGCGACAGGTAATGCCCTCGCCCTTGTAAATGATGTAAGAGATTCACACTCACTCAGTGCATTAACATCCATTACAACGGATGGTGTATTGGTTGAACGCGATAAAGAATTGTTCTGCCAAGGAACTCGCCTAATGGACCAGAACAGAACGGGTAATTGGCACTTAGCTGCAGGAACATGGCATTACCTGCCTATTCCGGATAGAGAAAGACTTGCCAATCCTAACTTGCATTAATGAACAAGTCATAGGTAATTACAAAAAAGGGCTGCAGAATTGCAGCCCTTTTTTATAGAAAAAAGTTTTTCTGTTCAAATTTATGTATATAATAATTTTAATGTAATATATTTATGAAGATAGTAATGGAAAATTTTTTAATGCAAAAGGAAATGCTTTTTTTTTAACCCAAAACTTTTTGAACATATAAAAGTCTCTTTAAGTAACATTCAGATCATTATTTGAGCTAACCACATGAAATTCCATCCACTTATTAAAAATCTTTCTCGGTATATGCTATTAATATATTTTTCTGTTTTATTAATAAGTTGCTCAAGTTCATCACAATTCCAGTATATCTCACAAGAATACAAAAGCAGAAATGAAACAACAGTTAAAGTGATGGTAATGCCGTTTATTTTAAAATTATTGGATATTCAACAAAAAGAGTTACTGATAGATAAAAAAAACCGCGAGAAGAAACCGATTACCAATAGAGAAGTAGAATTATTTGATAATTATATGACACAACTGATCGCAGATAATACACGAGCAAAAATAAGTAGTGCAAGTAATTTACCCAATCTGGAGGATTTTAAATTTTCAAAACAAATAGTTAAGAACAAAACTGTTGATAATTTTGAAATTTTCATCCCTTCTTTCGACAAAAAAATTTTTAAATCAGAAGTGCCCGACTATTTAGCTCTTTTTACAGATTTATTTATCTTGAAGTATAATGATGATAAAGGACTTAGTGTGGGAAGGGGGTCTGAAACTTCATATTCTTTGGAAGCAGGCTTGGAATATGTACTATGGGATGTTAAAAATATGAGAGTTGCATCATATGGGAGATTAAATCAAAAAATAAAATTATTAGATACCCCGGCAAAAGAAGATTATTTAGCCATCTTTGAGAAGTTTGCGATATCAATAATTCAACAAAGCCCTTTTGCTACAAAGAAAATTTATTTCTGAATTATTTTTTTGAAGGCGGTTTTAAAGTTTTGACACGAAATTCAGTGTTATAGTCTGTGGAATTGTCTGCCTGTTTTCTATATTAAAATAAACATTCCAGCTTAATTCTTTTGGAAGATTTTTATTATAAGCCGCAACCAATCTAACGGCATTAATTGCACTTATAACACGGTTCAATATTAACGCACCGACAACAAATCTAACATTAGTATAAGCAGCTTCGCTGGAGGTCCACATATTCCGGTACTCTTTACGCTGATCAGGGTTGGACCAATTCCAGTAATGTGTTGCCGGGTTATAAACTTTTTCAAAATTACGATCTAATTCCATTACGCTGTTGTATTCATCCAAACTCTGATAAATACCAATATTGGCAAAGTACTCCGAATCTTTGTTGTCAAGTTTAGCGCCTGCTTTGGATTCTGCAAATGATTTGTAATTTTTCGCCTGCCAATTTCCATACAAATCAAATCCGGTAAAGGTACCCCACAAAACACCATCGGCTATTGTAAAATATTTTCCGCTCTCGTAACCATTCGCGTAAAGCTCACCCATTCCGGGTAATATCATAGAATATAAAATTGCAAGCGCCGGATTTTTCTTCTGAGATTGCGGATTCTGGATGTCTGGTGTATGGTTGCTGATTGCTGACTGCTGATTGCTGACTGCCGATAGCTGATGGCTGATTGCTGTAGCTTGTTTCAGTTCAGCAAGACTTTTTGTAGAAGATGTTTGGGCAATCAGAATTGATGACATAAGTACAACTAGAGAAATAATATTTTTCATTTTGAACCTGGCGATATTTTTAACAATTCATTGATTTCAAGTTTCTCTGCCGTACAAATATTTTCATCAACCTCCTTAATTTTTGCCTTCACAAATTTATTAATTATTTCTGAATTGTATAGTGCTTTTATTCTTACATAGTTAGAAGTAAATCCTTTCATAAAACCATCATGGTTCTCATGTTCGAACAACACAGTTAATTCTTTGCCTATCATACTCTGATAAAATTCATGACGTTTCTTCTCGCTTAGAATACGCAACATATTACTTCTTCGCTTCCGTTCAATAACATCAACCGAATTAGGCATTTCAATCGCTTTTGTGTTGGGTCTTTCCGAATAAGTAAAAACATGAAGATAAGAGATCGGCAAATCACGTAGAAAATTATAAGTATCCAAAAAATCTTCTTCTGTTTCTCCGGGAAAACCAACTATAACATCAACGCCAATTCCTAAATCTTTTATTCTCCCCTTTGCTTTCAATATTAGTTCTTTGTAATCTTCGACACGGTAACGTCTTTGCATCAACTTCAAAATTTTCGAACTGCCGCTTTGGAGCGGAATATGAAAATGATTGCTAATTCTTGGATCACTCGAAGCCAATTCTAAAATATCATCTGTAAGAAGATTCGGTTCAATTGAACTGATTCTTATTCTATAATCACCTTCGACTTTTAACATATTCTTTAACAATGCATACAAATCCATTTCCTGCTCTTGATCATGATCAAGAGTATGAGCAAGATCATGATTAGAAGGAGAACTATAATCTCCAACATTAACGCCGGTAAGAATTATTTCTTTGTACCCTTGTTTGAGTAATTCCTTAAATTCTTTTATTACTTCTTCAGGTTGAGCGCTTCTGCTTTTACCGCGCGCTAATGGAATTGTACAGAATGAACATTTATAATCGCATCCATCCTGAACTTTGAAGAATGCACGTGTCCGGCTATCGGCATCAGTTGAAAACGAAGAGTTAAACGAATTTAATTCTTCAGTTGGTGAAACGTGGATACACGATAATTCTTTCTTCTCAAAATTTTCTAAGTATGAAAAAAGATTGAATTTTTCGTTACTTCCCAGAACAGCATCTACGCCGTCAATCTTGGCAATCTCATCCGGACGAAGTTGCGCATAACATCCGGTAACAACCACAAACGCATTTGGATTATTCCGCAATGCGCGACGAACAACTTGCCTGCATTCGCGGTCCGCGTTATCGGTAACCGTGCAAGTGTTGATCACGTACACATCGGCTGCATCTTCATAATCAACAATTTTGAAACCGCGTTTTAAAAATTGATTGCCGATCGTAGATGTTTCCGAAAAATTCAGTTTACAGCCTAATGTATGGAATGCTACTTTAGATGCCATTACTACCTTTAATTCTTGATCTTACTCATGAACTTGATCGTTATCGGAAAAGATCAGGATCAAGAGCATGATTAACAAAAAATGGTTTTCAAATTTCTATAATAAAATGGGCTGCATTTAATTCAAACATAAGAACATATTTGATTAAACACAGCCCAATCTTAATTGCTAAGAGCTAAATGCTGCAAGCTTAAGCAGTAGTTTCTTTCTTTTCTTCTTCAGCCGGACGATTACTTTCTCTTTGTGTCTGCGGCTTAGCATCTTCATATAAATTGAAATCGGATGAATCGAACTTACCGGCATCGGCAGTTTTTACGTCTGCGACCGATACTTTTTCCAACTTAAAGTCGGTAATATATTGAGCAATTTCTTCATCTGATTTTTCTTTCAAAGCAGCGAGTGCGCTAAGAACAATTTTCTTGTTCTCTTTATCGAACTCAACAACTTTCATTTCCAATTTGGTTCCGATTGGGAAACAGAAAGAAAGATTTTTAATTTTGGAAGTCGACAGCTGTGTTGCAGGAATAAATCCATCAACACCAAGTGAAAGTTCCGCGATCAATCCTTTTTCGATGATGCGGACAATCTTACCGTCTGCTTTCTTTCCAACAGCATACTCTTTCTCAAAATTTTCCCAAGGATTTTCGTTTATCTGTTTATGACCAAGAGAAATTTTTCTTGAATCGGTATCTACACCAAGAACAACAACATCAATCTTATCACCTTTCTTTACTACTTCACCGGGGTGGCGTATTTTTTTAGTCCATGATAAATCTGAGATATGTACTAAGCCGTCAATACCCGGTTCAAGTTCAACGAACACACCAAAATTTGTTAAGTTGCGTGCGATTCCTTGATGTTGTGAACCGACCGGATATTTCTTTAATAGGTCAGACCACGGATCAGGCGTTAACTGTTTCATACCAAGAGAAATTTTCTTGTCATTCTTATCCAAACTTAAGACAACAGCTTCAACAACTTGTCCCATAGAAACGAATTGTGAAGGATGACTGATATGCTGAGTCCAGCTCATTTCAGAAATGTGAATTAATCCTTCAATTCCTTTTTCGATCTCTATGAAAGCGCCGTAATCTGTAAGCGATACAACACGACCGGCAACTTTATCGCCGATTTTTAATTTATCTTCAATTTTTTCCCATGGATGCGGCAAGAGTTGTTTCAAGCTAAGTGAAATTCGCTTGCGTTCCATTTCGAAATCTGTAACAACAACTTTAATCTTCTCATCAAGTTTAACAACTTCGCTAGGATGATTAATTCTTCCCCAGCTTAAATCTGTAATATGAACAAGACCGTCAACACCGCCAAGATCAATAAACACACCAAAATCCGTAATTGCTTTAACAGTACCTTCAAGAATTTGTCCCTTCTCAAGCTTATCAAGAATTTCTTTTCGCTGATCGGAGATCGTTTCTTCAATAAGAACTTTGTGGGATACAACTATATTTTCTGTAGGAACATTAACCTTCACAATTTTGAAATCCATTGTCTGACCGACGAATGCATCAAAATCGCGAACCGGGCGAATATCAATTTGTGAACCTGGAAGGAATGCTTCAATTCCCATCAAGTCAACAACCATTCCGCCTTTAATACGTTTAAGAATTTTTCCAGGAAGGATTTTTTCGTTTTCGAATGAATCCATGATTCTTCCCCAAATTCTAAGGAAGTCTGCCCTCTTTTTGGAAAGGATAAGATTGCCGTCTTCATCTTCAACACTTTCAATAACGATTTCGACGCTTTCGCCAATTTTAATTTCGTCAGTTGAATTGAATTCTGCTTTAGAAATTGAGCCGTCGGATTTGAATCCGACATCTACAACAACGTTATCTGCGTTTATGCCAACAATCTTTCCGGTAACAATTTCGCCTTCTTTAAATTCGCGAAATGAATCTGCATAAAGTTTTGATAATTCTTTTAAATCTTCCGGTGAGTATTCATCTTCATTGATGAATCTTTCTTTTTTTACTTTAGATACTTTTTTAACAGTATCTTTTTCTTGTTCGAACATCTGAGCTCCTGCTTGTCTTACTCTGCTTCGATTATCCTACCATCAAAGAAATCTTGGCAGTTTTTGTTTAGTTATACATCAGTTTTTTGTGATGGTATTTTATAGCTAAAAGCTTTTGGCAATTAGCTGTTAGTCAAAATCTCTTACTCAGTCACTCAGTTACTTCATTAACTTTTTTTTAGCACATCTTTAATCTTCACCAATAAATAATCCAAATCTTGTTCCGGAGTTAACGCAGAATTATCAAACTCGATTGCATCTTCTGCTTTACGTAAAGGAGAAACTTCTCTTCCGCTGTCAAGCTTATCTCTCTTTTCAAGATTTTCTTTTACTTCATCATAAGTGATTGAAAAATTCTTTTCCTGAAATTCTCTCAATCTTCTTTTTGTACGGACGTCAATAGTTGCTGTTAGGAAAACTTTCAGATCAGCATTAGGAAATACGACAGTAGTAACATCTCGTCCTTCGGCAACAATATTGCCTTCGTTGCCAAGCTTTTTCTGAATTTTTACAAGTTCCGAGCGAACTTCAGGAATTTTACTTATGTCGCTCACTTTTGCATTCACTTCTGCGCTTCTAATCTGCTCGGTAACTTCTTCATCATTTGCAAAGACTCTAGTAATGCCGTTTTCAAATCTTAGCTTAAGATTAATCCGCCTCGCCAATTCGATAACAGCGGAGATATCTTCCGAAATTCCGTCACGGAGAGCAAGAAAAGTTATTGCGCGGTACATTGCACCCGTATCCAAATATATGAATCCGAGCTTTTGAGCAATGTTTTTAGCAGCAGTACTTTTACCGGAACCGGCGGGACCGTCTATTGCTATGATAATTTTATTTGACATTTGGCTTGCAAAAATAGGAAATCAACCCCGATGCTGCAAATTAATAATCTAATTTAATTCCAGACAGTAGTTTGATCCAATAATGAGGAAATTAGATGAAATTCTTTCTCATTTTGATGATTTTGAACTTAACTGCGAAAAGATCTGAAAGGATTGTTTTTAACCTCCTCTCAAAGCATTAACAATATTTAGCCTTGCAGCACGAACCGATGGTAAAAAACCTCCAACGAAGCCCATGATAATAGCAAAAATGAATGATGAAATGACGATCGAAAACGATAGCGCGAATGAAAATGATAATTCTGCGAATGAACTAAAGTTCAGAGTTGAAACAGTGAAAAATTGTAAAAACGATGCGAAGAATAATCCAACTACAGCGCCTATCACCGAGATAAAAAGCGCTTCAGTTAAGAATGCAACTAAAATACTTCTTCTGCTGAAACCTAAAGAGCGCATTGTTCCAATTTCAACTGTGCGATTAGCAACAGCCGAATACATTGTAATCATTGCACCAATTATTGCACCGATACTGAAAATTACCGTGATAAAAATTCCAAGTACGCGGATGAATGTTGCAAGAAATTCCGATTGTTCTTCAAAAAATTTCTGTTCTATCTTAGGTTCGAATTGGACCAGACGCTTGTCGGTTTCAAATGCAATTTTACATTTTTCAAAATCATTAGTATTTGCCATTTTAAATGTAAGTGTGGAAACGGAACTTCCACGGTTAAGAGCATTTAGTAATTGATTTGAATCTCCCCACAATTCAGAATCAAATCCGCTTCCGTTCGATTCCATAATTCCAACAATTGTCCAATTATCTCCTGCGAATTTTACTGTGCTTCCTATCTGAGCGCCGAGAAATTTTTTAGATATTGCTTCGCCAACAATTAATTCTCTCAAAGAAGGATTGAACATTCTTCCTTCTTTAATTTTGATTTGCGGACGCAATAAGAGTACATCGGGAGAAACGCCGCGTACAGTTACATTGCTCATTCCCCCTTTTTTAATTTCAAGATTGATTACAACGACCGGTTCTTCCGAGATGATCTGTTTGCCGTCATTCGATTTTGCAATGAAGGGTAAAGTCTTAATAACGTTACGCGTCTCACCATCGATGATACTTGATATCTCGCCGTTGGAAGCTTTTCTTGTTACCATTATGTTATCCGGCGATCCGGTTGCAATTAAAGTTTTTTGAACACCGTAAGCCATCATCAATACGGCAGCAAAAACAAAAACCACTAAGGCAATTCCGGTTACAGTAATTGCTGACGTAAGTTTTCTAGTATAAAAACTTCTTAAAACATATTTGAATGGAACTGCCATGTCTACCTCTTTTTGTCATGTCGCGCTTGCTGCGGAATCTATTTAAACTAGATTCCAGCTATCGCTGGAATGACATTTTAATTATTAAAAATCATCCTACAAACCTAAATCCATCAACAATTTTTGTGTTGAGTGCTTTATGTATCGGAAAGACAGATGCTATAACACCAATAAAAATTGCGGAGGCTGCAGCCAGTATAACAGTTATCGGTTCAATAAAGAAGAACGGGAAAAATCCTTTCGGCATAACCTGTTCGAATCCGGCTACAATCGGATAGAGTAAAGAAATTCCAATTCCAGCTCCCAAACAAGAGATTAACATTGATTCACCAAGTATCAATCCTGTTAAATGGTAAGCTGAGAATCCGAGTGTTTTAAATACTGCATATTCTCTTGTTCTTTCTCGGGCAGACATAACCATCGTATTTGCAAGAACCAGCATAATTATTCCAATAATCGCAAAGGACATAAAATTCATTGCGGTAATAATTGCACCTGAAGCGGAAACAAATCCTTGTGTAAATGCTTTTTCCGTTTCCGTCTTTGTCTCTGCAGTTGAATTTTTAAATTCCGCATCAATCTTTTCCGATATCTGAGCGGAGTTGTTTGTATTATCAATCTTAACTATGAACCAAAAAAATTGATCGCCCCTTACCGGGGTTTCCTGTTTGATTCTTTCATTTAGATAATCCCAATGAAAGAGCATCTGAGTTGCATCTGTATTTTTATTCTGTGGTAGATAAATTCCGCTCACAACAAATTCCCATCTGCCCGGAAAGATATCTCCATCGAGAACTATGATATCTCCAATCTTGAATTTATATTGATCCGCAATTGATTTACCTACAATACAACCGTTCCGTTCTTTTTTATAACGATCGAAGTCATTTTTAGAGACCATAAATTCTGGATACAGATCAAAATAATTATCGTCAATTGCCACTCTTGCAAAGAAATTACTTTTATCTTTGTAAGTACCGCCGAACCACGCGGCTCCGCAGACTTCCTTAACTCCGGGAACTGATTCAATTTTAGTTTTGTATGCTAGCGGTAGCGGAAATATAAATGAAACCGCCTGACGTGTAATTAATCTGTCCGCACCGGCAGCATCAACACTTGAATCCCAAATTGTTACTACGGTTCTCAATAATCCATAAGCGATTACTGCAATCGCAATTCCAAAAATAGTTAATGATGTTCTCAGTTTATGCCGCAGAGCATTCTTAAAAATTAATTTGAATACTTTCATTTCTGCTCCTTAAAGGGGTGTGAGAAAGTATCGTCCCACATCCTCAAAATTTCTATTCTTGAAAAGTACTCTGTCAATTGTATTAATAAAGAAATCATCTCAAACCCCTTAAACCAAATCGCCTTTTTCTAAGTGAAGCAGGCGCGTTGCTTTTTCCGCCGCATGAGGATCATGAGTTACCATTACAATTGTTTTCTTAAATTCTTTATTGAGCCGTTCCATCAAAGTGAGAATTTCTTCTGCAGAAGTTCTATCCAAATCGCCTGTCGGTTCGTCGGCAACCAAAATTACCGGATCGGTTACAATTGCGCGGGCAATTGCAACACGCTGTTCCTGTCCGCCGGACAGTTGTTTCGGATAGTGATGAATCCTATCGCCAAGTCCCACAATGCTCAACACGTTCTCAACGTGTTTTCTTCTATCTGACTTTGAAAGTTTAGTTAGAAGAAGTGGGAGTTCAACATTTTCATATGCAGTTAGAACAGGAATCAAATTATAAAATTGAAATACAAAACCGACATTGGCAGACCGCCATTTAGCAAGACCGGATTCATTCAGCCTTGCAATGTCTGTTCCGGCGACATTCAATTCTCCTTTTGAAGGGCGATCAATTCCTGCAATAAGATTTAGCAGAGTTGTTTTACCGGAACCGGAAGGTCCCATCAAAGCTAGGAATTCTCCTTCTTCAACATTTAGTGTTAAATCATGAAGAACAGGAATTTCCAAACTGTTTCTCCAATACGATTTTGAAACGTTCTTTACTTGTATTATTACAGACATATTTTCTCCTGCTTTTCTTAAAACTTTATTTCAATTTTACTTTTACGCCGTCTTTAATTTTTTCATCAATCGTCTCGATAATTTTATCTCCGTTCATCAGTCCGGATTTTATTTCGATATATGAACCAAGTTCTCTACCTGTAGTTACAGGAACTTCGATAGCTGTCTCATCACGCACCATATAAACAACTTTTGCGTTGTTACGGGTAAAAACCGAACCGATAGGAACAACGAGAAATTGTTTTGTCTCTTGAATGTTTTCATTCTTTGAATTTTCATTTAAGAAAATTACTTTTGCGCTCATTTCCGGCAGAACTCTTTGATCGTAATTTTTAAATCCGACTTTAACCATTACAGTTGCTTTGGAACGGTCTGCGGTTGGAACAATCTTGGCAACATAACCGGGATAAGCGTTATCAGGATAAGCGTCAAGACGTATTTCACAATCTTGATTAATATTAATTTTTTCAATGTTGGATTCCGATACATCAATCTCGGCTTGAAGTGAAGTCATATCAGCCATCAAAACAACCGCTGCTTTGGAATTTACACCTGCTCCGAGAGGTGCAACAACTTCGCCAACATCTGCATTTTTTGTTAGGACCGTTCCGTTGAACGGTGCGCGTATTAAAGTATTTTCCATTGCAACTTCAGCACCTTGAAGCAGAGCTTTGGCAACTTCGATTGAAGCAAGCACACGGTTATACCTTGACTGCGCTCCATCCAATTCCATCTGAGAAGCTGAGCCGGATTTAAATAAACTTTGGTAACGTTTATAATTATTATCCGCGTCGGTAAGATCAGCTTCGTTGAGTTTCAAATTTGCTTTTGCCTGTTCAAGCTGAGCTTTGATATCACTGTCGTCAATTCTTGCAATCACCTGGTTTTTTTGAACGCGGTCTCCTTCAACAACACCAAGGTAGACCAAACGTCCCGTTCCTTTAGAAGCAACAGCAGCTTTTCTTTGCGCAACCACATATCCGCTTGCAGTTAAAACAGCATTTGTCTGTGCCGGTGACTGCAAAGTAACAGATGTTAATTTTACTTCAACAGCGGGGTTGGTAAAGGATTTCCATCCAAAATAAATTATAAGAATGAAAATAATAATTCCCGCAATCGTTGCAATCATCTTAAACATCTTACCGCGCTGTTCAGGATTTTTAAGTTCGGTCGCTCTGTCAATTTTTAATGATGATAAATCTGCGTTTGTAGTTTTCACTTTTATACTCTATAGTTTTAACAGTTTTCGGTTATAAATAAAAAGTTGAGTCGAAATTATGAATTCCAGATTATTCAAACAAGAGAATCATAAAAATTTTGTGCTAGTTCAATTTATCAAAGATATTTTTGTCTTGAGATTTTTTTTCAAAACCAAAATAAATTAATTCATTGATACGAATAATAAATAATCGGCGAGTTAAGGAAATTAATCGGTGAATGAAATTTTCAAAAAAAATATAACTAATAAGATTTCAATACATCAATCATCCGCTTCTGCACCTTTCCATTTGTTGCTAATATTTGTTTGGAGAAAATATCAATTTCCTCTCCTGCAAAATTTGTAACAACACCGCCGGCTTCTTCTATAATTAATTTGCCGGCACACATATCCCATGGATGAAGATGCACTTCCCAAAATCCATCGAAAACGCCCGCAGCTACATAACACATATCAATTGCGGCGGATCCCAATCTTCTAACCGCACGGGAAGTTTTCAAAAATGCAGCAAATCTTTCAATTGCAAAATCCGGATTATCATGAATATCGTATGGAAATCCGGTAACCAGCATACTCTTTCCTAAATCATCATTAGAACTGACTTGCAATTTTTTCCCATTTCGGAATGACCCGCTTCCAATTTCCGCAGAATAAATTTCATCCCGCATCACATCATAGACTACCCCGCAGATTGTTTCACTGTTTTTCTGAAGTCCGATTGAAACGGAAAATATCGGCAGTCCTAAAGCAAAATTGGTTGTTCCGTCAAGTGGATCAATTACCCATAAATAATCCGATGATGATTTATGCTCGCCGCTCTCTTCAGCAAGAACCGCATGAGTAGGAAATTCCTTCTTTATATAATTTATTATCGCTGCTTCCGATTTTTTATCTATTTCCGTTACCATATCCGTGATATTGGTTTTGAACTCAACAGAAAAATTTTTGCCAAATC
Source organism: Ignavibacteriales bacterium (assembly GCA_026390795.1). Classification (NCBI taxonomy): domain Bacteria; kingdom Pseudomonadati; phylum Ignavibacteriota; class Ignavibacteria; order Ignavibacteriales; species Ignavibacteriales bacterium. The sequence goes on from JAPLFG010000005.1 coordinate 409,042, forward strand.
CTTCTTTAACAATTTCTCCAGCTTCTTTCGAAATTTGAATTACTTTGTCAATCATAATCTTCCATAAATTGTTTTTACAAAAATAGTTTAATAAAAGTTTTCCTGCTGTTAATCTTGTTAATGCTTTTCAGACTCATATTCTTGTTTGTGATCTTGCTCTTTTTCATGATCTTCATCTTTCTCTCTTTCATGATCTTGATCTTCCTCTTTTTCATGATCTTCATCTTACTCTCTTTCGTGATCTTGATCTTGCTCTTTTTCATGATCTTGATCTATACATTCCTAAGGTGCTAAGAATAAGATCATGATTAAGATTAGGATCATGAGCAAGATTAAGAGGAAGGGAATTAGATAAAATAACCGTTATTAGTCTTCCTTGATAGCCCTATGATTTATTGGTATATTTTGATTGTAAATCAAATACGGAGTTTTTAACCCTGATGAATGAAAAAAATACAAAGCTCAGCGATGAAATTACGAGTATAGAGAACATTCCGCACGTTCTTCCCGTTCTGCCGTTACGTGATAATGTGATATTCCCCTACATGATTTTCCCCGTTCTAGTAGGACGTGAGCAATCAATCCGGGCGGCAAATTTTGCACTCGATAATTCCAAATATATTTTCCTCGCCGCGCAAAAAAGATCGAATGTTGAAGAACCGGCAAAAGAAGATATTTATATAGAAGGAACAATCGCCAAAATAATTCAAATATTAAAATTGCCAAACGGTCTCTTGAAAATTCTGGTTGATGGAATTATTCAAGGAAGAATTATTGCTTACACCGAACGAACCAATTTTTTTGAGGCTGAGATAGAAGTCATTACTCCCAAAAATGAAGACAAGCGGGAAATGAATGCCCTCTTGCGGCAAATGTCTACATTATTCAAAGAATATGTTAAAATAAATAAATCAATACCTCCGGAAGCTGTTCATGCGTTTGATAATATTGATGAACCGGACAGAAAATTGTTTTACGTTGCCGCGAATATCAATCAACAAATCGATGTGAAGCAAAAGATACTTCAAAATTTTTCATTGAAAGATCAACTTTATGAAGTGATCCGTTTACTAAACTCCGAAATTGAAATATTGAAAATCGAAAAAGAGATTGAAGGTAAAGTCCAGGATAATATACAAAAGACACAGCGGAAATTTATTATACAAGAGCAGATCAGAATTCTGCAGGATGAACTTGGAGAGGAAGAAGAGACATCGCCCGATTTTATAAAACTGAAAGAAAGAATCGATACGGCAAAAATGCCTAAAGCAGTTTTTGAAAAAGCGATTGAAGAATTTACTAAATTGAAGAAGACTCCACCAAGTTCACCGGAATCAACAGTTATACGCAACTATCTGGATTGGCTTGTTGATGTTCCTTGGCACACAAAAACTAAAGATCACCTTGATATAAAAAACGTTCGTAAAATTTTAGATGAAGATCATTACGGGCTTGATAAACCTAAAGAAAGAATTGTTGAACATATTGCTGTGTTAAATCTTGTGAAAAATATGCGCGGACAAATTTTATGTTTTGTGGGACCTCCCGGAGTTGGAAAAACTTCTTTAGGAAAATCAATTGCACGGGCAATCGGAAGGAATTTTGTACGCATTTCTCTCGGTGGAGTTAGAGACGAAGCTGAAATTCGAGGTCATAGAAGGACTTATATCGGCTCTATGCCGGGGAAAATAATTCAATCTATGAAGCGCGCTAAAACAATAAATCCCGTAATGCTTCTTGATGAAATAGATAAAATGAGCATGGATTTCCGAGGCGACCCTTCTTCTGCAATGTTGGAAGTGTTAGATCCCGAACAGAACCATACTTTCAATGACCACTATCTTGATATAGATTATGATCTTTCTCAAGTAATGTTTATAACTACTGCTAATGTTCGTTACAATATTCCCCTTCCTCTTCAGGACAGAATGGAAATTATTGAGTTGCCCGGTTATCTGGAACACGAAAAAATTCAGATTGCAAAACGCCATATAATTCCGAAGCAAATTGCAGCTCATGGTTTGGAAAAATTTAATGTTGAGTATAAAGATGAAGCGATAAATAAAATTATTATGGAGTACACCCGGGAAGCCGGAGTAAGAAATCTAGAACGTGAAATAGCTTCTGTATTAAGAAAGACAGCTCGAGAAATAGTTTCTACTCATTCGAACAATGGAAAATCATTAAAATCAAAGAAGAAATTTCCAATTGATTCAGCTCTAGTAGAAAAATTTCTAGGTGTTCCAAGATTCAGAGCTCAAAAAGCTGATAAAGAATTAAGAGTTGGAAGTGTTACAGGTTTAGCATGGACTAGTGTTGGCGGAGAAATTCTTCAGGTGGATGCAACTGTAATGACTGGTGCAGAAAAACTTACAATCACCGGACAAATTGGAAACGTGATGAAGGAATCGGCTCAGGCAGCATTAAGCTACTTACGATCAAACGCAAAAGATTTTGGTCTTGATGCACACTTTTCAAAAGGAAAAGAAATTCATATTCATTTACCCGAGGGTGCAATTCCAAAGGACGGACCGAGCGCAGGTATTACACTTGCAATGGCAATGTATTCGGCACTCAGCAATAAACCGGCACGTAATGATATTGCAATGACCGGTGAAATTACATTGCGTGGGAAAGTACTACCTATCGGCGGATTAAACGAAAAACTTTTAGCCGCAAGAAGAAATGGAATGAAGACGGTTCTAATTCCGAAGGAAAATGTAAAAGATCTGAGCGAAATTAAAAACGAGGTTAAGGAAGGATTAAAAATTGTCCCTATTGAGACAATTAAAGAAGCTTTGCCATACGTGTTTGAATCTCCGAGAGAAAAAAAATCAACTAGCAGAAAAAAGAAACGATAATAATACTATAGAAAAGATCATCATTAAATTTGATATTAAGGTGAAGCTAATAGAATCATTATCTTAAAATAAATTCAACAAGAGATAATATTAAATGCTGGTTTTAAAGATTGGGGAGAATATTTATGGACTTAAATAAGGATGTCTACAAGAATATTAATTCTGGTCGGTCTAATATTGCGCAAAAGGAAGAGCCATTAAGTGAGGAAATAGTAGAAGAATTCAAGAATTATCTTGAGACACTTGAAAAAAAAATCGAAGAAAGATACGGAAGGGTTAGATTACAAGAACGGCTAAATGTTGAAAGAATTAAAAAAACACTTTCAGAAATGAATAAATGTATCGCCGAAGGTTCAATAAAAATAACAGAGAATAAAACCAAAAAATATATTCACGTTAATAAGGTTAGATATAATACTGAACCAAGCGGTGAGGATGCACTTTCTAGTCTAAAAATTGCCATTAGTGATAAACTAAAAGCACCTTGGTTACGAAGAGTTAATTTATTTGATTTTCCATTCCAAGTATCTTTGAGGGAACTTGATAATAAAAAATGCATTGAAATGACGCACACCTTTTATAATTTTAAATACACTGCTGTAGTAAGAATGTTAATTCGGGAAATAATTTTTTAGTCAGTAATCTATTAATACATATAATATAATGTCAGATACAATTACAATTAATAAATCTCTATCCGATGAGGAGATTTATAAATCGTTATTACCTCAAATTGAAGCGCTCATTAACATTAATGAACCGTTGATTTCCAACTTGGCAAATGTTTCAGCGGCACTAAAAGAAGCGTTTAATAAAATTAGCTGGGTTGGATTTTACTTATATAGAGACGGGAAACTTTTTCTAGGTCCATTCCAGGGAAAAATTGCATGTACTGTCATTGAGATGAATAAAGGTGTTTGCGGTACTTCCGCTGCGTCAAAGAAAACAATTATAATTGATGATGTGAATAAATTTCCCGGACACATAGCATGCGATTCGGGATCTCGTTCTGAAATCGTAATTCCCCTAATGAAAGATGAAATGATTTTCGGTGTGTTCGATCTGGACAGCTATGAAGAAGGTTCATTTAATAAGGTAGATAAAAAATATTTAGAAATGCTTTGCGATCATTTAACCAAAAAACTATCTTTTGAAAGATTTACTTTATAAAGAGAGAATTTATGACTGAGCAGGTAAAGTTTGTTGTTACAGCACGCAAGTGGAGACCTCAGACGTTTGAAGATGTAGTTGGACAAGAACACATAACAACGACTCTCAAAAATGCTATACTCAATAACCGGGTTGCTCATTCATATTTATTCGCAGGTCCTCGCGGAGTAGGAAAAACTACAACGGCAAGAATTTTAGCAAAGGTTTTAAATTGCACGAATTCAAAAGATGGCGAACCTTGTAACCAATGCGAAATGTGTTTATCATTTGCTAATTCGCAATCATTAGATATTATCGAGATTGACGGCGCCTCAAACAGACGAATTGAAGAGATTAGGACTCTTCGCGAATCGGTTAAGTATGCACCAACTAAAGGCAGCTACAAAGTTTATATCATCGATGAAGTTCACATGTTGACGACGGAATCGTTCAACGCACTACTTAAAACACTCGAAGAACCGCCGGAACATACAGTATTTATTTTTGCAACTACCGACGTACACAAAGTACCGTTAACTATAATTTCCCGCTGTCAGCGCTTCGATTTCAGACGTATTGAAATGAGCGTTATGAAAAAATTACTCTCGCAGATTGCAGCTGCGGAAAATATCACAATTGATGATTTGTCTCTAACACTCATCTCTAAAAAAGCAGACGGTGCGTTACGGGATGCTCAAAGTCTGTTCGATCAGGTTATCTCTTTCAGCGGAAATAATGTTGATTCTATTTTACTTTCAAAAATGCTCAATCTGATTGATGAAGAAATTTATTTTACGATTTCAGATTCAATACTTGAAAAGAATTTTGTCTCAGCTTTCGAAGTATCTCAAAAAATTTATGCAAACGGTTGGAACAATATTGATTTTATGAATGGATTGATCGAACATTTTAGAAATATAATGACGGTGGTTATAAGTAAAAATACAGATTTAATTGAAACAGCTGAGATATTCAAGAAAAGATATTTAGAATACACTAATAAATTTTCCGAAGGCGATCTTCTGCGAGCCATGGCGTTCCTAAACAAGATCCAATGGGAACTGAAATCATCATCCAATCAAAAGCTGAAAATCGAAATTTCACTTTGTCATTTAATCGGGCTGGAAAGATCTTCGACTATAACCGAAGTTCTTTCGAAGATGGATATTGACGAACCGGATAAAAAAGTAAATAAAATTTTTGATTCTTCGTCGAATTATAATGCAAAAAAACAAATAGATACAACTAATTCAAATGTTCGGTTGGCTATGAAAGAAGAAGTGATCGTACCGGAAATAAAAGCTTTTGTTGCACCAACTTTAGATTCTTCTAATGATTTCAAAGATATTATTTCTAAATGGAATGATTTCATTGAGCAGGTTAAATCCGAAAAATTATTTTTTGCTGAATTACTATTAAACTCCAACCTTCTACAATTTTCAAATGATCAGCTTCACATTGAGGTTGAGCATCCGGAAGATGGAGATATAATTAATGAGAATAAAACGTATCTCGATAAAAAAACTAAAGAAGTATTCGGTAAGAAAATTGGATTAACCGTATCTCGCGACAAAAAAAATTCCGGCAAGAAACAATCTGTTCAATCAAACAAAGTTTCTGATACCAAAACTTCAGGTGGTGATGAAAATCCGTTGGCAAATGCTATAATAAAAGAGCTCGGCGGAAAGGAGATAAAAAGGTAATACAAATAGAATATTTAGATCTGGATCTTATTTATTCAGAGAAGTATAATTGAAATATTTTTAAATAAAAAAAAGCCCCGATACTATCGGGGCTTAAAATAAAATCCTGGCGGCTACCTACTCTTCCACGCACCTGCGCACGCAGTACCATCGGCGTATAAGGGCTTAACTTCTCTGTTCGGAATGGGAAGAGGTGTTTCCCCTTAGCTATAACCACCAGAAAACTTTTGTCCCGCAAAGCGGGAACAGTATCTGTCAAAAATAAAATGAAAGAAAGAAAGAGTTTGAATCTAGTAGTAACAACTATCTTGAAATAAAAAAATGGCTAAGCCTCACGACTTATTAGTACTGCTCGACTGAATTCCTCACGGAACTTACATCTGCAGCCTATCAACCTTGTAATCTCCAAGGAGTCTTTAGTGCCTTTCGGCAGGGATACCTAATCTTGAAGTGTGCTTCGCACTTAGATGCTTTCAGCGCTTATCACATCCGTACATAGCTACCCAACTATGCCTCTGGCGAGACAATTGGTACACTAGAGGTACGTTCACTTCGGTCCTCTCGTACTAGAAGCGACTCTTCTCAAGTATCCTTCGCCCGCATAGGATAGGGACCGAACTGTCTCACGACGTTCTGAACCCAGCTCACGTACCGCTTTAATTGGCGAACAGCCAAACCCTTGGGACCTTCTTCAGCCCCAGGATGCGATGAGCCGACATCGAGGTGCCAAACCTT